>NZ_JBIAVO010000020.1:47530-141847 GCF_042894345.1 Kitasatospora sp. NPDC001540
ACCGCCCAGCACGCGGGGCAGGCCCACAACACCGGGCCGCCCGGGGAGGGCCTTAATCGCAGGGGCGGACCGCCAGCGGGTGCGGGGGGTCCGGGCCGCCGCGGGCGGCCCGGACCCCCTTTCGCCGTTTTTCTCCGCCCTCCGTGTCACACCCCGGGGGATCCGCCACTCTCGGGGTGCAACCGGAAGCGGAAGACGGAGGAGACGGGCGCGATGGACGAGGCCACCGAGGTGTTCACCGACCACCGGGAACTGCTGTTCTCGATGGTCTACAACCTGCTCGGCACGGTCGCCGACACCGAGGACGTGCTGCAGGAGACCTGGCTCGCCTGGTCCCACCGGCACCGCTCCACCGGGGCCGGGCCGATCCTCCACCCGCGCGCCTACCTGGTGCGCACCGCCGTGAACACCGCCCTGGCCCGGCGCACCGAGATCAGCCGGCGGCGCGAGAGCTACTTCGGGCCCTGGCTGCCCGAGCCGCTGCTGGCCCCGGCCGAGGAGGACCCGGGCGAGCGGGCCGAGGCGGTCTCGATCGCGCTGCTGGTGGTGCTGGAGACGCTCACGCCGCTGGAGCGCGCGGTGTTCGTGCTGCACGAGGTCTTCGGGTACGGCCACCCCGAGACCGCCGCGATCCTCGGCCGCACCCCCGCCGCCGTCCGCCAGCTCGCCCACCGGGCCCGCGAGCACGTCCGCGCCCGGCGCCCCCGCTACCGGGCCGACCCGGCGGTGCGGCGGCAGGCCACCGAACGGTTCGCGGCGGCCGTCGGCGGCGGCGACCTCGACGCGCTGCTGCGGCTGCTCGCCCCCGACGTCACGCTCTGGGCCGACGGCGGCGGCAAGGCGACGGCCGCCGGGGCGCACCCGGTGCACGGCCGCGAGAAGGTCGCCCGGCTGCTGGTCGGCAACGCCGCGCGGGCCCAGGGGGTGCGGGTGCGGTGGGCCACCGCCAACGGCGACCCGTCGGCGGTGCTGTTCATCGGCGAGGCCCCGTTCGCGGTGCTGGTGCTGGACCTCGCGGCGGACGGCGAGCAGGTCGAGGACATCTACTTCGTGACCAACCCGGACAAGCTGCAGGGCGTGAACTCCGTTGCTGCGGAAGAGAACTGAGCGAGACGAGGAGAGAGCGATGAAACTGACCGTGGTGGCCGCGTCCGGAGGGATCGGACGGCAGGTGCTGGAGCAGGCGCTGGCGGGCGGGCACGAGGTGACGGCGGTGGTGCGCGACCCCGGCAAGCTCGGGGAGAGCGGCGCGCGGGTGGTGCGGGCGGACCTGGCGAGCGCCTCCCCGGACGAGCTGCGGGCGGCGGTGGCGGGGGCGGACGCGGTGCTGTCCGGGCTCGGGGCGGTCGGGAAGGCGGGCGTCGGCGTCGCGGAGGCCGGTACGCGGGCCGTGACGGCGGCGATGCGGGCGGAGGGGGTGCGGCGGCTGCTGGTGGTCAGCGCCGCGCCGATCGGCACGGTGGCCTCGCCGCAGCGGCCGCACCCGCCGCGGCACGACCCGGGCGAGGGGCCGGTGATGCGGTACGTGCTGACCCCGGCGATCAAGCGGGTGCTGCGCGCGCACTACGCGGACCTGGCCCGGATGGAGGACGTGGTGCTGGCCGGCGGGCTGGACTGGACGGTGGTGCGCCCGCCCCGGCTCACCGACGGGCCGCTGACCTGCGACTACCGGGTCGCGTACGGGCAGAACCTGCGCGGCGGGTCGAAGGTCTCGCGGGCGGACGTCGCGCACTGCATGCTGCGCGCCGTCGACGACCCGGAGACCGTCGGGCGGATCCTCGGGGTCGCCTACTGACGGCGCCTCACCAGTGGGCGCGGTCGTCGAACGGTTCGAAGACCGCGTACTCCGCCGGGTCGTCGTCCTGGTCGAAGGCGGGCAGACCGGGGGCGTGGAGGGTGCGGCGCAGCCAGGCCAGCAGGACGTCGACCAGGCCGCCCGGCAGGGGCGGGCCCTGGTCGACGTGCCGGGGCAGGACGGTCAGCGGCCAGCGGTCCGGGGCCGGGCCCTCGGTGAGCCAGCCCAGGACGTCGCCGTAGGTGCCGGTGGCGAAGGGCAGGAAGCCGCCGGGCTCCGGCCAGACCGCGAGCGGGTAGTCCTCCGGGAAGTCCTCGCGGAAGATCGGGTAGTCCTCGCAGGTGGTCCGCACGTGTGCGAGGAAGTCGTCGCCCCCCTTGCGCAGCGGGGTGTGGAAGCGCAGGTGGCCGCCCCACTGGCCGGAGCCGTACAGCTCCATCAACGTCCGGTACTCGGCGGGCAGTTCGGTGCCGAGGTCGGCGGCGAGCGAGGCCCAGGTGCGGCCGCTGCCGAGGTAGGGGCGCTCCGGCGGGGTGACCAGGACGCGCAGGGCGGCGAGGCCGGTGCCGGTCTCCAGGGCGAACCGGCGCTGCTCCGGGTCGAGCCGGGGCGGCAGCGGCGGCGGGGGCGTCCACGGGGCGGCGCCGGGGAGGGCGGCGGCCCGGACGGCGGGGCGCGGGCCGATCGGCGGGACGTCCCGTCCGGCGGTGAGGGCCTCCAGCAGGCCGCCGAGGGTCAGGCCGGTGCGGTACCAGCCGGGCGGGCCGCTCTCCCCGCTGCCGTCGTCGACGCACCGGACGACGACCGTCCAGCGCTCCGGGTCGGGGTCGGCGGTGTCCCAGAACAGCCGGCCGGAGCCCCCGGTCTCGCCGAGGGCGAGCAGTCCGCCGGGCTCGGGGTGGACGGCCGGGCGCCGTTCGCCGTGCAGCTCGCGCAGCTCGATCCGGGCGTCGCGGTGCAGCCGGTGCAGCCACTCGCCGTAGTCGAACCGCCCGCCCTGGACGTACGGCCCGAGCACCCGCAGGTGGTCGCCGAGCAGCACCGGCCCGTGCCCGTCGAGCAACTGCCGGTAGTCGGACGGCAGTTCGCGACCGAGCCAGTGCTCGACGGCCGCCCAGTCCACCGGGACCGGCCGGGTCGGGCAGCCGGGCGACTGCTCGGTGCGCGCGGTGACGTGCGCGGCGATGTCCATTCCCGTCCCCTTCCGACGCTGCCCGGCGAGGCTACGACACGGCACGGACGGCGCCTACCCTGTGGGGGTGTCAGCTCCTCGTCTGCGCCGGGTGGCCGTGCTGGTCCTGGACGGCGCCAAACCGCTCGACGTCGGGATCCCCGCGCAGGTGTTCTCCACCCGCGGCAGCATGCCGTACGAGGTGCGGGTGTGCGGGGCCGCGCCCGGGCTGGTCGCGGGCGGGGACGGCCTGTCGTACCACGTGGCGCACGGGCTGGAGGCGCTGGAGTGGGCGGAGTCGGTGTTCGTCCCCGGCTACCGGCACCCCGACCGGGACGACCCGCCGCCCGCCGTGGTCGCCGCGCTGTGCGCCGCGCACGCGCGCGGGGCCCGGCTGGCGGCGATCTCCACCGGGGCGTTCGCGCTGGCCGCGACCGGCCTGCTGGACGGCCGCCGGGCCACCACGCACTGGCACTACACCCGGGCGCTGGCCGCCAAGTACCCGAAGGTGCGGGTGGACGAGAACGTGCTGTTCGTCGACGAGGGCAGCGTGCTCACCTCGGCGGGCGCCGCGTCCGGCATCGACCTGTGCCTGCACGTGCTGCGCGGCGACCTGGGGGTGGCCGCCTCCAACCACACCGCGCGCCGCCTGGTCGCCGCGCCGTACCGCAGCGGCGGCCAGGCGCAGTACGTGCCGCGCAGCGTGCCCGAGCCGGTCGGCGAGCGGTTCGCGGCGACCCGCGAGTGGGCGCTGCACCGGCTGGACGAGCCGCTGACGGTGCGGACGCTGGCCCGGCACGCCGCCGTCTCGCCGCGCACCTTCTCCCGCCGCTTCGTCGAGGACACCGGCTACACCCCGATGCAGTGGGTGCTGCGGGCCCGCGTCGACCTGGCCCGTGAGCTGCTGGAACGCTCCGGGCACAGCGTCGAGCAGATCGCCGCCGAGACCGGCCTGGGCACCGGCGCGAACCTGCGGGCGCACTTCCAGCAGATCCTCGGGACCACGCCCAGCGAGTACCGGCGGACCTTCACCAGGGGCCGGTGACCGCCCTTCCACGGCTGGCACGATCCTTGCGAACAGTGGCACGGGCGCCACTGCCACCGGCCCTCCCGGCGAGCGACAGTGGAAGCACCACCCGGCGGGAACGCCGCGCAAGAGCCGCAGAGAAGGGCACCACCCATGACCCGCATCGCCGTCAACGGATTCGGCCGCATCGGACGCAACGTGCTGCGCGCCCTGCTGGAGCGCGACAGCAAGCTGGAGGTCGTCGCCGTCAACGACCTGACCGAGCCGACCGCGCTCGGCCGACTGCTCGCCTACGACACCACCTCGGGCCGGCTCGGCCGCCCCGTCACCGTCGAGGGCGACACCCTGGTGGTCGACGGCCGCCGGATCAAGGTCCTCGCCGAGCGCGACCCCGCCGACCTGCCCTGGGCCGAGCTCGGCGTCGACATCGTGCTGGAGTCCACCGGCCGGTTCACCTCCGCCGAGGCCGCCCGCGCCCACCTCACCGCGGGCGCGAAGAAGGTCCTGGTCTCCGCCCCGTCCGACGGCGCCGACGTCACCCTCGCCTACGGCGTCAACACCGACGCGTACGACCCGGCCCTGCACACCGTCGTCTCCAACGCCTCCTGCACCACCAACGCGCTCGCCCCGCTGGCCGCCGTCCTCGACGAACTCGCGGGCATCGAGCACGGGTTCATGACCACCGTGCACGCCTACACCCAGGAGCAGAACCTCCAGGACGGCCCGCACCGCGACCCGCGCCGGGCCCGCGCCGCCGCCGTCAACATCGTCCCGACCACCACCGGCGCCGCCAAGGCGATCGGCCTGGTGCTGCCGCAGCTGGACGGCAAGCTGTCCGGCGACTCGATCCGGGTGCCGGTGCCGGTCGGCTCGATCGTCGAGCTGAACACCACCGTCGCCCGCGACGTCACCCGCGAGGAGGTGCTCGCCGCCTACCGCGAGGCCGCGGCGGGCAGGCTGGCGGGCGTGCTGGAGTACTCGGAGGACCCGCTGGTCTCCTCCGACATCACCGGCAACCCGGCGTCCTCGATCTTCGACTCGGAGCTCACCCGGGTCGACGGCCGCCACGTCAAGGTGGTCGCCTGGTACGACAACGAGTGGGGCTTCTCGAACCGGGTCATCGACACCCTGGAGCTGCTCGCCGCGAGCTGACGCCGTTGGTGGGCGGGGGCCCGGGCCGGGAACGGTCCGGGCCCCCGCGCGTCACTTGCCCAGCAGGCCGACCGCGTTGCCGTCCGGGTCGGTGAACACCGCCAGGCGGTCGCCGCCCTGCACCGGCTGCGGCTCCAACCGGCGGGCGCCGCCCAGCTCGACGGCGCGCTCCAGGGCCGCGTCCAGGTCGTCCACCCGGAAGTAGACGGCGAAACCGGTGTACGGGGCCTCCGGCCCGGCCTGCCCGATGCCGCCGGTCGGCCGGCCCTCGCCGTCGTCGCCGACCAGCGCGTACGTCCCGTCCAGGACGTGCACCGGCCAGCCGAACAGCTCGCCGTAGAAGGCGCGGGCGCGCGGCGCGTCGGGGGAGGACAGGTCGAACCAGGCGGCGGTGTGCGGGGGGTTGGTCATCGGTAGCTCCTTCGTTCGGGAACGGAAAGCCGTTCGAAGAGGAGACCGGCGCGGTGCGGCAGAATCGTCGCCCATGAGCGAGGTTTCTCCGGAACGGGACGACCTGGCCCTGGCCCGGGCCGGGGACGGCGCCGCGTTCACCCGGCTGCTGGCCCCGCTGCGCCGCGAGCTGCACGCGCACTGCTACCGGATGCTCGGCTCGGCGCACGACGCGGACGACGCCCTGCAGGAGGCGCTGCTGCGGGCCTGGCGCGGCATCGACCGCTTCGAGGGCCGCAGCTCGCTGCGCGGCTGGCTGTACACCGTCGCCACCCGCACCTGCCTGGACGCCGTCGAGCGGCGCGGCCGACGCGCGCTGCCCGTCGACCTCGGACCGGCCAGCACCCGGGTCGTCCTGGACGGCCGGCCGGACACCGAGACCGCCTGGCTCGGGCCGTACCCCACGCCGGAGGACCCGGCCGAACGCTACGAGCGGTACGAGGCCGTCGAGTTGGCGTTCGTCGCCGCGCTCCAGCAACTGCCCGGCAACCAGCGGGCCGCGCTGCTGCTGTTCGACGTGCTCGGGTTCACCGCCGCCGAGATCGCCGCGCTGATGGACACCACCCCCGGCTCGGTGAACTCCGCGCTGGCCCGGGCCCGCCGCCACCTCGCCACCGCCGCGCCCGCAGCCGGGCAGCAGCACGTCCTGCGCACCCTCGGCGACGCCCGCGTCCGGGAGACCGTCGCCGCGTACCGCACCGCCCTGGAGCGCGGCGACGCGGACGGCCTGGTCGCGCTGCTCACCGAGGACGTCACCTGGGCGATGCCGCCGCTGCCGCACTGGTACCGCGGCCGGGACGCCGTCATGGAGTTCGCCGTCGCCGTCCCGCTCACCCGCTGCCCCAGCTGGCGGACCGTCCCCGTCAGCGCCAACTCCCAACCCGCGGTGGCCTGTTACGTGGGCACCTCGGACGCGGCCGTGCACACCGCCTGGTCGGTCACCGTCCTCGACCTGGCCGCGGACGGCCGGATCGCCGCCCTGACCTCCTTCCTCGGCGCCGAGCACGTCACCGCGTTCGGCCTGCCGGAGCAGTGGGCCTGAGCCGCCACCGGCGCGGGCTGCGGGCCCCGGCCCCGGCCCCGGATCAGGCCGCGGGACGGCGGCGGCTCGCGTACAGGGCGCCGCCCGCGGCGACGGCCAGGCCGACGGCCAGCGGCGTCGCGCGGGGCGGGACGCCGCCGGTGTCGTACGAGGAGCCGTCGACCAGCACGCAGGAGAAGCCGACCACCGGGAACAGGTCGACCCGGTAGTCGACCACCTGCTCGGCGGGCTTCCCGTCGATCCGGCAGGGCAGGGGCGGGGAGGAGTTCGTACCGCCCTCCTCCGCCGAGACGATGCTCCCCAGCAGGGGATCCAGCAGCTGGCCCAGTGCGACGACGGCCGCCCCCGACAGCACCAGGGCCGCCGCCCGCGGCCACCGCCGGTCCCAGGCCGCGCCGACGGCGAACACCAGCAGCGCCAACAGGACCATCCAGGTGGCCGGTGCGAGCAGGATCAGGGCGATGATCTCCACGGTGCGGCCTCCGGGCGGTCGGCGGGAACTCGTCGCCGACAGGACCGCGGGGGAGGGCGGTTCGGTTCCGCGCAGGGTGGCGCGGACCGCCCGGCGGAGCCCGGAACGGAACGGTGCGAGGGCTGACAACCTTTCACCGGGGCCCGGACGTCTGGTCGGTGTGAGCCGAGAAACCGAGGACGACGCCTACGCCGCTTTCGTCGCGACCGCCTGGCCCCGGCACCTGCGCACCGCGATCCTGATCGCGGGCGACCGGCACCGGGGCGAGGAGCTGCTCCAGGACTGCCTGGTCAAGCTGTACGTGCGCTGGCGACGGATGCGGACCGACGATCCGCACGCCTACCTGCGGCGGATGCTGGTCAACAACCACATCAGCTGGTGGCGGCGTCGCCGCCGGGAACTGCTCATCGCCGAACCGCCGGACGGGCCCTCCGGCGGTGCGGCGGGGACGGAGGACTCCGACGAGCTGTACCGCGCGCTGCGCGAACTCGCGCCCAGACAACGGGCGGTGGTCGTGCTGCGGCACTTCGAGGACCTGACGGAGAAGGACACCGCCGCGGTCCTCGGGTGCTCGGTCGGCACCGTCAAGAGCCAGCACTCCCGGGCGATGGCCCGGCTGCGCACCGTCCTGGCCGGCAACCCGTCCGGGGACGAGGAGAGCTCCGAGGACCCGGCGGGGAGCCACGCGCCGTATCAGCCGAAGAACCGATGGAAGAACCAGGAGAGTGCCGCCCGATGAACGACACCGAGCACCAGGAGATGTCCCGCGCGCTGCGGGAGCTGGCCGACCGGCACGGCCCCGCCGGACCCGCCCCGGTCACCGAACTGCTGCACCGCGGCCGCCGCCGCCGCGGGCTGCGCACCACCGCCGTCACCGGCAGCGTCGCCGCCGTCGCCGCGGTCGCGGTGTTCGGCGGGATCGCTCTCTCGGGCGGGCCGGCCACGACCGGCGCCGGTCCGGCCGCGTCCGCCTCCGCCTCCTCCGCCTCCTCCGCGTCCGCCTCCGCCTCCGGGGCGTCCGGCGGGGCGGTCCGGCCGGGGCCGGCCAGCGGGGCGGAGATCGCCGCGCTGCTCAAGGACCGCCTCCCGCAGGGCTACCGGGCGGACGGCGAGCCGTCCGTGATCGAGGACAGGGCCGCCGACCTGAGCCAGATCGAGAAGCAGCTCACCGAGGAGCAGAAGAAGCGGGCCGCCGAGCAGGGCGGACTCCCCGGGCGGCTCCTGGGCGGCGGTCAGATCGGCGCCGGGTACACCGTCGTCAAGGGGTCGAAGACCGGCACCGTGCAGCTCACCATCAACCGCGGGACGGGCCACCGGGCACCGGCCGCGTGCGACATCAAGGGCTGCAGCATCACGAAGCAGCCGGACGGCGGCACCGTGGTGCTCTACCTCCCGCCCGCCGCGGCGGGCGGCGAGCAGGTCTGGCAGGCGACCCTCTACCGCACCGACGGCACCATGGTCGAGGCCGGGTCGGGCACCGTCCCGCTGCCCGGCCGCGGCCAGGAGCTGTACGCCGGACCGCCCGTGCTGGACGGCCAGCAGCTCACCGCGCTCGTCCTCGACCCGGTCTGGGGCCAGGGGGCGTCCGGCCACTGATCCGGGGCCGGTCAGAGCCCCGACTCCCACCAGCGGTGGGGCGGGCCACCGGCCGGAACCAGGTACCGGCGGCGGAGGATCTCCTCGTCCAACGCCCGTACCAGCAGCAGTAGTTCATGTGCGGCACGAGTCGGCAGCGCATGCACCGCCCGCTCCAGGACATCCCGCGCCTCTGCGGGCTCGGGGCAGCAGGCCGGTTGACCGCAGCGGTCCCGGTAGAGCGGCGGCAGGCTGAGCCCGGGCGCCCGGGCGATCGACTCCCAGCGCCGCAGCGCCACCTCCACGGCACCCGCCTCCCACCGCTCCCGCTCCAGTCGGGCCGGCGCGGCGTGCGCCGGGCCGGAGAGCCGGCCGATCCGCGAGTACCCGCGCGGCGGGCCCCAACCCCGCGGCGGCACCCGGAGGTCCGAGGGGCGCCTACGCGGCACGGCCCTTTCGACGGTTCGTCATCCCCTCACCTTGTCGGACACCAGTGGTGTCGGACAAGCGGTTTGACGTGCCGTCGAAAGGGCCGGGGGCGGTGCGGGGAAGGGGGTTACTTCGGGTCGCGGTCGAACTGGGCGCGGGACCAGCGGTAGCCGAGGACGGTGAGGCCGAGGCACCAGAGCAGGGCGATCCACCAGTCGTTGCCGATGTGGGTGCCGAGCAGCAGGCCGCGCAGGGTCTCGATGGCGGGGGTGAAGGGCTGGTACTGGGCGATCGGCTGGAACCAGCCGGGCATCGAGTGCAGCGGGACGAAGGCGCTGGAGATCATCGGCAGCAGGATCAGCGGCATCGCGGCGTTGCTGGCGGCCTCCGCGTTGGGGCTGCCCAGGCCCATGCCGACGGCGATCCAGGTCAGGGCGAGGGAGAACAGGGCGAGCAGCCCGAACGCGGCCAGCCACTCCAGGGCGGTGGCGCCGTGCGGGCGGAACCCGACGGCCGCTCCGACCAGGCCGACCAGCACCACGCTGGCCACCGACTGCAGCACGCTGCCGGCCACCCGGCCGAAGAGCACCGAGTCGCGGTGGATCGCCATGGTGCGGAAGCGGGCGACGATGCCCTCGTTCATGTCGGTGGCCATCGACACGGCGGTGCCGATCACGGTCGAGCCGACGGTCATCAGCAGGATGCCGGGCACCAGGTAGGAGACGTAGGCGGAGCGGCCCGCGCCGCCGCTCATCGCGCCGCCGAAGATGTAGACGAACAGCAGGAGCAGCATCACCGGGGTGAGCAGCAGGTTCAGGGTGAGCGACGGGTAGCGGCGGGCGTGCAGCAGGTTGCGCCGCAGCATGGTGGACGAGTCGCGGACGGCGAGGGCGAGTTGGCTGCTCATCGGGCGTTCTCCTCAAAGGCGTCGGTGGCGGTGCCGGTCTGCGCGGGGATGGCGGGGGCGCCGGTGAGGGCGAAGAAGACGTCGTCGAGGTCGGGGGTGTGGACGGTGAGTTCGTCGGCCTCGGCCCCGGCGGTGTCGAGGCGGTCCAGGACGGAGCGCAGGGCGCGCTGGCTGCCGTCGCTGGGGACGTCGAGGGTCAGGGCGTCGTCGTCGCGGGCGGCCTCGGGCAGGGCGTCGGCGGCGGCGCGGTGGGTGGCGGGGTCGGTGAAGCGCAGGCGGACGTGGCCGCCGGGGACGAGGCGCTTGAGTTCCGCGGCGGTGCCCTCGGCGGCGATGGTGCCGTCGTGCAGGACGGCGATCCGGTCGGCGAGCTGGTCGGCCTCCTCCAGGTACTGGGTGGTGAGGAAGACGGTGGTGCCGTCGGCGACCAGCTGCCTGATGACCTGCCACATGGTGTGGCGGCTGCGGGGGTCGAGGCCGGTGGTGGGCTCGTCGAGGAAGATGATCCTGGGGTCGCCGACCAGGGTCATGGCGATGTCGAGGCGTCGTTTCATGCCGCCGGAGTAGGTGGAGGCGGGCTTGCCGGCGGCGTCGGTGAGGTCGAAGCGGGCCAGCAGCTCGGCGGCGACCCTGCGGCCCTCGGCCTTGGGCAGGTGGTGCAGGTCGGCCATCAGCAGCATGTTCTCGGTGCCGGTGATCAGGCCGTCGACGGCGGAGAACTGCCCGGTGACGCCGATCGCGGCGCGGACCTGCTGCGGTGCGGTGGCCAGGTCGTGGCCGCCGACGCTCACCTGTCCGGCGTCGGGGCGGACCAGGGTGGAGAGGATCTTGACGGCGGTGGTCTTGCCGGCCCCGTTCGGGCCGAGCAGGGCGAAGACGCTGCCGGTGGGGACGGCGAGGTCGACGCCGTCCAGCACGGTCTTGTCGCCGTAGGACTTGCGCAGCCCGCTCGCCGCGATGGCCAAGCCGGTCATGGGGTGCTCCCTGTGGAGGTGGGGTGGTGGGGTGGGTGGCGCAGGCGGTGCCGGTGCTGCGGGGCGGGGCGGCGCCGCCTCGGCGGGCGGCGCCGGTGCCGCGAATGGACGGATGGGGCGGGCGGGTCAGGCGGCGGTGGCGGCGGAGATGTCGCCGTGCGCGGTGGTGGCGCGGATGGTGACCGCGGGGGCGTCGTCGGCGTTGCGCAGGGCGTTGTGGATGCGGCCGTGGCCGGTGCCCGCGTCCAGCGCGGCGGAGACGCCGCGGGCCACGCCGACCGAGATCGAGCCGGACCGGGTGGTGAGGTCGAGCGGGCCGCGCACCGCCTCGGTGACGGTCAGGTCGCCGCGCTGGGTGCTGAGGCCGCCGGGGCCGGTGAGGCGGCCGACCTCGATGCTGCCGTCCTGCAGGGTGAGGCTGGCGGCGGAGGCCTCGTCGAGCTTCACGCTGCCCCGGGCGCTCTCGAAGGAGACGTCGCCGAGCCGTCCCACGCCCCGGAGCCGGGCGTCCGCGCTCTTCGCCTCGACCTTCGAGCCGGAGGGCAGCCGCACGGTGACCTCCAGCGCGCCGGACGGGCCGATCAGGCGGTGCGCGGCGGAGTCGGTGACGATCCGCAGCACGCCGTCGACGTAGCTGACCTCGGTCTGCTCGACGGCCTTCGCGTCGCGGCCCTTGGCCGGGTCGGCGGGCCGCAGGTCGACCACGGTGTCGGTGCGGTCGGCGGCGATGAAGTGGACCAGACCGGCCGGGACGTCCAGGACGACGGTGACCGGGGCGGGGGTGTCGAACTTCTGCACGGTGTGCTCCCTGTGGGTTCCGGGTGGTGCGCTGCTTCGTTTCTGACGTTGGAAACGCTACGTTGCGTTCAAGGATCAGGCAACGTGCTTGTTGCAATTGAAATGCATAACAGCAGGTGGGAGCGGGTAAATCGTTGCAATGATTCTGAAGATAACGCAACGTCAGAAGTGCGATTCGTTGCAATGGAGTGAAGCTGAACGCTATGCTGGACGCGGAAACGCCACATGTCGCAGAAGGGGGCCCCGATGCCGGGAGGCAGGCTCACCCAGCAGGAACGCCAGCAGATCGCCCTGGGCCTGGCCGAGGACCTCGCCTACGCGGAGATCGCCCGCCGGATCGACCGTCCGACCTCCACCGTCACCCGCGAGGTCATGCGCAACGGCGGCCCGACCGGCTACCGGGCCGACCTCGCGCACCGCGCCGCCGAGCGCCGCGCCCACCGCCGGGCCGCACCGGCCCGCGGCCCGCTCCCGGCCGACCGCTCGGCCGACCGTCCGGCCGACGGGCGCGACCCCGCGGCGGTGGACGCCTTCGAGGAGGCGATCACCACCGTCTTCATGCACTCCGGCATGAGCCGGATGCCCGCCCGGGTGCTGGCCGCGCTGCTGCTCACCGACTCCGGCAGCCTGACCGCCACCGAACTCTCCCGGCGCCTGCAGGTCAGCCCGGCGTCGGTGTCCAAGGCGGTGGCCTTCCTGGACGAGCAGTCGATGGTCCGCCGGGAGCGCGACGAGCGCCGCCGCGAGCGCTACCTGGTGGACGACGAGATCTGGTACCAGTCCGCGGTGGCGAGCGCCCACGCCAACACCGCGGTGGCCGCCACCGCCCGCCAGGGCGTCGCCGTCCTCGGTCCGGCCAGCCCCGCCGGGGCGCGACTGGAGAACGTGGCCCGGTTCCTCGACTACCTCTCCGAAGGACTGCTGCGGGCGGCCGAGCAGGCGCGCGAGGTGCTCTCCAGCAAGCCGGCCGGGGCGGAGCAGGCCGACCGCTGACCTCCGACACCGCGTCCGAGTGCTACCCGGCGGCTGTTCAGCGGTGGCTGCGGTGCGCGGTCGCCGGGCCGATCTCCCGCAGCCGGGCCAGTGCGTCCAGGCTGCCGGTGGCGTCGGGCGGGGGCGTGAACAGGCGCAGCCGCTGGTCCGCGGCCTGGGTCTGCAGCAGCTCGTAGTCGAACTCGATCGGCCCGACGTCCGGGTGGCGCACCCGCAGCCGACTCGTCCGGCGCACCGCGACCTCGTGCCGCTGCCAGAGCCCGGCGAACTCCTCGCTGGCCGCGGTCAGCCGGTCGACCAGGGCGCGGGCGGGCGGGTCGAAGCCGCGGCGGGTGGCGGCGGCGCGCAGCTCCGCGGCGTGCAGGCGGCCGAGCGGTTCGCGCTCGTCGGCGGGGTACGCCTCCCGGACGGACGGCTCGGTGAACCACCGCCAGACGATGTTGCGGTCCGGCGCGGCGACCGTGCACACGCAGCCGAACAGGGCCTCGGCCAGGGCGTTCTGGAGCAGCAGGTCGCCGAGGTCGGTGAGCAGTTGGGCGGGCGTGTCGCCGAGCCGGTCGAGCAGGTAGCGCAGCGCGGGGCGGACGTGCTGCCCGGCGGTCGGGCCCTCCGGCGGGCGGTGGCCCGCGAGCAGGTGCAGGTGGTCGCGCTCGTCGCCGGTCAGCTGCAGGGCCCGGGCGAGCGCGCCCAGCAACTGGGGCGAGGGCTGCGAGCTGCGGGCCTGTTCGAGCCGCATCACGTAGTCGGCCGACACCCCGGCGAGTTGGGCGAGTTCCTCCCGCCGCAGGCCGGGCGTGCGGCGCCGGGGCCCGTCGGGCAGTCCGGCGTCCTGCGGCCGCAGCCGTTCGCGGGAGCGGCGGAGGAAGTCCGCCAGTCCGACCCGGTCCATCTGCATGCCGTCCATCCTGCGCCGCCGGGGGTGCTCTCCGCAGCACTCCGGCGGAATGTGCTCCGCCGGGATTCGTTCCGGCGGGTCTTCGGCGGTGCGGGCACCGGGAGTTGCGGGGACGCGGCCGGGCCCCGGCCGCGGGGTGCGGTCGGGGCCCGGACGGTGAGCTCGGTGGCGGTCCGTCAGCAGGGGAACGTCCCGCTGTAGAGGGCGTGCCCGTACGCGGGGGTGCCGGAGCCGGAGCCGTAGATGCCGTCGTCGCTCCAGACCGCCTCGCGGAAGCCGTTCGCGCAGGTGGAGGTCGGTGCGAGGGCGAAGCCCTCCAGGTTGTCGACCGGCATCACAGCGGGGTTGGTGTAGGTCACGTCCGGGACGATCGCGCCGGAGGCGTTGACCTTCAGGAAGGTGTGGGTCTCGCCGCAGGTGTTGTCGCAGGTGGCGACGATGCGCTGGGTGCCCGCGTCGTAGGTCACGTCCATCACGCCCGGCTTGCCGGTGGAGACGGTGCCGAAGGTGGTGAAGCTGCCGTCCGAGTTGAGGCCGTAGACGTGCAGGGTGCCGTCGTACTCCAGACCGGCGAAGAACAGGCCGCCGCCGTGCAGCGGGTAGTCGGCCGGGTCGTAGGCGGCGCCGGTCAGCGGGTCGGTCCAGCCGTTGGCGGTCAGCCAGCCGTCGGGGATGAAGCCGACGCCCTCGAAGCCGAGGTTGGCGTCGTCCTTGCTGCCGGTGTTCAGCTGCGGGAACTGCGCCGTCATGTCCCACTGGTGCAGCGGGGTGAGGACGCTGCCGGTGGCGGCCGGGTCGAACTCCATGACGGTGTCCTTCGGCACGGTGTTGTTGCTGTTGTCGCGCTCGGAGGTCACGTAGAGGTGGCCGTTGCCGCCGACGGTCAGGCCCTCGGAGTCGGGCTGGCCGGTACCGCCCGCGAAGCGGATCTGCTTGCCGGTCGCGCTCCAGGTCGCGTCCGGGACCCACTTGCCGTTGATCTTGACCAGCTTGTACAGCCAGTTCTTGTTCTTGGCGGCCCACAGCACGGACGGGTCGGCCGGGTCGAAGGCCAGCCCGCTGACGTCGCGGCCCTCGGGGCCGGTGGAGGTGGTGAACGCGCAGACGTTGTCGGCGATGGTGACGTCGAGGCCGCCGGGCCAGGACAGGGTGCCGGACGGGGTGGCGCCGGTGCCGCTCGGGGCCTCCGGGGTGCAGCCGCTGGTGAGCGAGCCGCCGCCGCCGAGCAGGTGGCCGGTGCCGCCCGTGCCGCCGCCGCCCGTGCCGCCGCCGGGGGTGCTGCCGGAGCAGGAGTTCACGGCGCCGAAGGTGGCGTTCGCGGAGGTCTGGAAGCCGGTGGCGCAGCGCTCGTCGGAGGGCGAGGCGCCCGCGGCGGCCCAGGTGGTCGAGTCGACGGTGTTGCCGCTGCCGTCGAGCAGGAACAGCGAGTCGTTGCCGCCCAGGCCGATGGTCGAGTTGAACGTGACGTAGCCGCCCGCCGGGATGCTGGTCGCGCTCGGCGCGGAGGAGGAGATCGACGCCGCGCCGTGCGAGGTGTCGCCGTCCACGTACTTCCACGAGCCGATGCTGACGGCGCTGGTGCCGCCGTTGTACAGCTCGACGGTGTCGGAACCGTCCGAGCCGACCTCGTTGACCACCACCTTGCTCGCGGCCGGGACGCTCGCCGGGCAGCCCGCCGCGTTCGCCGCACCGAAGGTCGTGGCGGTGGTGGTGGTCACCCACGCGCCGGTGCCGTCGCCGCCGCAGCGCGCCATCGCGGGCTTGGCCGCGTTGGTGGCCCAGTCGACCCGGTCGACCACCGTGCCGCCGGAGGTGTAGATCACCACCTTGTCCGAATCGCCCAACCCCTTGGGCGAGTTGAAGGTGACGAAGCCGCCCGCCGGGATGCTGCTCGCGGACGGGCTGAAGGACTGCGGGGAGAAGCCGTCGTCGGCCATCTTCCAGCCGCTGATGCTCACCGCCGTCGGGCCGCTGTTGTAGAGCTCCACGGTGTCGTTGCCGGAGGAGGTGACCTCGTTGATGCGCACGTTCTGGTACCCGGCCGGGTCCGCGGCAGCGGCGGGCTGCGCGGCGAGCAGGCCGGTGACGAGCAGGCCGGAGAAGGTCAGGGACGCGGCGCACACGGAGGCGACGCCGACACGCGAGTGTGAGTTGGGCACGGGCCGGAACTCTGGCGACCCGACGTGGAAACGGCGTGTACGCGGGCTGAATCCCGGGCCCTCCCCGCCGGAACGCCAGGTGCGCGGGGAACGGTTCGCGCCAATCCTCTTCGGGAGCTTCCGCACAACTTTTGGTTGTGTAGGTGGCGGGCGTTTTCGCAGTTCGTTCCACCCGGGACCGAGCTGGCCACAACCTGGCATTGTTCAGTAGGGTGGCCGCCATGGACCTCGAAGCCGTGCGCACCTACGTCGCCGTCGCGGAGGCGGGCCAGTTCCAGAAGGCCGCGACCGACCTGGCGATCACCCAGCAGGCCGTCTCCAAGCGCATCGCGGGCCTCGAACGCGACCTCGGCGTCCGGTTGTTCGCCCGCACCCCGCGCGGCGCCGAACCTACCGTCGACGGCCAGGCCTTCCTGCCGCACGCCCGCGAACTGCTCCGGGCCGCCGAGCGCGCCGCCGCCTCCGTCCGGCCCGGCGGCCGACCGCTGCGGGTGGACGTGATCAACTCGCGCGGCGCGGCCTCCCGGCTGATGCGGGCCTTCCACCGCGCCCACCCCGGCGTCGAGTTGGACATCGTCATGCTGCTGGACATCGAGAGCGCCGTCGCCGCCCTGCGCTCCGGCGCCGTCGACGCCTCCTTCCGGGCCGTCGCCGCGCCCGGCCTCCCGCTGCCCGAGGACCTCACCGCCACCCGGGTCGTCGACGAACCGCTCGACCTGCTCACCGGCCCCGGCCACGCGCTGGCCGCCGCCCGCTCGGTCCGGCTCGCCGACCTCGCCGGGCACCGGATCTGGATGCCCGGCATCCTCCCCGGCAGCGAGTGGGGCGCCTACTACGCTGCGCTGGCCGCCGAGTTCGGCCTCACCATCGAGTCCACCGGCCCCAACTTCGGCTCCGACGCCCTGCTCGACACCATCGCCGACACCCCCGCCCTGGCCACCTTCATGGGCGAGGACACCCGCCTGGTCTGGCCCACGACGTACGGACTGCGCCGCATCCCGGTCACCGACCCCGTCCCGGTCTACCCGCACTCGCTGCTCCAGCACCGGGACAACCCGCACCCCGCCCTCCCGGCCCTGCACGCCCACCTGGCGGCGGCCGCGAGCCCGGCCGCGCCCGGCGCCTGGGTTCCGGACTGGGTCCCGAACTGGGGTCCGAACTGTGTTCCGGGCTCGGCGAGTTGAGGGCCGCTACGCGGTGGCGCCGCCTGCGCGGAGGGTCAGCAGGGTGATCTCGCTCGGGGCGAAGACCCGGAACGGCGGGCCCCAGAAGCCGGTGCCGCGGCTGGTGTACAGCTGGGTCCGCTCGCCGTGGCGGCTCAGGCCCTGCACCACCGGCTGGTCCAGCCGGACCAGGTAGCGGAACGGCCAGATCTGGCCGCCGTGGGTGTGCCCGGAGAGCTGCAGGTCGATCCCGGCGGCCGCGGCCCGCGGGACGTACTTGGGCTGGTGGGCGACCAGCAGCACCGGTAGCTGCGGGTCGGCACCGGCCAGGGCGGCGTCCAGGTCGGCCCGGTGCCCGGTGAGGCCGGAGGAGGCCGCGGTCACGTCGTCCACCCCGGCCAGGACCAGGGCGTCCCCGTCGCGCCCGACCAGCACGTGGCGGTTGTGCAGGGCCTCCCAGCCGAGCTCCGCCATCCGGTCCAGCCAGCCCTGGGCCTCGCTGCCGTACTCGTGGTTGCCGGTCACGTACACCCGGGCCAGCCGGGCCCGGACCGCGCCGAGCGGGGCGGCCTGCTCGCGGCGCTGCTCGGGCGTGCCGTCCGCGATGTCGCCCGCGTGCACCACCACGTCCGGGTCCAGCGCGTTGACCGCCGCGGTGACCCGAGCGGACCAGGCCGCCCGGTCGATCGGCCCGTAGTGGGTGTCGGCCAGCAGCACGACCCGGGTGCCGTCCAGGCCGCGGCCGAGCCGGGGCAGGTGGACGTCCAGCCGCCGGACCCGGGGCACCCGCATCGCCTCGTGGTGGCCCCAGGTCAGCAGGACGGCCGCCAGCAGGAGCACGGCCGCCGCGACCAGCCGGGCCCGGCCGGTGCCGCCGACGCCGAACCCGGCCAGCAGCGCGTCCGCCAGGGCGCCCAGCACCGAGCAGGTCCACAGCACCCACACCACGCCGAGGCTGGTGTCCGCGATCCGCGCGGCCCGGTCGTTGCGCGAGCGCGAGCGGTGCCCCGCCACCATCAGGAACGGGAAGCCCACCAGCCAGGCCGCCAGCACGGCCGTGCCCGCCAGCACCACCGGCAGCGGCCAACCGGTGCCGGCCGCGAGCAGCGTCCACCACGGCGGCAGGCACAGCACCACCAGCACGAGCACCAGCACCGCCAGCCGCCGCGCCACCGCCCGCCGGGGCGTCCCGCCGCGGCCCGGGCCCGGCCTCGCGGCGGCCGTTCGCTGCTCGGGGAGCTGCGTGGTGCCGGGGCCGGGACCGGGGCTGATGTCGGGGCCGGGGCTGGTGCCTGGGCCGTCGACGGTCTCGCTGTTCGCCACTGCGGTGCCTCCTCCTGTGCCGTGCCGTGCCGTGTCGTGTCGTGTCGTGTCGTGTCGTGCGCTGCGCCGTGCTGGGCGTTTCTTCCCGTCCTCCGGTGCGGGCCGGGTCAGAAGGGGATCCGGGCCAGTTCCGTACGGGAGGCGATGCCGAGTTTCGCGTACGTGTGGGAGAGGTGGTAGCCCGCGGTGCGGGGGCTGATGAACAGGCGGCTGCCGATGTCCTTGTTGCTGAGGCCCTCCGCGGCCAGCCGGGCGACCTGGAGTTCCTGCGGGGTCAGTTGGTCCAGCGGGCCGGGCGCGGCGGCCTGGGCGGTGCTGTCGCCGGTGGCGCGCAGTTCGCCGCGGGCGCGTTCGGTCCACGGGTGGGCGGCGAGTTGCTCGAACGCGTGCAGGGCGGCCCGTAGTTGGGTGCGGGCCTCGGTGGTGCGGCGCAGGCGGCGCAGGCGCTCGCCGTACAGCAGCCGGGTACGGGCGAGGTCGTAGGGGGAGCCGCCGCCCTGCCCGTGCAGTCGGACGGCCTCCTCGTAGTGCGCGACGGCGGTCTCGGGGTCGTCGGCGAGCAGTGCGCGGCAGCGCAGCGCCAGGGCCTCGGCCCAGGGGTGGCCGCCGAGGGCGGCGTGGTCCCGGTACCAGGTCGCGGCGTCCCGGCCGTGGTCGGGGCGGTCGAGGCGGGCGGCGGCTTCGACGAGGTCGGGCAGGGCGGCGATGATGCCCTGCCGGTCGGGGGAGGCGGCGAGGGCGGTGAGCCGGTCCAGGGCGGCTTCGGTGCGGCCGAGACCCAGGTCGAGGAGGGCCAGTGCGGTGCCCGCGTGCACGGTGGACGGGGCGATCCCGCGGGCCAGCGCTTCTTCGGTGTGGGCCCGGCAGGCGTCCTCGTCACCGCGCACGGCGGCCAGGTGTGCCAGGACGGTCGCGAGGTAGACCCGGACCCGGGTCTGTCCGCTGTCCTCGGCCGAGCGCAGTCCGTCGGTAGCGGTGCTGAGCGCGTCGCGGTGTCGTCCCAGCATCAACTGGGTTCGTGCCAACAGCATTTGGGCCACCGCCAGGACGCCGAGCGCTCCGGTCTCCCGGCAGCGGCGCTCCACCGCGGCGGCCAGGTCGCGGGCCTGCTCGATCCGCCCGTCGAACAGGTGCCACCAGCCCACCCGCACGGTCTCGCGCAGGACGGCGGGGGAGTCCGACCCGTCTGCGGCGCGAGTGGGTTCGACGTCGGTGGAGGCGGTGGGCGGGGTGCCGGACCCGTCCGTGCCGTCGAGGAGTTCGCGGACGGCGGCGGCGCTGTCGGCGAGCGGGGAGCGTTCCAGGCGGTGCTGTCCGGCGGCGAGCCGGGCGAGTGCGGCGATCCGGTCGGCGCCGGGCAGGGCGAGTGCGGCGGCCCGTTCGGCGCTCCGCTCGATCGCCTGCTGGTCGCCCGCGTGCCAGGCGGCCTGGGCGGCCTGGAACAGCAGGGCGCCCGCCAGTTCCGGGTCGGCGGTCCCGGCTTCCCGGGCGGCTTCGGTGAACATCGCGTGGGCTTCGCGGGAGCGGTCCTGCTCGTCGGCGACGAGGGCGCGCAGTCGCACCGCCCGGGCCCGGCGCACCGGGTCGGCCAGGTGCGCCACGGCTTCCAGGGCCAGGGCGTCCGCCAGTTCCAGCTGTCCGGAGTCGGCGGCTGCGGAGGCGGCCTCGAACAGGCGGCGGCCGCGTTCGGCGGGGTCGGCGGTGAGCTCGGCGGAGCGCCGGTAGGTGGCCGCGACGGTGGCGAACGCACCCCGGGAGCGGGCGTGTTCGGCGCTCCGCTCCAGCAGGCGGGCCGCCTCGGGATCGGGCCCGGTCGCGGCCGCGGCCAGGTGCCAGGCCCGCTGCCGGGCCCGGTCGGGGTCGTCCGGGTGCGTCCCGGCGGGCCCGACGGACTCGGCGAGCGCCCGGTGGGCGGCGATCCGGCGGCCCGCGGTGGCGCCCTGGTAGACGGCGGCGCGGATCACCGAGTGCCGGAACCGGACCCGTCCGTCCTCGACCGTCACCAGCCGGGCCCGTTCCGCGGCCTCCAGGTCGTCCAGTCCGGCGTCCAGTCGTCCGGCCGCGGCCAGGACGGCGTCCAGTCGGCCGTTCTCGTCGGCCGCCGCGATCAGCAGCACCGTCCGGGTGGCGGGCGGCAGGGCGGCCACGGTCTCGGTGAACGTCCGCAGCAGGCGGCTGTGCGCGGGCAGGCAGGCGACTCCGTACGGGGACGCGTAGTGCTCCGACTGCCTTTGTGCGGCGGGGAGTTCGAGCAGGGCCAGCGGGTTGCCCAGGGCCTCCCGGAGTACCAGCGCCCGGGCCGGGGCGGGCAGTTCGGCCGCTCCCGGGGCCGCGGCCAGCACCAGTTCCGCGGCGGCTCCGTCGAGCGGGCCCACTGGCAGCTCGGGGAGCCCCGGCGCGTCCGGTCCTTCGCCCTCGCGCCCGGCCAGCAGGACGGCGACCTGCTCCGCGCCGAGCCGCCGGGCCGCGAACAGCAGCACCTGCAGTGACTCCGCGTCCAGTTGGTGCGCGTCGTCCACGATCGCCAACACCGGTTGCTCGGCAGCCAGTTCGGACAGCAGGGTGAGCACCCCGAGCCCGGCCAGGAAGCGGTCGCCGGGCGCCGGGCCCGTCTGCAGGCCGAGTGCCCCCCGCAGGGCTCCGGCCTGTGCCCCGGGCAGCGAGCCGATCCGGTCCAGTGCCCCCGAGAGCAGCAAGTGCAGCCCGGAGAAGGGAAGTTCGCTCTCACCTTCGACGCCCGCGCTGCGCAGCACCCGCATGTCCCGCTGTCCGCCCCGCTCCGCGGCGTAGTCGAGCAGCGCGCTCTTGCCGATGCCCGGCTCGCCCCGTAGAACCAGCGCCCCGCCGCGCCCCTCCCGGGCGTCGTCGAGCAACCGGTCGATCGCGGCGGTCTCCGTCGTGCGTCCGTGCAGCATGCGAAGCAGCCTAGTTGGCGCTCTGCGCGGCCTTCGTGCGGTGCGTCGCGGTCGAGTGGGTGCCGGTGGCCGGGTGGGTGCCGGTGGCCGGGTGGGAGCCGGTGTTCGGGCGGCCGTCAGGGCGCAGCAGGGTGGCGACGGCGGCCAGGGCGAGGGCGACCAGGGCGGCGACGGCCCACAGGACGGTGTGCCAGGCGGAGGTGAACTGTGCGGCCAGGAAAGCCCGTTCGCCACCGGCCAAGTGGCCGGAGACCACCTCGGCGGCCACCTGCGCGGAGCCGACCCGGGAGGTGACCAGGGTGAGCAGCGCCGCCCCGAGCGCGGCGATCACCATCGCCTGTCCGCCGCCGCGCACCGTGTTGAGCAGCCCGGCGGCCATTCCGGCCCGGTCCGGGCCGACCCGGTTCATCGCCTGCCCGTCGACGATGCCGTTGGCCAGCCCGGTGCCGATGCCGACGGCCAGCAGCGGCCCGGCCAGCCGGGCGGTGCCCGCGCCCGGTTCGAGGACGGTCAGCCAGGCGTTGCCGGCCGCGACCAGCGCCAGGGCCCCGGTGATGACGGCCCGGGCCGGGACGCCGCGGTTCAGCAGCCGACCGCCCAGCAGCGGTGCGACCAGGACGGGCGCGGTCAGCCAGAGCATCGCCGTACCGGCCCGCCCGGCGGAGAGCCCGTCGACGCCCTGGAAGTACGTGGGCAGGTGGGTCAGCGATCCGGCGAACCCGACGGCCGCCGCCAGGCCCGCGACCGTCCACGCCAGGTAGTGGCGGTCGCGCACCAGGGTCAGGTCGAGCAGGGGGTGCGCGGTGCGGGCCTGCCGCACCGCGAAGGCCGCCAGCAGGGCCGGACCCGCGATGAGGGCGGCGAGCACCGGAGGGTCGGTCCAGCCGTTGGCGGGGCCCTGGGTGACCCCGGCCATCAGCAGGCCCAGTCCGAGGACGAACAGGGCGGCGCCCGCCCCGTCCAGTTTCGTCCGACCGGCCGCCCGGACCTCGTCCGCGGCCCCGGCGCCGACCGCGACCAGCAGACCGACGGCGGCGAACAGGCCGAACGCGACCCGCCAGCCCACCGACCCGACCAGGGCGCCGGTCAGGGTCGGACCGAGCGCCAGCCCCACCCCGCCGGTGGTGCCGAGCGCGGCGAACGCCCTGGTCCGGGTCGCGCCCCGGAAGGCCGAGGCGAGCAGGGCCCCGCCGCCCGCCATCACGCCCGCCGCGCCCAGTCCGGCCAGCGCCCGGGCCGCGTCCAGGAACCCGATGCCGGGCGCGAGCGCGCCCAGGCCCAGGCCGAGCGCGAACAGCACCGCGCCCGTCCGGTAGGTCCGGCGCCGTCCGACCAGGTCGCCCAGCGAGCCGAACAGCAGCATGAAGCTCGACGCGGTCAGGAAGTACCCGGTCACCACCCACTGCAACGCGGACCCGGACGCGCCGAGTTCGGCCCCGATGTCGGCCAGCGCCACGGTCGTGCCGGACATCGACATCGACAGGGTGAGCATGCCCAGCAGCACCACCCCGAGCGTCAGTGACTGCCGCCCGCTCCCGCTCCTCGTCCGGTCGGTTCCGGCGGCTCCGTCGATCCGGTCGGTTCCGGCGGTTCCGTCGGTCCGGCCGCTCCCGGCCCGTCGCATCCGTGTGGTGTCGTCCATGCCGCCGACGCTACGAACCGCCCCCGCCCCGCCGCATCCGTCGGACGACCGGGTCGCCGCCCCCGCGCCGGACCTGGTCATCCGACGGATGCGGGCCCGGCGCCCGCCTCCGTAGCGTTCTCGACGTCAACCCCGGCCGCCGCAGACGGCCCGACCACGGAGGGACCGCCCGACCATGACCGCCACCGCCACCCCCGCACTCCTGAAGCTCGCCGTCGTCATCGGCTCCACCCGCGAGAACCGCTTCGGCCCGACCGTCGCCCACTGGTTCGCCGAACAGGCCCGCGCCTACGGGGAGTTCGACGTCGACGTGATCGACCTCGCCGACGCCGACATTCCGCACCGCCTGACCGGCGAGCCCACCCCCGGCGTCGCGGCCCTCACCCCGCGCATCGAGGCGGCCGACGCCTTCGTCGTCGTCACCCCCGAGTACAACCACTCCTACCCGGCCTCGCTGAAGGCCGCCATCGACTGGCACTACAGCCAGTGGCAGGCCAAGCCGGTCGCCTTCGTCTCCTACGGCGGCATGGGCGGCGGCCTGCGCGCCGTCGAGCACCTGCGCCAGGTCTTCGCCGAGCTCCACGCCGCGACCGTCCGCGACAGCCTCAGCTTCCACATGGCCTGGGAGAAGTTCGACGCCGACGGCCGACCTCACGACGCCCCCGCCGCCAACGGCGCCGCCAAGCGCATGCTCGACCAACTCACCTGGTGGGCCCGCACCCTCCGGGCCGGCCGCGAGCACACCCCCTACACGGCCTGACCCCCCGCCCGGGGTCCCGCTGCCCCGTCACCGATCCGGAAGGGGACCGGGAGGGGACCGGGAGGGGAGCCGGAGAAGGGGAGCGGAAGGGGATCAGCCGCCGCCGTAGGTGGCCTGGGTGACCGCGAAGACGTTGCGGTTGCCCGGGGTCTCCTGCAGGGACCAGAGCAGGTCGGGTTCGGTGCTGTCCTCCCAGTAGGAGATGCTCTCGCCGCCGCCGACCCAGGCGAAGGTGGACGGGCCCGCGGTCGGCGTCCAGTAGTAGAGCTGCTTCTGGCCGGAGGAGTTGAACCACCAGCGGCCGTTGTGCGAGGCGACGCCGTTCAGCTTGTACCAGGGCAGCCGGAGGGCCTGGCTCGCGGTCGTCGTCGCGGCGAAGGTGGTGGCCCCGGAGGCGAACGGGAAGCGGACGGCCCGCGGCGGGCGGTTCGGGTAGGAGGTGCAGCCGGAGCCGGCCGGGCAGGTGTACTCCGTCATCACGATCGACTTGCTGACCCGGTCGAGCGAGATCGACGACCACGCCAGCTTGTCGGGGTCGGTGGTCTGCGCGGTCACGGTGCCGACCTGCGGCAGCACGTACGCGTAGTTGTGCGCGTAGTAGACCGAGCCGTACCGGCCGATCTGGTCGGCGGTGCCGCCGGTGTCGGTGTTCAGGATCCTGCGCATGTCGAAGACCCGCATGCCGACCCCGGTGTCGGCGACGTACAGGTGGTCGCCGTACCAGGAGACGCCGCCCGCGTGGATCGGGATGTCCTTGAAGCTCGGCGCCGCGGTGGTGCCGGTCGGCTCGACCAGCAGGACCTTGCGGTACTTGTTGGGGTAGGTGGCGTCCCAGTCGACCAGGGTGATCCGGCTGCGCTCCTGGTTGCCGCCGCAGGCGTCCTTGGTGTACCAGCTGACCAGCACCAGCTGGTGGCCGTCGTAGTTGCCGCTGTTCGCGGTGCCGACCGCGTCCCGGCTGGTGGTGATGCCCTGGGGGTAGCTCTGGCAGTCGGAGTCGTCGCCGTCGTCGAAGCGGAAGCCGGTGGACAGCCCGGCGACCGAGAAGCCGGAGGCCAGGCCCTGCCGGTCGTGGTTGGCGTTGTCCATCACCGTGTGGACCGGGGAGGTCCCGAGCGTCGAGACCAGGGCCGAGTCGAGCGCGTCGAACTGGTGGTAGTCGGCGCTGAGCGTGTACGCGGACGCGTTCAGCACGGCCGGTGCCGCGGCGGCGGCCGACGCGCCCGGCGCCCCGGCCAGCGCGCCGGTGACGAGCAGTCCGGCGGCGAGGGCCGCCCGCAGGGTCGTTCTGACGTGACGGGTCATCAGGTCGTGCCTCTCCATGCCGAATGGATCGCTCCACGTGAATGGATCAACAGCCGTTCACGCTAGGCGCGTTGTGGGCATGTCCGCAACACTCGCGGCCCCCTGTCCCGGGCGCGTCGCCAACGGCCGGAATTCGACCGGCCCCCACCCGGGCCCGCCCGGACGGTGCTTGGCTGGTGCGTGCGCGCAGCGTGGCGGGAGCGTGGGAGCGGGAGGGAGGGCGGGCGGATGGGGACGGACGCGGACGCGGACGCGGGACCGCACGTACGGGGCGACGCCTCTCGTACCGACGCGCCGAGCCGTACCGGCGCGCCGGGCCGTACCGGCGTGTCGGCCCGTGGTGGCGCGCTGGCCAGGATCGGGCAGCCGTTGCGCACGCCCGCCTTCCGCTGGTGGTTCGGCGCCCAGGTGCTGTCCGCCTCCGGTGCCATGACCCAGACCGTGGCGCTGTCCTGGCTGGTCCTCCAACGCACGCACAGCGCCTGGTGGTTGGGCGTGGTCACGATCGTCACCTGGGTGCCGCTGCTGCTGCTCGGACCGTGGACCGGTGCGCTGGCGGACCGGGCGGACCGGCGCCGGATCCTGATCGCCACCCAGGCCGCCTCCGTCCTCCTGGGGCTGACCCTCGCCCTGCTCGCCCCGCTCCGGCCCCCGCTGCCCGTCCTGCTCCTGCCGACCTTCCTCGGCGGCGTGGTGACGGCCTTCGACGCCCCCGCCCGGCAGGTGTACGTGGTCGACCTGGTCGGTGCCGGGCGGATCGCGGGCGCGGTGAGCCTCTACGAGGTGACGATGAACGCCTCCCGCGTCCTGGGCCCCGCGCTCGGCGGCGTGCTGCTGGGCACCGTCGGCGCCTGGGCCTGCTTCCTGGCCAACGCGCTGGCCTACGTCCCGCCGCTCGCCGTCCTGCTGGCCGTCCGGCCCGCCGCCGTCACCCCCGCTCCTGCGGCGCGGGCCCCCCGGGTGCGGGGCGCCGTCCGCGACGGGTTGCGCTACGTGCGGGCGGACCCGCCGATCCGGGCCTGCCTGCCGATCGCCGCCGCCTCCGGGACGCTCTTCAACCTCGGCGTCGCCCTCCCGGTGTTCGCCTCCCGGGCCCTGCACCTGGGCGGGGGCGGCTACGGGGCGCTGATGGCCGCCTTCGGCCTCGGCGCGCTGCCCGGCGCGGTGCTGGCCGCGGGCGGCGGCGACCCCACCGGGCGGCAGGTCCGGAGGCTGGCGCTGGCCACCGCCCTGCTGACGCTCCTGCTGGCCGGCAGCCCGAACCCGCCGGTCGCCTTCGCGGCCGTCGCGGCGGCCGGGTTCGCCGGGATCCGCTTCGTCACCGCGGCGAACACCCTGGTCCAGCTCCGCTCCACCGACGCCGTCCGCGGCCGCGTCATGGCGGCCTGGTCGATGGCGCTGCCCGGCACCCTGCCCGTCACCGGCCTGCTGGTCTCCGCCGCCGTCCAACTCGGCGGCCCCCGGGCCGGCCTCCTGCTGTCCGCCGCCGCCCTGGCCGCCACCACCCTGCTCGGCTGGCGCGCCCTCCGGGACGGGACCTGAGCGGGGCGGCGGCCGGGTGGTGGCGGGCCGGGTGGTGGTGGCGGGCCGGGTGGTGGTGGCGGGCCGGGTGGTGGCGGTGGCGGACGGTGCTCACGCCCGCCGCCGCCGTCGCAGGCCGCGCAGCGCGGCGCGGGCGGGGAGCCAGGTGCCGAGCGCGGCCAGGGCGGTGGTGCCGAGCAGGACCAGGGCGAGTTCGGTGAGCGGCGCGGCGGCCCCGGCGGTGCCGCGGGTGATGCCCTCGGCGTACGTGCCGAGCACCGCGAAGGCGACGGCCAGGCCCAGCCCGCCGGCGAGGACGACCGCGACCGCGGTCTCCCAGCCGAGCATCCGCCGGATCTGGCGGCGGGTGGCGCCGATCAGAGCGAGCGCCGCGAACTCCCGGCGGCGGTCGGCGATGCCCATCGCGAGGGTGTTGAGGACGGCGATCGCGACGAAGGCGACGATCAGCCCGAGGGAGACGTACCCGACCTGGGCGCCGGTCCGGTTCCCGGCGGCGGACGCGGCCGTGGCGGAGGCGTGGTCGAGCACCCCGAGCCCGGGGGCGCCGGGCAGCGCGGCGGTGAGCGCCGAGCGGGTCAACCCCTGGCCGCGGACCAGCAGTTCGTCGTCCAGCGGCACGTCGACGTGGGCGGCGACCAGGTCGTGCGCCAGGGTGAGGTCGCCGAAGCCGAGGCCGCGGGCGTACAGCGCGACGACCGTCACCTCGGTCGGCGTGCCGTCGGCCAGGGTCAGCCGGACGCGCTGGCCCAGCCGGTAGCCCAGCCCGTCGGCGGCCGCTGCCGTGCCGTCCGTCAACCGGTCGAGGTCGCCCGCGGTGACGTCCAGGTCGAGGGTGTCGGCCAGCCGCCCGGGGGTGACCGCCTGGACACTGCGCCTGGTCAGCCCGTCACGGACCTGGCTGTGCAGGACGCGGGTGACGGTCCGCACGCCGGGGGCGGCGGCGAGCGCCGCGGCGGCGTCGGCCGGGACGCGCGGACCGACCGTGAAGTCGGCGACGGTGCCCCGGTCGCGCTGGACGGCGGCCGCGTGGTCGGTGGTGGTCTGGGTGAACAGGACGGTGCAGGCCATCGCGACCAGCAGCGTCAGCGGTGTCACCACCGAGGCCAACCGATGTGCTCCGGCCCGCAGTTGGTGGACGGCCAGGTATCCACCGACCCGGGACGCCCGCAGCGGCAGGCCCAGCACGGCCGTCCCGGCCCGGGCCACCGGCGGGCCGAACAGCGCGAGCGCGGTGCACCACAGCAGGACGGCGAGGAAGCAGACCGGCGTCGCGGCCTGGTCGGAGTGCAGGACGGTCAGCAGCGCCGTGAGCACCACGGCCCCGGCGGTGGCGAGCACCCCGAACCCGGTCCGGGCCGCACCCGACCGCGGCGGCCTGAGCTCCGCCCCGCCCAGCGCCTCGACCGGCTTGACGGCGGTGGCGCGCCGGGCCGAGACCCGGGCCGCGCCCCAGCCCGCCAGCAGGGTGCTGGCCGCGGCGGCCAGCACCGGGAAGGGCGAGAGCACGACCGGCAGGTTCGCCGGGACGACGTCCAGGGCGACGAACCGCCCGTGCAGCCAACCGCCCAGCGGCAGACCGGCGGTGGCACCGAGGACACCCGCAGCCAGGCCGACCGCCAGCGCCTCGCCGCCGATCATCTTCCGGACCTGCCGACCGGTGGCGGCCACCGCCCGCAGCACCGCGATCTCCCGCTGCCGCTGCTGGATCGACAGGCCGAAGGTGCCGACCACCACCAGCAGCGCGACCAGCAGCGAGGTGCCGGCCAGCACGGCGCCGGTGCTGACCAGGCGCACCCCCGCACCCGCCGCGTCGGGGAACTCCGCCCGGCCGCGGTCGTCACCGGTGCGGACCACCGCGGTCGGAGCGGTGGCGGCCGGGCCGGACGGGCCGGCGGGGGCGTCGGCCAGCAGCGCCCGTACGTCGGCGGCGGTCCCGGCCGCGGTCGCCCCGTCGGCCGGGAAGACGCCGATCGCGCTGACCAGCCCGTCGTGCCCGGCCAGCGCCCGGGCCCGGTCGGGGGAGAAGAACACCGCGGCCTGGCTGTCGAACCCCTGGGCGGTGACGCCGACCACCCGCAGGTCCAGCGCCCCGGCGGCCGTCCGGGCGGTGGTGGTGGCGCCGGGCGCCAGGTGGGTGCGGACCGCGGTGGCGGCGTCCAGGACGACCTCGTCGGCGGCCGCGGGCGCCCGTCCGGCGGCGAGGGTGAGCCCGGCCAGCGGCGCGGACTCCCAGCCGTGGCCCCAGGAACCGTCGGTGGGACCGCCGGGCAGCAGCACCGGGAACGTCACCTCGGTGGCCACGCCGCGCACCGACGGCAGGGCCGCGATGCGCTCGGCGAGGGCGGCGGGCACCCAGGCCCGTCCGGCGATCGGCTTGGCCTTCTCCTTGGTCTTCCCCTTGCCCTTGTCGACGGTGGCGTGCACCTCCTGGTCGCCGGAGACGACGACCGGCGCGGCCGCCCAGCGCTCCGGCCGGACGGTGCCGAACAGGCCGGTGACCAGCAGCGTCCCGCAGCCGCAGACCAGGGCCGCGGCGCAGAACAGGGCGACGAAGGCGCCCGCGAAACCGGCCCTGCGGTGCCGGAGGGTGGCGAGGGCGAGTCCCAGCATCATCGGTTCCACGCTCCCAGGCGGATCATCCGGTCGGCGACCTTCGCCGCGGTCGGGTCGGTCATGGTGTCGGCGACCCGGCCGTCGGCCAGGAACAGCACCTCGTCGGCGTAGGACGCGGCGACCGGGTCGTGGGTGACCATCACGACGGTCTGGCCGAGCTCGTCGACGGTCTGCCGCAGCAGCGCCAGCACCTCGCGGGCGGTCATGGTGTCCAGCGCGCCGGTCGGCTCGTCGGCGAACACCACCTCGGGGCCGGGCAGCAGCGCCCGGGCGATCGCCACCCGCTGCTGCTGGCCGCCGGACAGCTGGCCCGGCCGGTGGCCGGTGCGCTCCTGCAGGCCCACCCGGCGGACGAGTTCGGCCAACCGCCCGGCGTCCGCCCGCCGCCCGGCCAGCCGCAGCGGCAGGGTGATGTTCTGCTCGACCGTCAGCGCGGAGATCAGGTTGAACGCCTGGAACACGAACCCGGCACGCTCGCGGCGCAGTTCGGTCAGTTCCGTCTCGCTCAGCCGGGACAGGTCGGTGTCGCCGAGGCGCACCGTGCCGGAGGACGGACGGTCGAGGCCCGCCGCGCAGTGCAGGAAGGTGCTCTTGCCCGAACCGGACGGCCCCATCACGGCGGTGAAGCCGCCCCGGGGCAGCCGCACCGTCACCTCGCGCAGGGCCGCCACCGCGCCCCGCCCCTTGCCGTAGACCTTGCTCACGGCGTCCAGAGTGATCGCTTCGCTCATGCCTCCAGCCTGCCGACCTGCGAACTCCCTTCCCAGGGACGGGAACACGCGCCACCCGTGACCTCGTCACGGGTAGGGTCGGGACATGATCAGACTCCTGCTGGCCGAGGACCACCACGTGGTGCGCGGCGCCCTGGTGGCCCTGCTCGGACTGGAGCCCGATCTGGAGGTCGTGGCGGAGGCCGACTCGGCCGACGACGTCGTCCCGCGGGCGCTGGTCTTCCGGCCGGACGTGGCGGTGCTGGACATCGAGATGCCCGGACGGCTGGACGGTATGCAGGCCGCCGCCGCGCTGAAGCAGCAACTCCCTGACTGCCGCACGCTGATGCTGACCTCGCTCGGCCGCCCCGGACTGCTGCGCAGGGCCCTGGACGCCAAGGTCGACGGCTTCCTGCTGAAGACCGCCCCGCCCGCCGACCTGCTCGCCGCCATCCGCCAAGTCGCCTCCGGAGGACGGGTGTTGGACCCCACGCTGGCCGTCGCCGCCTGGGACCTGGCGGACAACCCGCTCACCCCGCGCGAGAACGACGTCCTGCGGGAACTCGCCGAGGGCGCCGAACCGCCCGAGATCGCCGCCCGGCTGCACCTGTCCACCGGCACGGTGCGCAACGTGCTGACCGCCGTCGTCGGCAAGCTGAACGCCCGCAACCGGACGGACGCGGTACGGATCGCCCGGGACGCGGGCTGGCTCTGACCTGCCCCGTTCCGTTTCGTTTCGCCGCATTCCACCGCATTCCGCCGGGTCAGTGCGGCGGGGCCCCGGCGCGTAGTGGCATCTCGGCGCGCGGTGGTACCCCGGCGCGGAGCGGTACTTCGGCGCGCAGCAGGTACCAGCCGTCGTCCGGGCCGGCCGTCAGGGTGCCGCCCGCCTCGGCGAGCCGGACCGACAGGCCGCCGATCCCGGACCCGGGCGCGGTGACACCCTCCGGGACGCCGTCGTTCTCCACCTCCAGGCGGACCGCCCCGGCGGCCGTCGAGACGGCGATCCGGACGTGCGCGGCCCGGCTGTGCCGCAGCACGTTGGTCACCGCCTCGCGCAGCACCACACCCAGCACCGCCCCCGTCTCGGGCGGTACCGGCTCCTCCTCCAGCTCCACCGTGATCGCGGCCGCCTCCAACACCGCTGCCGCCGAAGAAAGTTCGCTGCCGAACGTCAGCCGAGGGCCGTCGCCCGCCAGCGCGCCGAGCTCGGCCCGCCCGCGTTCGGCCAGCCGCCCGATGTCCGCCAACTCGGCCCGGCAGCGCGGCGGATCGGCCTCCACCAGCCGCCGGGCCAGCTCGGCCTTCAGCAGGATCGCGGCCAGGCCGTGCCCCAGCAGGTCGTGCAAGTCCCGTGCAGCGCGCAGGCGTTCGGCGACCACCCCGGCGCGGGCCAGCCCGGCCGCGGCCCGCTGCAACTCCCGCACCAGCCGGACCAGTCGCAGCACCGCGTACACCACCGTGCAGGTGACCAGCGCGCTGACGGTGGTCAGCAGCACGGACCGGATGCCGTCCCCGCCGACCGTTCCGCCGATCACCCCGGTGGCCACCGCCACCGCACCGGCCGCCGTCGCCCCCGCCCGCAGCGGCAGCGCGAACAGCAGCGAACCGGCCAGGATCCCGGCCGCGCCGATCCAGTTCCGGCCCAGCCACGGCAGCGGCAGCAGGGCCAGCGCCGTCGAGGCCAGCAGGGCCGGGCGGGCGTACCGGGTCGCGTCCAGGATCGAGAAACGGACCTGGAAGGCGCAGAACAGCGCCGTGCACACCACGCCGAGGGCGAGCCGCGACGACGGGACGAACATCAGCACCCGGAGGCAGAACACGGCGAGCAGGAACCAGTACAGGCCGAGCGCGGTCCGCAACTCGGGCGGGTCCACGGGCGGCGGAGCGGGCGTCGCGACCACCGACGCCTCCACGGCGAAGCGCCCGTCCGCCTCCAGGCCCGCCGTCAACCGGCCACCGACCGCCCGGACCCGCTCCGCCAGACCGTCCAGCAGATCCGCACCGAGCGCCGCCGTCGGCACGCCGTCACTCACCACGCGCAGCACCACCCGCCCGGCCCGCTCCTCGGTCGCCACCTCGCACCGCCGGGCGTCCCCGACCCGCACCACCGCCGTGACCGCCTCACGCAGCACCGTCGCCAGCACCGTCCCAGCCGGACCGAGCGGCTCACGGTGCCCGATCCGCAGATCCGCCACGACACCCGCCGACGCCAGCAGCGCCCGGGCACTCGCCGCCTCCGGGGCCAGCGAGAGGCTGCGCAACTCCGCGGCGGTGGCCCGGGCGGCGGCCAGGGTGTGGCGTGCGGACGAGATCAGTTCGTCGAGCGGCGAAGTGTGGTGGCGTGCTGGCGGGCTTTGTTCGCTGGGTGGCGAAGTGTGGTGGTGTGCCGACGGGGTTTGTTCGTCGAGCGGCGAAGTGTGGTGGTGCGCTGGCGGGCTTTGTTCGTTGAGCAGCGAAGTGTGCCGGCGCGCCGACGAGGTCTGTTCGTCCGGCACCGAAGTGTCCCGGCGCGCCGCCAGGTCGCTGATCTCGGCCAGTCCCGCGTCCAGGGCGCCGACCAGCCCCGACGCGATCCGCAGCCGCTCGTCGGTGACCGCGGACGCGGCGAGGGTGAGCCGGGCGGTTCGGACGCGGTCCGCCAGTCGGGCGAGCGTGATGACGGCGTAGAGCATGGTGCCGCCGAGCGCGATCGTCAGCAGCAGGTCGACGGTGTCCCGCGGACCCGTGCCCCGGAGCGTCTCGATCAGCCCCGCCCCGGCGAACAGCAGGAGCAGTGACAGCAGTCGGCGTTCCAGCAGCAGAGAGGCGGCGGGCAGGCACAGCAGCCCGACCGACACGCCGAGCGGACCGACCAGCAGGAGGGCGACCACCAACTCCACGGCGGTCCAGCCCGCCCACCCGGGGACGTCCCGGCGGTGCCGCGACTGCAACGCCACCAGGCCGAGGCATCCGGCCACCACCGCCACCCCCGCCACCGGCTCCGCGGGTACCCGACCGAGCCCCTTCAGCAGGTGGGCCGAGGCCAGCGCGGCAGCCACCGCGACCACCAGCACCCGCACCACGCGCGGCCCGACGTCCCGCCCCCGTTCGCCCTCCACGCCGCGCATCGTACGCCGCAACGATCACCGGAGCCGGTCAGCGCGGTGAGCGGTCCAGCACCGCGAGCGAGGCCAACGCATCACGGACCCTCGGGCCGAGGTCGACCGCCCCGCTCCCGTCCGCCCCATCCACACCCGCCCCATCCACACCCGTCCCATCCCCACCCGTCCCGCTCCCACCCGTCCCGCTCCCGACCACCCGGCCCCCGTCCGCCACGGCCTCGTGGTGGGCGACGGGGAACGACACCGCGGGCGGCCGGTCCTCCCACCAGAACAGGTGGCGGGCCGCCCGCCGCACGAACACCGTCGCGCCCACCGGGTTGGTGACGAAGGCGACCTCCAGCGCGGGGAATCCGGCCGGGTCGCCGGTCGGGTCCTCCAGGTAGAAGAGCTGGGTCTGCGGGTTGCGGTGCTCGATGCCCGGTACGACCGCCCTCAGCAGTTCGGAGCCGGTGAAGTGGTAGCCCTCCGCCAGGAGCGCGTCCATGACCGCTTCGTGCAGCGGGAGCGCCGCCACGTGCAGGAAGTCGAGGTCCCGGACGTCGTCCGAGTCGTAGCCGAGGGTGGTGACCAGCGCCAGGTCGACGCCGGTGGACCGGCCGGTGAGCTCGGTGACGGGGCAGTGCCAGGGCAGTCGGCCGTGGAAACCCACCTGCCGGTCGGTGTGCCGTTCCACGTCGAACCACACGAGTTCGGGACGGAGTGCGACCTCGTGGCAGTCGATCGTGCTGCCGTCCCACTCGCGGGCCTTGCTGACCACGTCCAGGTTCAGGTCGTGGATCGGGAGCTTCCGCCAGCCGGCCCGGAACAGCACCTCGCCGTCGATCCGCTGCCCGGGCCGCGGGAGGACAGTGGCGATCACCGTGTCGATCCGCGGCCCCCGGTCGTCCCCGTCGCCGCCCCCGAACAGCTTCCGTAGCCCCATCGTCCGCCTCCCCCGGCAAAGTTCGGGCAAAGCCTAGCGCCGGACCGGCCGCGGGGGCCCGTCGGGCCGGACGGGCAGGCCCACCGCCGGGAACGCCACGCCCGGCTATGCTCGCCCCCTGACCGCACCGAGGGGGAGGGGCTGCCGGTGGCCGAGCGCAGCAGGTCCGGGGACGCGTCCGAGACGGATCCGTCCGACCTGCCCGAGCCGCCCGAGGTCGAACTGCTGCTGGACGACCCGGAACTGACCGACCGGTGGATCGCCGGACGGGTACTGGTGCGGGCCGGACGTCAGGGCCTGGTCCTGGACGACCTGGAGATGCGGTTGGTCGCCGACGCCTACAGCCACCGCGGCAAGCGCTTCGAGATGACGATCCACGGGCTCGTCGTCGACGTCACCTCCGGCACGTTGGCCCCCGGCGAGGAACGGCAGGCGGGGTTCCGGGGGTCGCTGTCCTGGGAGTGCCCGTTCACCGAGTACGACGGCCGGGCCTTCGACTTCGAGGTCGCCGTCCGGGCCTGGCTGCGCACCACCCCGCCCCGGAAGGGCGGCATCCGCCACCGGATCCCCCTGCGGGTCCCGCCGACCCCCGCGGTGCGCGCCACCGTCGCGGCCTTCGCCGGGCTCGGCTACGTGGAACGCTCCGCCCGGGTGATCGACGAGCGCATCCCGGAGTCCGAGCAGTACCACCAGGGCCACCAGTCGCTGTTCCTCACCGACCCCACCCGGGGCGACCGGGACCTCCCGCGCCTGGAGCTGTCCTTCGTCACCAACCAGGTCGGCACCTTCGTCCACCTGCGCCGGGCCGCACCGGGCAAGTACCGGTGGGAGTCCAGGCCGCGGACCGTCACCCTGGCCGTCGCCCACCACGAGGCCGACCGTACCGACCTCACCGCCCGGGCGAACGCCGCCCTGGCACGACTCCGGCTCCTGGAACGGGCTTAGGCCCTGCCCGGCGGTCAGGCGGCCGGGCCGTGGTCGTCCGGCAGGAGTTCGACGACGATCTCCAGGCCGAGCGCGTAGGACGGCGTACCGGAGGTGATGAGCGCGGTCTCCGCGACCCCGATCAGGTCGGCGATCCCGGCGCCCGCGTGGAGCGCGCCCCGGGCGTGGATCCGGGCCGGTTCCGCCCGACCGAGGGCCAGCAGCTGCCCGAAGTGGACCAGTTGCTGCACCCGACCGCCGAGCGGGCTGTCCGCCAGGACGAGGTCGCGCAGTGCCGTGAACGCCTCCTCGGTGGCGAGCCGCCCGAACGCCCGGGCCACCCGCAGCCGGTCCTCCACGGCGGGAGGGACGGCCCCGAGCGTGCTGCGGTAACGCTCCCGCAGGGCCTCGGAACGCTCGACGGCGGTGCGCTCGCCGGTCACTCCGGCCGCACCGGCCGCCGTATCAGCCATACCCGCCATACCCGCCATACCCGTGGTGTCGTTCACGCCGAGACCCGTGCGATCGAGGCCCGGACGTCCTCCAGGGCGCCCGCGGGGAAGTCCACGGCCCCGCCGATCGCCGCCGCGTCGATCTCGGCCCGGGCGCTCTCCTCGATGGCCACCACGAGGTGCCCGGCCGCCGCCGCGTCCGGACCGAACACCAGCAGCCCGTGGTTGGCCAGGAGGACCGCGGCCGTCGTCGGGCGCCGCTCCAGGACCTCGGCGATGCCCCGGACCGACACGTCCGACCCGCGCGGTCCCCAGGGCACCACCGGCACGTCCTCCGGCTGTCCGAAGCGCAGCATCGGCTCGGTGCGGCACGGCAGCGGCCGGTGGGCCACCGCGAAGGCGGTCGCGGCGGGCGAGTGGGTGTGGATGATCGCGCCCACGTGCGGACGGGCGCGGTAGACGACGCTGTGCATGGTGGTGATCTCGGCGCTGACGGAGCGCAGTTCCCCCTCCAGGACCTGCCCGTCCAGCCCGACGGTCGCCAACTGGTGCGGCTCCAGGTCGCGGACGAACCCCGGGGTCAGCAGGAAGCGGTCGGCGTCGAGCCGGACGCTCAGGTTGGCGTGGCCGGAGTGCGACATCACCCCGGCCACGAAGAGCTGCCGGGCGGCTTCGACGAGTTGGTGGGCCCGGCTCTGCGCCGCGGGCGTGCTGGTCATCTCTTCGTCTCCCGTGTCCTTCCAGCGGCGGCCCGTTCGCCCCGCTGCACGTGTCGACCACCCTGCGACTTGAACTAAGGTTCAAGTCAAGCGCCGGACGGGCGCCGCAGGAGGACGTCGAAGGGGGCCGGTACGCCGTGCTCATGACGATCGGTCAGCTCGCCGCGGCCACCGGCGTTCCCGCCTCCGCCATCCGCTTCTGGGAGCGTCACGACCTGCTGCCCGCCCCCGAACGCCGGAGCGGACAGCGCCGCTACCCGCCGCAGGCCGTGCAGCGGATCGTGCTGCTGCGCACGTTCCAGCAGGCCGGGCTGAGCCTGGCCGAGGTCAGGGAGTTCCAGCAGGACCAGCCGCGCAGGCAGGCGATGATCCACGCCAAGATCGCCGAGATCGAGCGGCGCAGGATCGACCTCGACCACGCTCAGCAACTCCTCACCCACGCCCTCCGGTGCAGCCGGACGGACATCGTCGGCTGCCCGACCTTCCGCGAGGAGATGGCGGCCTGGAACCCACCCGACTGACACCGCCAACCCCGCGCCCCCGCGCTCCCGCGCCCCCGCGACGGTTCAGGCGCGGCTGCCGTCGAGGTCGGTGTCGGGGATCCAGGAGCCGTGGATGCCGCCGGTGACGCGGCGCGGGAGGTGGACGGTGGCGATCCTGTCGAGACCGGAGGCGTCCAGGACCAGGAGCTGGGAGGCGTCCTGCTTGAGGTCGGAGACCACGGTGAGGAGGTACCCGTCGTCCTCCCGGGTGGCCCCGGCGGCGGGGACGAAGACCGCCTCGCTGGGCAGGCGGGCGTCCCCGGCCGGGTGGATGCGGCGGGCGCCGGTGGTGCGGTCGTACTTGACGATGCCGTAGCCGCCGAAGCCCTCCTGGTCGGGGAAGGAGACTGCGTACTGGTAGCGGTTCTCGACGCCGAGGAAGTCCTCGTTGAGGGTGGGGAACTCGACCGCGAGGTCGTCGACGACCTGCTCGTCGACGCGGCCGGTGGCCAGGTCGATGACCCAACGGCGGGTGTAGGAGCGGGTGTTGGGATCGGTTCCGCGGCCGGGGGCGCCGACCCACCAGTTCCAGGAGAGCTGGAAGCCCTCGCGGTCCACGGTCGGGCCCTCCAGGACGATGCGGCCCCGGGCGTCCTCGTAGGCGTTGGCGGCGTGCAGCATGCTGCCCGGCTCGATGGGGAACCAGCGGATCTTCCCGGCGCCCTGCGGGCCGCGCGGCATGACGCCGATCCGGGCGGGCTGCTCGTCCTGCCACGAGTAGGGGATGCCGGAGTGCTCGGTCGGGTCGAAGGTGACGGTGCCCTCCACGAAGACCACGTGGTGGCGGGTGAGGGCGAAGTCGTGCTTGAGCGCGGCGCTGGCGCCGGGGATTTCGGCGCTGTGGGTGATGTGCCCGTCCGCGTCGGCGACGTAGTACAGCAGGTACGGGGGGAACGGTGAGGAGCCGAAGAAGTGCAGCTCGCCGGTGACCGGGTCGGTCTTCGGGTGCGCGGTCATCGCGCTGCGCAGCTTGCCGTCGAAGTCGTGGGCGCCGACCGTCTCCAGCTCGGGGGTGAGCTCGAAGGGGAAGTTGGCCTCGCACAGGGCGAGCAGGCGCCCGGCGTGCTCGATGACGTGGGTGCCGGCCGTGCTGGCGGTCAGGTCCGGGCCGCGGTCGGTCAGGTAGGGGGCACCGTCCAGGGCCGGGGTGCGCACCCAGCGGTTGCGGTACCACTCGGCCCGGCCGTCGCGCAGCCGGATGCCGTGGACCATGCCGCTGCCCTTGAACCAGTGGGTGGGAGTGACGCCGGGCTTGGGGTTGTGGCTGTTGCGGATCAGCCGACCGGTCAGCTCCGGGGGCAGGGCGCCCTCGACGGTCAGGCCGACGGCGGTGACCTCGTCGGCGACGGGGGTGTAGTGGCCGGTCAGGTAGGGCTTGCTGGTCATGGCGGGAACCTCTCGGGTCGTTTCGAACGGCGGAGTGTGCAACAGCGGGGTACGTCGTGGGGCCGGACGGGCCGGGGGACGGCCCGTCCGGCCGTGCTGCCCGGCAGTCAGCCGTGCTGCTCGGCGCGGGCCTTGAGGGCGGCCAGCCAGGCGGTCAGGGAGTCGTGCAGGGCCCGGCGGAGCTCCTCGGCGGCGGCGTCGACGGGGGCGCCGCTCCAGGACTCCTCGGTGCGGACGGTGACCCGGTCGCCGGTCTGCTCGAAGGTCCACACGTGGACGCCGTCGATGCCGTTGGCGGGGCCTCCCCACACCAGCCGCTCGCCGGGGACGACCTCGCGGACGGTGGAGACGATGTCCAGGCCGTGGGTCCTCCAGCGGAAGGAGGCGCCGGGCCGCAGCGGGCCGGCGAGTTCGGCCCGGTCGACGTCGGCGTTCCAGGCGGCCCAGGAGTCGACGTCGGTGTGCAGGGACCAGACCGTTCCGATCGGGGCGTCGATCACGGTGGACAGGCGGACGATGACGGGGGCGGTCTCGTCGATGGTGAACACGGCGGTGGTTCCTCCGGGGTGATGTGGTGACGGGGTTGTTCTGCAGTGGGTCAGCGGGCGCGGACAGTGGCCGCTGCGGCATCGGTGGCACCGGCGGCCGCTGTGGCACCGACAGGGGCAGGCTTCGCCGGGGCGGGGACGCTGCCGCACCGGGTCAGGACCGCAGCGAGCAGGGCGGTGGCGGCCAGGACCGCGGCCGAGGCGCCGAAAGCGGTGCGGTAACCGGCGGTGAGCGCGTCCGGCAGCGGCCGGTGGGCCGCAGCGTGGGCGGTGACGGTGCCGGCCAGGGTGGTCAGGACGGCGAGGCCGATCGCGCCGCCGACCTGGCGGGTGGTGTTGACCAGGCCTCCGGCGAGTCCGGAGTCCTGTCGTGCGACGCCCTCGACGGACAGCGCGGTCAGTTGGACGAACGCGACGCCCAGGCCCAGGCCGATCAGGACGCTCGGCCCGAGGACGTCGGCGACGTAGCCGCCGTGGGCGCCGAGTCGCGACAGCCACAGCAGGCCGGCCGCCTCGGTGAGCAGTGCGCCGGTGACGGTGGCGGTCGCGCCGATCCGGCGGGAGACGCGCGGAGCCAGCGTGGAGCCGAGCATGTTGGCCGCGGCGAGCGGGAGTTGGCCGAGTCCGGTGAGCAGCGGGCCGGAGCCGAGGACCTGCTGCTGGTAGAGCGGCAGGAAGAAGAACAGGGCGATCCAGACCGAGCCCAGCAGCGCCATCAGCACGTTCCCGGCCGCCACGCGCCCGGTGGCGAACAGGCGCGGGGGCAGGAGCGGGTCCGGGTGGCGGCGCTCGACCGCCACGAGCGCGACCGTCAGCACCGAGGCCAGCGCGAAGGCTCCCAGGACCCGGGCGTCGGTCCAGCCGGAGCGACGGGCCGTGGTCAGGCCCCAGACCGAGGAGGTCAGCGCGAGCGTGACGGCGGCGGTGCCGAGCAGGTCGAACCGCCCGCGCTCCCGCGCTCCCGACTCCGTGACGGACCGGGCGGCCGCGGCCAGGGCCAGGAACGCGCCGATCGCGACGGCGTGGAAGGTCCACCGCCAGCCGAGGGCCTGGGTCAGGGCCCCGCCGAGCAGCACCCCGCCCGCGGCGCCCGCGCCGGAGACCGCCCCCCACACGCCCAGCGCCCTCCCGCGTCCGGGGCCCGGTGGGAACAGGGCCATGACCAGGGCCAGTGCGGCGGGGGCGATCGCCGCGGCCCCGAGGCCCTGGACCGCGCGGGCCGCGATCAACGCGGTGGCGGAGGACGTGAGGCCCGCCGCCAGTGAGGCCGCGCCGAACAGGGCGAGGCCGGTCAGCAGGACCGTCCGCCGGCCCAGCAGGTCCGCGGCGCGGCCGCCGGCCAGGAGCAGCGCTCCGAAGGCCAGCCCGTAGGCGTTGATCACCCAGGTCGTACCGCTGTCGGACAGGCCGACACCCGCCCGGATCCGCGGCAGGGCCACGTTCACGATCGAGGTGGCCAGCATGACGGTGAACTGGGCCCCGGCCAGGGCCGCGAGCGCGGCGCCGGGGCTCTTCGTGGCGCCGGAGCGCTTTCCCATCCCATCCTCCATGAATGGTTGACCACTCACTCTCGTGAGCCGGAAATATGAGTGGTTGACCACTCATTGATTGGGCCGAAGGCGGGGCGGGGCGCACCCCGCCGACCGTCCTGCTCAGTAGTGCGTGATGCCCGCCGACAGCGTCCGCATCCAGGGCCCGTCCGCCTCGTCCGCGCCCATCGAGACGATGAGGTGGCAGAGCATGCCGACGGCGAAGAACTGCTGGACCTGCTCCTCGCTGCCGCCGGAGGCGCCCCGCACGTACTCCACCAGGCGCGCGTAGCCCCGGCGGACCACCTCGCGCACGGCGGGCTCGGAGACCGCCGCAGCCTGGGCGTGCAACTGGATCAGCATCAGGTCGTTGTTGCTGATCAGCCGGGCGTAGGAGTCGCCCATGGCCCTCAGTACCAGCTCCGGCGAGCTGCCCGTGGCCTCGGCCGCCGCGCTCTCCAGACTGGCGCGCACCTGGACGAAGCAGTGCTCGACCACGGCCGCGAACAGCGACTCCTTGCTGGGGAAGAGCCGGTAGACGTAGGCCTGGGAGATGCCGGCCGCCTTGGCCACTTCGCTCGTGGTGGTCCCCCAGTAGCCCCGCGCCGCGAAGGAGCCGATGGCGGTGCGCAGCACCGTCTCGCGACGCTCCTCGGCGGTGGACAGCTGACGGGTTCGTTCCTTGCTCATGTGAGTATTCAACCACTCACACTTTTCGCCGTCAACGGCCCGCCGCAAGCCGGGCCGCGAGGACACCCACCGCCTCGGCGCCTCGGCCCGGCGGTCGTCGGCCCGGCGGTCGTCAGGTCGACGGTCGTCAGGTCGGCGGCTGATCGTCCGACGCCCGCCGTGGCGCGTTCCCGGTGAGGTCCCCGTGCGGTCTCCGACGTGCCCTCCCAAGCCGTTCTCCTCGGCCGCCGGGAACGGCGGAGATCCGTCCTGGCCTGCGGCGGGGCAGGCCGCTGGACGGAGCCCGAACCCGGCCGGGGCGGGGCGGAGGGGACCGCGACGGTTCCCGGGTGGTTTGAAAACCCCGGTACGGCGAAGACGAATCCCGTCATTGACAGGGCTCGTTGAGAAGGAGAGGCACATGAGCATCCTCGCCTGGATACTGATCGGCTTGATCGCGGGCGCCATCGCCAAGGCACTGATGCCGGGCAAGGACCCGGGCGGCATCATCGTCACGATGCTCATCGGCATCGCGGGCGGCCTGCTCGGCGGCTGGCTCGGCAAGGTCATCTTCGGCGTCGACTCCATCGACGGCTTCTTCGACCTCTCGACCTGGGTCGCCGCCATCGCGGGCTCGGTCATCCTGCTCGTCCTCTACCGGCTGGTCACCGGCAACAAGCACCACCACCGCCATGCCTGAGCGTCCTGACGCACCCGCGAACGGCTCCTCCACCGGAGGGGCCGTTCGCGTCACGGGCCGCCCCGCCCCCGCCACGCCGGCTCCGGACCGCCGCGCCTCCCAGGAGGACCGGACCCCGGGCCCGGACGAGTCCGGGTCCGCGCTGAAAGCGATGGGCTGGGCCCGCACCCTGCCCCTCTCCAGCGGCGTCCGGGCCGGTCGCGCCTGGGCCCGCCGCCACCTCGACGAACTCGGCTGGACCGAGCACGCCGCCGAGACCGCGGACGACGTCCTCCTCACCGTCTCCGAACTCCTCACCAACGCCCACCTGCACGCCCACAGCGACGCCCACATCGTCCTCACCTGGGACGGCTCCTGCCTGTACGTCAGCGTCCACGACGATTCCCCGGACCTGCCCCGCCCCCGCGAAGCCGGGCTCGACACCACCTCCGGCCGCGGCATGGCCCTGGTCGACGCCCTCGCCGACAACTGGCAGGCCCGCGCCGACGAACGGGGCAAGACCGTCACCGCCTGCTTCCACCCCCCGGGCCGCCCCGCCCACTGAACCACCCACCGCGCCACGGGAGCGGCCCCGGCCGGACGGTCGCGGACGGCTCGGACCTTCCGCACCACGACGTGGTCCGGCAACAGCCCCTCCCGGTCTTCGACAGCACCCGGCCCCATGCCCGCGGGTGGCCGCGCCATCGGCGCGGCCACCCGCGCCGGATCGCCGTGGTGGTCGACCGGCGCCGCCGGCCGCGCCTCCTCCCGGTGGGCGGCGGGCTTGACGCCGACCCGGGCCGGCACGCGGCCCGGATCGTCGGAGTTCGCGCCCGCGAGCAGCCGCACGGACGGCGCGGCGAGCCCCAGTGGCGAGCCCCACGCGTTCCGCAGCGCCGCCGCCAGGTGCAGCCGCCCGTCGCCGACCGGCCACACCAGGGCGTGGTCGGCCGGCGCCCCCAGGGCGGCCGCCAACCCGTCGGCGCGGGCGCCGTGCCCCGCGTCCAGCAGGTCCGCCAGCTCACCACCGGGACGGTCGACGACCGCACCGGGGTCGTCGTCAAGGAGGTGGGCCCGTACGCGTCCTGGCCCGCCTTGAAGGGCGTCACCCGGATCGACACCGTCCTGCCCGTCTTCGACGAGCAGGAGGTCAACGGGAAGAGCGCGTACTGGGTCTTCCACACCGTGGACGGCAACCAGTTCCACCGCTACGTCACGATCGGCGCCGCCGAGCCCCACCCCGGCCAACTGGTGGCCGACGACCAGCCGGTGAGCAGGTGGCGATCGTTCGGCGGCTCCACTCCCGTCACCCACGTCGACGCCTTCCTGCCGGTGCCCGACCAGCGGCCGGCCGCCGACGGCTCGTTCTGGTGCTGGATGTTCCACCACACCCCGGTCGGCCAGCGCTACCGGCTGAGCTACTCGTCGACAGAGTCGCGGCCTGGCTGCGGCACCACGAAGAACTCCGTCACGAAGCCGGTGATCGTGCCGTCGACGCTTCGGCCGACCCACGTCGGGTAGTGGCCGTCGCCCCAACCCGAGGAGAAGGCAACGAGGCTGTGGCCGCTCTCGGGGTCAGTGAGAACGGCCGGGGCGCGCACCATGGAGTTCTCCTCACCGAACAGGGCCGCCGCCAGGAGTTCGTAGTCCTTAGCGAGCAGGTCGCCGAGCGGGGTGCCGGCGGTGGCGTCGACGAAACAGCCGGTCCCGGCGTCGACGCCGTAGCCGAAGAACTCCGTGTCGTCGAGGTCATCGAGGGCTTGGCCGTCACTCAGGGCCAGCGTCCACTCCACAGTCGGCTTGTCGCTCACCTGCAGCCAGGCGGCGGCGACACGTTCATCCACGACCTCGCGGACTTCGCCCCGAGCGATCTCGACGACCGAGAGAACGACCGGGTGGGTGCCCGGATCCACTTCAGCCGTGAAGGGCTCCAGGTCGTCATCGAGGCCGATGAACGGATCGCAGGCCGCGACCTTGCCCGAGGGCAGGGCGAGCGCGGTCTCGGGCAGTGCGGTCACTGTGGCCGTCGTGCCTTGGCCGCAGTCGTACGCACTGCCAGCTGTGAACAGGCGCACCACATCAGGGGCAGCAAGCGGCATCGGGGCTCAACCTCGTGGTGGGGGAACAGGTGGCCGGCCGGTCGGGGCTTCAACGGGACTGATCCCTTGAAGGTCGGTCTGGCCTTGCTCGCCAGACGGTAGCTCGTCACACGGACAGGTGGGGGTGGGACCAGGAAGGCTGCGACGGCTGTCGAGGTGGGCTCGCGGCGGGGGGACGGTACCCGGTCCGTCCCGTACAGGAGAAGGCCTCCAGCCCGCCCAGCGACGTCGCCGCCTCGGCGTGCGCGGCCGGTTCCCCCAGGGCCGGAGCGAACAGGGCGGCGGCCGCCAGGGCCATGGACGGGCGGCGCCGCGCATCGTCCTCCTCGGCAGCGGAAGTGCTCGTCAGCGTAGCCGGGCTGGGCTTCCGCGGGCGTGATCCCGGTCGGTCAGCAGCCGGTTGCGGCAAGGCGATCAGCTCGGCGAGGCCGCCCTCCAGGACGTCGGCGAAGCACCAGCTACAGGACGCTACCGCACCGAGCTTCGCGGGAGCGAGCACCAGAAGAGCGCGCACATCCGTCGTTCGGTAGCCGGACGCGACGTTGTCGGGGGTCCAGGAGCGGTTGCTCGAAGGCCGGGTTCGTTCGTCCCCGGGGCCGATAGGCTCTCCCCGCCTGTTGCCCCGCTCTGGAGGAGCTGACGTGACACAGCGAACTGCCGAAGACCGTCTGGGGATTGCTGCTGCGATCGTGGTCCAGGAAGGCCGCCTCCTCATGGTCCGGCGGCGGATCGGCGAGGGTCAGCTCTCGTGGCAGTTTCCGGCCGGCGAGATCGAGTCCGGTGAATCGCCCGAGCAGGCGGCCGTCCGTGAGACCGCGGAAGAGACCGGGCTCGGAGTGGTGGCGGTCAAGCTCCTCGGCGAGCGCGTCCACCCGAAGACCGGTCGGCTGATGACCTACACGGCCTGCGAGGTCGTCAGCGGCACCGCCGAGGTGGTGGACACCGAGGAGTTGGACGCGCTCGCCTGGGTGGCTCTCGCCGAGATCCCCGAGTACGTGCCGTACGGGCTCTTCGAGCCGGTGCAGGAGTACCTGAACGTCACGCTCCCTTCATGATCACGCTGAACCGAAGGACGCCTGCTTCGTGAATCCGGTCCGTCTGTCCGGCCCGCGCTTGACGCTGCGGGAAGTCGATCCCGGAGACGCCGATGCCCTGCTGGCCATCTACGGCGATCCCGAGGCCACCCGGCACCTCAGCTTCGAGCCCCGCACCGTCGAGCAGGTCCAGGCGATCGTCGACCGCTCCATCGCCTCCGCGGCCGAAACGCCGAGGACCGAGTACGGCCTCGCCATCACCCACCACGGCGACCAACAGCTCATCGGCTACGCGCGGTTGGCGACCGAGCCCCAGCAGGCGGCCACGATCGGATTCGCCCTCCACCCGGCCGAGTGGGGAAGGGGACTGGGCGTGGAGACCGTCCACCTGCTCTGCGCGCTCGGCTTCGACGTCCTCGGCCTGCACCGCATCTGGGCCGCCCGCTCACCCCTCAACGAGACGTCCGCCCGCACCCTCCTGCGGGCGGGCATGACCGAGGACGGCCGGATCCGCGACCACGTCTTCGTCCGCGGTGCCTGGCGGGACTCGATCACCTACTCGATCCTGGAGCACGAGTGGACGCCGCCCGACGGGCTGGGGGCCGTTGCCGTCCAGGACTGAGTTCTGGAGTTCCGAGAAAACCCGGTCGGGAGTGCAGATGGGGCCTTCGATCAGGCGGAGGTTACGAGATTCGAACTCGTGAGGGGTTGCCCCCAACACGCTTTCCCATTCTTCCGAACGGTGCCCGCCGGGGTTCGCCCCCGTCCTGACCTGCGGCGCAGCGCACGGCTGGGCGGCGGCTGAACTTGGTTGGACGGGGGTGAACGAGACCGGAGTTGAGACCACGCCGCCTGTCGCCGGCAGCCGGATCGATCCGCTCCGCTGCCAGTCAGCTGTCCGTGTCTTTGGGATGCCGGGGCGAGGCGTAGACGAGGTGGACGGTCCGGCCCGGCTCGTCGACGAGGTAGCGCACGCGCCCGCCGGCGGTCACCTCGTACTCCCACTGCGGTAGCTCGTCCCCTCCGAGGACGCGGGTGGCGAGGCGGCCCCGGAGTCGGTGCTGCCGATCGGGGTCACCCGCGGACAGGGGATTGGTGCGGAGGGCCTCGAAGCAGCGCCGAGTGTTTCCCGGCGCCTCCGCGTAGAGGTCGCCCCATCCCTTGGCTGCTTCGTTGGTGGCGAACCGCAGCCGCCACTCGTCACCGACCGGTGGCGGCGGGACGTCGCCTCCGCGCTTGGGGCTCACGGGGCGGGTACCTCGCCGTGGTCATCGCCGGGGAGCGGTTCGGTGAGCCGGGCGCTCAGTTCGGGGTCCGCCAGGATCCTCGCGGTGGCCCGCCACTCGACGATCACACGGTGCAGGTTGGCGTGTACGTCCAACTCCACCACATCGCGGGTGGCGTTCACGAGGTCGACGACGAACTCGCGCACCTCCTCGGCCGACAGGTGCCGGGTCCAGGGAAAGACTTGGGGAAGGGCGAGGAGGACCGCGCGCGCACCCTCGTCGCTGGTGATCAGGGCCGCGAACAGGCGCGCGGTGACATCCGCGGTCTCCTCGCGCTGACGGTCGTGACGTTCGGTGGTGAGGTACAGGTCCTCGCCGTCACGACGGGTGACGTGGACGCGCTGCGCCTGCTCGACGGTGTCCGCGACGCGCTTCGAGTTCTTCGACAGGTCGGAGAACGACACGGTGAGAGTGGACATGCGGCCACGCTACTTCGGAATACGTTCCGAAGTCAACGCGCGGGTGCACCTGACTGGGTGCAGACTCCCGCGCCATGCTGCTCCGATCAGCGAGGGTGGTCCTGCGACCGGCGGCCGACGTGGTGTGCTCCTGGTGCGATCTCCGACCTGCCCTCTCAAGCCGTTCTGATCAACCGCCAGGAAACGCCGAAGGCCCGGACCGCAAGTGCGGTCCGGGCCCTCGATCAGGCGGAGGATGCGAGATTCGAACTCGTGAGGGGTTGCCCCCAACGCGCTTTCCAATTCTCCTCGGTGCCGCCCGTCGAGGTCCGTACCTGTTCTGACCAGCAGCGGAGAGAAGCTTCGGGCGGTGCTTGAACCCAGCCGGGCCGGGGTGAACGAGACCAGGAATGAGACCACGGGGCCTCGTGTCTCACTTGCCGTAGTGGTAGCGGCAGGCGATGACGCACAAGGTGTCGGCCTGCTCGTCCAGGACGTAGATCAAGCGGTGCTCCTGGTCGATTCTGCGGGACCAGGCGCCGGCGAGTTCGTGCCGCAGGGGTTCGGGTTTGCCGATGCCCTCGTTGCCGTTTCGACGGATGTCGTCGATCAACAGGTTGATGCGCTTGAGGAGTCGGCGGTCGTCCGCCTGCCAGGACAGGTAGTCGGCCCAGCCGTGTTCGGTGAACTGGACTTTCACGCGCTCTGCTCGGCGAGGTCCTCGGGGTCGATCAGTTCGCGGGTCGCCGTACGGCCTTCCCGGTACTCCTGCAGGGAGCGGCGAAGGTGTTCGGCGTTGGCCGGTGACCGCAGCAGGTAGTCGGTCTCGCGGAGCGAGGCGTACTCGGCCAGCGAGACGACGACCAGCGGCTCGTGGCCGGCGCGTGTGATGACGAGCTCTTCGGCGTCGCTTTCGACGGCGTCCAGTGCGGCGGCAAGGTTGCCGCGGAGCTCGGTGGCACTCATCGTCTTCATGGCGTACAGAATAACGTACATCCGCTGAGCGGGCCAGGGTGATGACGAATGCGGGTCGCTGATGGGACGTGGATCAAGGGGCGGCGCCCTCGGTGGCTCGTTCTTGGTTCTGCTTCAACGTGCGGCCGTAAGCATCCTTCCACTCGTCCCGGCCGTTCTTGCTCCCGCCCGACAGTACGCTCGCGGCGCTCGAAGGGCTGTCGAAGATGTGGGTCCTGGTCAGCCTCACCTGCTCAGTTCCGTGGTCGACCAGGATGCCGTCTGCGATCAGCCTGTCCCGCTGTGCTTCGTAGCCCCGACTCATGACTTTCTTCTCCTTGCGGCCGTATGCGCCCTCGATGACGGTGAAGCCCCGGGGGTCGTCCCGCCCGGTGGCCTCGGTCAGCACCGTTTTGAGGAAGTAGGTGCTGCCCTCCGGGGCTGCCACTGCCACAGCGGTCTCAGAAGTGGCGGAACTGCTCTCGAGGATCTCGAAGTAAGGCGCACCGACCATGGGAAGGAGCGTCAGGGCGTTCTCCAGGTACCACTCCATGTCTGCCTGGTCCGGTTCGCTCAGGTAGGGCAGCTGAGGGGCCGTTCCATTGTCCAGGGTTGCCGTGCCGGCCTCCATGGCGATCTGGAGCAGTCTGGCTTCGAGCCACCGCACGTGTGCCTTGTTGAGGGAGTCGTCCTTCGTGGTCAGCACGTAGCCCTGGCTCCAGAAGTCCTTTTCCCGGTGGTGGTTGTCGAGGCGAACGCGGACTTCGTCTCCCTCTCCGACGTAGAGGCGGGGCGTGTCATTCTCGTCCCGCCCCACGAGCACGTAGACGCCTGTCCGTTTGACCTCGGGGCGCTGCCGAGCCTCGGCGTAGCCGGGCCGGGCAAACGTGAGGCACGTGCCCGTCCATCCGGTTCGATCCACGGTACGAAGGCCCTGAGGGGTCCCGTCGATCAAGAAGATCCGTACGGTGACGCCGCGAGCTCCGGAAGCATTCGACATGGCAGGCATGCTGACACGGCCTGACAGGTCCGCGTGCCTCTTCGGAGTGGATGCTTGTGGGGGCGGCGGGTTGGAAACGCCGAAGGCCCGGACCGCTGGTGCGGTCCGGGCCTTCGATCAGGCGGAGGATACGAGATTCGAACTCGTGAGGGGTTGCCCCCAACACGCTTTCCAATTCTCCCGAACGCTGTCCGCCGGGGTTCACGCCCGTCCTGACCTGCGGCGGAGCGAACCGCTGGGAGGCGGCCGAACCCGGCTGGACGGGGGTGAATGAGACCAAAACTGAGACCAGCCCTGGGCCTCACGGCCAGGCGCCGACCATCGCTGGCTCAGGCTGCAGTGCGATCCCGGTCGCGATCTCGACCTGGGCCGAAAGCTCGGTGAGGGCCTGGACGAAGCCCGTCGCGGTCGCTCCGTCGTGGGTGGTGAGAGTGAGGGTCCGGCGGTCTGAGCAGCGGATGCCGTCTGCGATCTTGTAGCCGGGGCGGTAGCCGATGTGTTCCAGCAGCCAGCCGGCGCTGGCTCGGAGCTGCCCGTCGCTGTCGGTGTGGGTGGGGCATCCGGCGGCGGACAAGCGGGTGGCCTGGGTGGCGGTGACGGGCGGGTTGAGGAAGACCGATCCGGCCTGGCGGGCGGCGGGGCCGTGCGGGTCGAGGAGAAGTCCGCGGCGGTGGCGGTTGGCGAGAACGGCGGCTGTCACCTCGGCGACGGGCGGCCGGGTGCCGATGGATGTGCCGAGTTCGTCCGCGAGCGGCTGGTAGGTGATCGGGGCGGCCGGTGAGCGGGTGAGGTGGAACGTCGCCGTGAGGACGGTCCAGCGGCCGGGGTTGCTCTTGAACCTGCTGTCACGGTGGCGCAGGCGGCACGCCTCGGCGGGCAGAGTCCGCATGCGGCCCATCTCCCAGTCCCACACGGTCAGGTGGTCGAGGGTGTCGGAGATCTGCTGACCGTAGGCGCCGGCGTTCTGAACGGGGGCCGCCCCGGTGGTGCCGGGGATGCCGGCCAGGCACTCTATCCCGGCCAGGTGCTCGGCGGCGGCCCAGGCGGTGAGGTCGGTGAGCGGGTGTCCGGCCTGCACGGTGACGTCGACCGTGATGTCGTCCACGCGGGCGGCGGTGATGCCCCGGGTGTTCATGACTACGACGGTGCCGGGGTGTCCGGCGTCGGAGGCGATGACGTTGCTGCCGTAGCCCAGCACCACGGGTGCCTGTTCGTGGCGCTGCCCGATCGTCCTGACGGCGTCGGCCCAGTCGGCGGGGGTGGAGATCGTCAGAACGTGCTCGGCGGGGCCGCCGAGCCGCAGGGTGGTGAGGGACGCGAGCGTGGTGCTGGGCACGGGTGGCCCTCCTAGGGTTCGTCGGTGATCGCCTTCAGGGCGAGGGCCCGCAGCGGGGCGAGGCGGGCGCGGTTGTCCTGGTGGTGGTAGACGGCATTGGTGCAGATGGCCAGGTAGCGGCCGGTGGCCGGGGCGAGGTAGAGGCTGGTACCGGTGAAGCCGTGGTGGTAAGCGATCCGGCCCTCGTCGGCGAGGATCCAGGCCAGGCCACGATCGAGGCCCGGCTCGATCTCGGCCTGTGGCTGCATGCTGTGGGCGAGCCAGCGGCCCAGGGGCCCGCCGGTGGCGTGCGAGGACAGCAGGTGGGTGGCGAAGGTGGCGAGGTCGGCCGGGGTGGTGAACACCCCGGCGTGGCCGGCGACTCCGCCGAGCAGGGCGGCGTTGTCGTCGTGCGGCATCCCCCACAGCCGGGGCCCGCCGGTCAGCCGCTGCTCGGTCGGGGCGACGCGGGCAGAGCGGGCGACGGGCCCGTAGGTGGTGGCCGTCATGCCGATGTGCTGCCAGAGCTCGGCCGCCAGCTCGTCCAGGCGCTGGCAGCGGTAGTGGGCCAGGGCCAGGCCGACGAGGATGAAACCGCGGTTGATGTAGCGGTGTCCGGCTCCGGGTTCGGCGATCAGGTCCTCGCCGCAGATCAGTTCGGCCAGCGGCTCGGTGCGATTGCGGTACTGGTCGAGGCGGGTGTCGGCCCGCAGGCCGGAGGTGTGGGCCAGGATCTGGCGAATCGTCACCTGGCCTCCGGTGGCCTGGGCCGGGATGCCGGTCAGCAGTTCGCGGATCGGGGTGTCCAGGGTGAAGCCGTCCATGAGGGAGGTGCCGACCAGCGGCCAGGTGGCCAGGACCTTGGTCAGCGAGGCTACGTCGTACACCGTGTCCGGCCCCGGCCGGGCGTCGCCGCACTCGGGGGCGACGACGCCGGAGGCCAGGTAACCGGGCTCGGTGTCGAAGGTGCCGTGGGCGATGACGCCGCCGGGCACGGTGCCGTCTGCGGTCATCAGGTCCAGGCACTCGCGCAGGTCGGCGAGCGCGTTCGGGGTCCACGGCACGGTGTTGGTCACGGCTACTCCTGGTCGATCGTCAGGTTGGCACCGAGCGCGGCCAACTTCGGCAGCAAGCTGCCGTATCCGCGCCGCAGGTGATACATCCCTCGGATCGTAGAGGTGCCCTCGGCGGCCAGGGCGGCGATCACGAGAGCGGTCACCGCCCGGATGTCCTCCCCGGCCATGTCGGCGCTGGTGAGGGCGGACCGGCCCCGGACGGTGATCACTGAGCCGGTCGCGTTGACGGCGGCGCCGAACGCGGCCAGGGCCGACAGGTGGGTGTCGCGCTGGGTGTAAATCCGCTCGTCGATGCGGGAGGTGCCCTCGGCCTGGGTGAGGAAGGCGGTCAGTTGCGGCTGCACGTCGGTCGGGAACCCCGGGTGTGGGCCGGTGGCCATCTGTACCGGCCGAGGCCCGGCCGGGGTGCTGACGGCAGTGCCGCCGTCCATCGGGTCGAGCTGGATTCCGGCGTCGGCGAACACCGACACCAGCCCGTCCGGGAACGCGGCCGGCGGGAAGGCGTCCAGGTGGACGGTGCCACCGGTGATGGCGGCGGCCAGTGCGAGGGTGGCGGCCTCCAGCCGGTCCGGCGGCACGGTGAACACCCCGCCCCGGATGCGGTCGGTGCCAGTGACGTTCAGGGCCGTCCTGCCCCGCCACTCGATGCCGACGCCGGCCTGCGAGAGCAGGGCGGCGGTGTGGGTGACCTCGGGCTCCACACTGGGGTTGAGGATCGCGGAGGTGCCCGGGGTGCGGGCGGCCAGCAGCATCGCGGTGACGGTCGCACCCAGGCTCGGCCCCCACGAGCGGGTCTCGGCGTCGGTGATGAACGGCAGCCGCTTGCCGGTGAAGCGGGCCCGCACCCGGCCTCGGTTCACCTCGACCTCGGCCCCGGCGGCTTCCATCGCGGCCAGGTGCCGGTCGATGTAGCGGGCGCAGAAGGCGTCCCCGCCAGGGGTGGGGAAGGTGACCTTGCCGGCGCGGGCCAGCAGGGCGCCGCCCATCACCGCAGTGGTGCGGATGCGCCGTCCGAGGTCGTCCGGGATGACGGGGAAGTAGGCGTCGGCCGGGCGGGTGGCGAACTCGTCGCCGGTCACGGTGGCGCGGGTGCCGGTGCGGTGCAGGATGTCGGCGACCACGGCGGTGTCGAGGATCGCGGGCGCACGGAGGAGGGTGATCGGTTCGTCGGCGAGGATCGCGGCGGCGTACAGGTGCAGGGCGATGTTCTTGCTGCCCTGGACGGTGGCGGTGCCGGTCAGGCGGCGGCCTCCGGTGATCCGTACGGCCCGCTGGTCGGTCGTCGAGGTGGTGTCGGTGGTGGGCATGGTCACCTTCCCTGGCTTCCGGCCGGGAAGAAGCCCCCGACCTGGGTCTTCGGGTAGAGCAGGGTGTGCGCGCCGATGAGGGTGGCGGGCTGGAGTACGGTGCCGGCGGGAACGATCACGCCGTCGCCGATCACCGCGCCGAACTTCGTCTGGCCGGTGGCGATGCGCCGGCCGTCGAGGTGGGCGCAGACCTCGTCGGTGGCCGGTTCGGTGACCGGTCCGGAGGTGACCCGCAGGCCGGTGGTGGACACGAACGCGCCGATGTTGACGCCGAGGCCGAGCACGGAGTCCCCGACGAAGCTGGTGTGCTTCATGAAGACGCCACCGGTCAGCAGGGAGCGGGTGACCTCGGCGCCGAAGCCGATCTGGCAGCCGGGGCCGACGACGGTGTTGTCGCGCACCCGGGCGCCGGCCTCGATCACGGCGCCGGGGCAGACCAGCACCGGGCCGGTGACGAACGCGCCTTCGGCGATGACGGCCCCGGGCGCCACGATCACGTGGCCCCGAACGGTGGCGCCGGGCTCGATGGTCCCGGTCGCCTCCGGCAGGGGGACGTCCAGGTTGCCGGCCAGCAGGTCGGTGATGGCCTTCTTGAGGCCGAACACGGTCGGGCAGCAGTTCAGCAGGTGCAGCACGACCGGGTCTGTGACGTGCTCGGTGTCGAAGTAGTACGCGGGCGTGGTGCGGTAGTCGATGCGCTCCATTTCGGCGTGCAGCGCAGGCGCGTCGGTCAGACGGTGCATGGCTGGATCTCCTCTCGGGCGAGCGAGTGGAAGAAGGGGAGGGGCCGTCGCGACGGCCTCCGGGTGCCTCAGGAGGCAGGCAGGTCGGGCGCGGTCGCCGCAATCTGGGGGCTGGCCTCGGCCGGCTGGTTATGAACAGCCAGGCCAAGCAGGGCGAGCACGGGAAGGTGCAAGGCGGCCCAGGATGCGGTGAGGAAGGCGCCGAGCCGGTCACGATCGGCTGGGGCGGCGTGCCGCCGGTTGGCGGGCGGCGGGGAGGTGCTGGGCGTTGGCATGGGAGGGCCTTCGGCAGCAGGGGGAGGAGTGGACGTTCCCCAGTGAACTGCCGGGCGGAAGGCTGGATCCGTAGCCGGACTACGGCCCGTAGTCCGGCTACGGGTCAGACGATCTGAACGCCCGCTCGGGCGGCGAAGCCCCGTACGCCGGGCAGCTTGCGATCGTGCCGGAGCAGGGGGGTGACGAGGTCGCGGACGGCACCCCGGCGGATTTCCTGCGGGGCCGCCTCCTCGGCGGCCAGCAGAGCCCGGTAGCACTGCTCCGGCTTGCCCCACTGGTCGAACGCACGAGCCACGTCGGTGAAGAAGCGGGCCTGCCGCTCGGCGGTCGGCAGCGCGGTGGGGTCGATCGTGGAGGCCAGCTCGATTGCCCGGCCAGCGTCGCCGAGCTCGTAATGCACCGACAACTCGTGCAGGGCGACGCCCTGGATGCCGTCCACCAGGCCGGAGGCCCGGCCGGCAGCTGCGGCGCTGTCGGCAGCCTCACGGATTAGCGAGTGTGCGTAGGCGCGGTCGCCGGTCTTCGCGGCGGTGTAGGCCGCAGTGGCGTACAGGTCGCCGCGGGCGGCCAGGCGGGCGGACTCGGGCACCGTGGTGTCGGCGAGGAGCTCTTCGGCGGCGACCACCACGATGTCGGTTGCCCGGGCCAGGCTGCCCTGGCGTCGCCAGGCGCTGGAGACCATCCGCTGTGCCTCGGCGACCACCAGCGGGTCGCCGCCGTCCCGGGCGGCGGTGAGCGCACGGTCGGCGGTGATGGCCACCAGGTTGTTGTCGCCGATCTTGATGCACAGTCGGACCGCGAGGTTGTAGAGCCGAGCGACGTTGCGAGCCTGCTCTTCGGTGCTGCCGACCATCTGGGCTGCAGCGATCCGGCTCGGCAGAGCCTCGGCGAGTGCGTCGTACTTGGCTGCCTTGAATTCACGACGGGACGTCAGGAGGTAGGCAGAGACGGTCTCGTGGGTGGGCTCGCTGCGGGGCGCCGGAACCCGCCCTGTCCCGTAGAGCAGCAGGTCCTCCAGGCCGGCTAGCGGCGAGGCTGCCTCGGCGTGCGCGGCCTGCTGGCCGGCGACCGGGGTGAACAGGGCGGCAGCCGCCAGGGTCAGGAACGGGCGGCGTCGCACATCGTCCTCCTCGGCAGCGGAACTGCTCGTCAGCGTAGCCGAGGTGGACCTGCGGGGGCGGGACCTCGGCCGGTCTGCGGCTGGTTGCGGTAAGGCCATCAGCTTGTTGAGCTCGCAGCTCAGTACCTCCGCGAGGCGCCGGAGCAGGGTCAGGTCTTTCACCTGCTGCAAGTCCCGTTCGACCAGCGACATCCAGACCTCGCTGCGGTCGAGCTCAGCGGCGAGGCGGAGCTGGGTCCACTCCATCTCGGCGCGACGGAGCGCGATGAACTTGCCGAACGTGATGCCGTTGCCCCCCACGCTGGCCCCCGGTGCCGTGTTGAAGCCACTACGGATCGCTACCGTACCGATGCTGGGGGCCACGGTGTAGTGCTTTCGGACCGGAGCTGGCATTGACCGTGTTGTTCGGGAAGGGGTGGCGCTGCTGGTTCGTGGGCTGGCCCTGAAATGCCTGAGGTCCGCCGGGTAGGCGAACCTCAGGCTGTGGGTCATACCGGCGGAGATCACTTATCCCTGACGTGCCGTATTCCTGCCACCACCCATCAGGTGTGTCCTTCCTGCAGTCGGTTCGCTGAAGGCCGAGGTTGGAGAGTGCGGAGAGGACGTCGGCCGTGCTGCGCAGGTGGTGCGACCGGAGTAGCCTGGCTGGCCCCTACTGCCGAGGTCCGCTCCGGTCGGGCCCGGGGGTGGCCTGCCCAGGGCGGTGGAATTCTTCGCGGCTCTGCTGGACCTCGGGCCTGATCGTGCAGTCGCGGGCGTGGTCGTTGATCAGTCCCATGGCCTGCATGAACGCGAACACGGTGGTGGGCCCGACGAACTTCCAGCCGCGCTTCTTCAGGTCCTTCGACAGGGCGATCGAGGCGGGTGAGGTCGAGGCGGTCTGCGGCTCGGTCAGGTCGGCTGCGCCTGGTTCGTAGCGCCAGACGAACGCCGCCAACGACCCCTCGCGCTCGATGAGTTCCTCGGCCCGGCGGGCATTGTTGATCACCGCCTCGATCTTGCCGCGGTGCCGGACGATGCCCGCGTCACCCAGCAGGCGCTCGACGTCCTGCTGGCCGAACCGGGCGACGGCCGGGATGTCGAAGGCCGCAAAGGCGGAGCGGAAGTTCTCGCGCTTGGCCAGGATCGTGCGCCAGCTGAGCCCGGACTGGAAGCCCTCCAGGCTCAGCTTCTCGAACAGCCGCTGGTCGTCACCAACGGGGAAGCCCCACTCGGTGTCGTGGTAGGCGAGGAACTCCGGGGCGCCGCCGCTCCAGGGGCAGCGCGGTGCGCCGTCGGGGCCGAGGAACGGTGTCGTCACAGCAGGAAGCTCAGCCGCTCGTCCGCCATGCCCGGAGCGATCTCGATGATCTCCGCGGTGACGACGTCCTGGGCGACGAACGGGTCCTCGTTGACGCGCTTGCGCAGTTCCTCGGGCGAGGTGTTGTGGGCGAGGACCGCGCCGCCAAGGCCCGGCTGGATGCTGCCGACCAGCAGGAAGACCCCGTCGTCCAGGCCACGCTGGATCCACTCCTGGTGGCCGGCCATGTGCTGGGCGGCGTCAGCCTTGTTGTCCGAGAACCGGAGCAGGGCCACGAACATGCTTATCTCTCATCTCTCGTAGGTGTGCAGCCACTCGCGCATCCGGCCGACCTCGCGCTGGATGAACGCCTCGTCGTGGAAGGCGTTGGCCATGACGGCGACGCCCTGGCTGAACGCCAGCACGTGCATCGCCAGCTCGTCGGCCTGCTCGGCGTGCCCGAGCAGCGCGAACTGCTCGCGCAGCCACTCGCGGAACAGGGTGAACAGGCGGCCGGCCTGGCCGAGCATGGCGTGCTCCAACTTGGCCAGCTCCGTGGTCAGGGTGCCCACCGGGCAGCCGTAGTCCTGGATGTCGGCGCGGTTGGTCAGCACGATCTCCACGTACCGCATGATCCGCCCGGCCGGGGTCGGCGCCTCGGCCTCCCACTGTTCCAGCATCCGCCGGGTGTCGGCGAGGCGGGCGTCGATCACCGCGTCCAGGATCGCGTCCTTGGACTTGAAGTGGTAGTAGAAGTTACCCCGCGACAGCCCGACCGCACCGGCGATGTCCGCGAACGAGGTGTGCTCGTAACCACGGTGGTAGAAGAGCCGGTCGGCCGCCGCCACGATCTGTTCCCGGGTCGCCACAGCAGCCATGGTGATCCCCTTCCGATGCCGTAGGACAGTCGACCTAGAGCCACAACGTAGGTCAGCCGTCCTAGATCGTCAAGCCGTTGACACTGCCGAGACCAGCGACCTAGCGTGACGGCGCCCTAGGACGACTGTCCTACGATTCCATGGCTGGAGTTCCTCATGTCCCTCGACCTGTTCGCGCCGTTCGACCTGGGCGGCCTCACGCTCGCCAACCGGATGGTGATGGCGCCGATGACCCGCAACCGCGCCGAGGCTGACGGGCGTGTTCCTGCGCTGATGGTCGACCACTACCGTCAGCGCGCCACCGCGGGCCTGATCGTCGCGGAATCCACCACGGTCTCCCCGCAGGCGGTGGGCTACCCCTTCACGCCCGGCCTGCACACCGCCGCCCAGGCGGCGAGCTGGCGGCACCTGACCGACGCCGTCCACGCCGAGGGCGGGCGGATCTTCGTCCAGCTGCAGCACTGCGGCCGCATCTCCCACCCGAGCCTGCTGGACGGGCAGGCGCCCGTCGCCCCCTCGGCGCTCGCACCCGCGGGCCAGGCCGTCACCTACAGCGGCCCGCAGAACTTCGTCACGCCCCGCGCGCTCGGCACCGACGAGCTGCCGGACGTCGTCGACCAGTTCCGCCGTGCCGCCGCGCTCGCGAAGCAGGCGGGCTTCGACGGCATCGAGGTCCACGCCGGCAACGGCTACCTGATCGACCAGTTCCTGCGCGACGGCACCAACCACCGCACGGACGCCTACGGCGGCAGCGCGGCCAACCGCATGCGCCTACTGAACGAGGTCCTCGACGCCGTGTGCGAGCAGTGGCCCGCCGACCGGGTCGGGGTGCGCCTGACGCCGGAGAACGGCTTCAACTCGATGGCGGACTCCGACCCCCAGGGTCACTTCGAGTACTTCCTCGGGCAGCTGAGCCCGCGCGGCCTCGCCTATGTGCACGTACTGGAGGGCGGCATGGCGACGACGGCCGTCTCCCTCGACTACCGCGCACTGCGGGAGCGGTTCGCCGGCACGTACATCGCCAACAACGGCTACGACCTCGCCCGCGCCCAGGAAGCGGTGCACGCCGGGCATGCCGACCTGGTCGCCTTCGGCACGCCGTTCATCGCCAACCCGGACCTGGTCCGACGCTATCGGGCGAACCTGCCGCTGGCCGCAGCCGACCCGGCCACGTTCTACGGCGGCGGGGAGGTCGGCTACACGGACTACCCGTTCCATCAAGACGCCGAAGCCGCACACGCCCCCGTGGCCGGTGCCCGGCACGGCAACTCGCCGCACTCAGCCCTGGCCGGAGCTTAACGGCCACCGTCCCGACCGCACCCCGAGTCATCGACGCCACGATCTACCTGTGCGTTGCATCTACCGCAACATCGTTGAATCGACTACGCCCCCAGTCCTGGCACTGGAGGAGGGGACCGACCCGGGAGTCGGCCCCCTCGGAATCAGCAGGTCAACGGGCTTTACCGGCCATGCCGAGTGCCGCACCCGATGCGACGCCGCGCCGCTCGTTACGACCAGGTGGTGCCGGCGAGCAGGCCGTCGAAGGCGAGTGCCCGCATGGCGGTGTTGTAGTCGTCCCACTCGTGCTCGGGGGCGGTGAAGTGCAGGTCGAAGTAGGCGCGGGTGAGGTCGGGCTCGTGCCACTCGGCCGCGCAGCGGCAGCGGACGAAGACCTGCTGGCGGACGTTGAGGAGGAGCCAGTCCCGGCGGGCGCGGCAGTCGGGGCAGGTGATGGGGATGCCGCGGGCGTCGAGTTCGCCGGGGTGGGGGACGGCGCGGATGACGGCTCTGTGGTGGCCGTCGTGGTCGGTGCTGGGGTTGGTCAAGTGGTGCCCTTCGATGTCGGGTGACGGTTGGCAAGCACACAAGACGCACGGCGGCCGGGATGGTTCCCGGCCGCCGGAGAAGATATCGAATCGACATCTGTGCGCACGGGCGTTCGTGTGGCTGGCTGGGCGGGGCTCGAGGCATCGGGTTTCCGGTCGGGGTCAGCGTCGGCGGGTGGGGTCGTTGGCGGCCCTGGTGCCGGTCGGCACGGCGGGTGTGGTGGGCGTGGCCTTCGCGGTGGTGCTGGTGGTGCGGGCGCGGGCGGCCTGGGTGCGCTGGTCGATGCGGTCGTTGGTGGCGTTGCGCAGACGCCAGAGGAGGACTTCGGCGGGGCGGTCGGCGGTGGTGAGCTCCCGTCGCTGGGCGGCCTCGGTGAGGGCCCGATGGGGTGGTTGGCCGGAGGATTCGGCCTGGGCGAGCGCGGTGGCGAGGGCGGGCCAGGACGGGTCGGCGAGGATGCGCTGGGCGTGGTCGGGGACGGCGGCCTGGACCTGGGCGGCGAGGCGGTCGGTGGTCTTGGGGGTGGGGGTGCGGCGGGTGAGGTCGGCGATGACCGGCTCGGCCGTCTGCCGGTAGGCGGTTCGCAGGTGGACGAGGGACTGCTGGGCTGCTGCGGCCTGCTGGCGGTGGCCGTGAGCTTCGTGCCAGCGGGCGATGGCGATCACGACGAAGACGGCGGTGGACAGCAGGGCAGCGGCGGTGGCGCCGTCCTCGCCGGAGCCGGCGGTGTGCAGGAGTTGCTTGGCGGCCGTGCGGAGGGCTGCGGCCTGCTGGTGTTCGGCACGGACCTTGGATCGGGTGGCGCGGTTGAACGCGGTTGCGGCGGCTCGTAGTTCTGCGCGGGTGTGGGCGGGTGCGGTGAGGGCGGCGGTGTGGAGAAGTTCGCCGAAAGCGGCGGCCTGGGCCTGGACGACGGCATCGAACGCGTCGACGTCGGGCACCTCGGGGCGGTGCTGGTCCTGGTAGGCGAAGCGGGCGGTCTCCCGCAGGGTGGTCTCGGCCTGTCGCCAGCGGTCCGGTTCGACCGTGCCCCGTGCGGGCGCGGTGGGCTGCTGGGCGGCGAGGCGTTCGCGCAGGCGGTTGATGGACAGGTCGGGGGAGAGCTTGGAGCCGCCGAAGTAGACGGGTTCGCCGTGGGCGTTGACGTCGCCAGGGCGGGCGAGGCTGTAGCCGATGACGTCGCCGCTCTCGGGGCCGATGCGGTATCGGACCTGGACGCCGAGGGCGGTGAGGGTGGAGAAGTACTCCTGCTCGTCGCGGACGGCGGCGGCGACGGCTTGGGCCTGTTCCTGCAGCCACTCCTTGGCGGTCTGCTGGTGGCCGGTGCGCTGGGCCTTGGCCTGCTCGGCGCTGGTGGGCATCGGGGCGGCGGTGTGGTCGCCGGAGTTGAGTTGGCGCAGGCCGAGTTCCTTCTCGATCTTGCGGCACTCGGCCTGGGCGCGTTGGCCGTCGCGCTTGTTGCGGGGCCGGCGGCCGTCCTCGCGGACGCTGGTGGCCATGATGTGGATGTGGTCGTCGGCGTGGCGTACGGCGATCCATCGGCAGCCCTTGTCGTCGCCATCGGGCGCGATGCCAGTGGCGTGGACGATCCGGCGGGCGACCTCGGCCCACTCGGCGTCGGTGAGGTAGCGGTCGCCCGGGGCGGTGCGCACAGGGCAGTGCCACACGTGCTGCGGGACCGTCGCGCCCAGGCGCCTCTCGCGGGCGCGGACGGGCTGGTCGAGGTAGTCAGCCAGTTGGTCGAGGAGCTGATGGTGCTGGTCGAGGGGCGCTCGGCCGGGGTCGGGCAGGCCGGGCATGGCGAACGCGGCGACGATGTGCGGGTCTGTGTGCTCGTCGCGTCGGCCGGGGCCGAAGAGGTAGGAGAGCAGACCGCGGGTGCGCGAGCCGGTGGAGACGTCAGGCACCACGGCGGCCTCCCGGCAGGACGCGCTGGTAGGCGTGACGGGCCTCGGTCGCGCAAGCGTGGAGCTCGGCCAGGACCTTCATGGCGCGCTCAGGGATTGGGCCGCTGTAGACCTCGACCATGAGCTGGTTGAGGTTGTTGCCGGCCCGGTCGATCGCGCGCTGGTGGGTGCCGATCGCTTCGGTGAGGAGGGTGACGGCCTCGTAGTCGGGCATGGGGACGAAGGCGTCGCGGCGGTCGGTCCGCATGTACGCCAGGGCGACGCTCATGGCGGAATCCGCCAGGAACGCGGAGCGAGAGCGCTTGAGCTTCGTGGCGACGAAGTCGAGCAGTTCCTTCTCGGCCGGCTCCACCGAGCACGTCACCTGGTCATCGCGCTTGGTTCCGGAACGCGGACGGTACAGGCGCTTCGCAAGCGGAAGCGAGGTGTCGTCCACCGGAAGTACGAAGCGGTCGAGAACCGGAACGCGCTCGTGGATGAACTCGGCAGGGGTCACGGTCGGCGCTTCACGCACGATGCGGTCGTCGTCGGCGGCACGCTCGGCGTCGATGTCGTTGAGCGGCTCGGTGCGGTGCGAGGGAAGCTCGTCCTGGTCATGGCCGCCCTCGGTCATGACCTCCTGGTCCGGCGCGCCCTCGCGCCGGTCCTGCCCCGCCACCCCTGGGGCGGGGTCAAGTGCAAAGTCCGCGGCGCCAACGGCGTTGTGGACTTTGCCCCAGCTTGCTCCGCCAGGAGCCGAGTTGCCGAACGCGAGGAGCAGGTGGCCGATCAGCCTACCGCCCTTGGCGCTCTTCTCGGGCAGGGCGCGGGCGGTGGTGTGGTGGTCGTTCGGGTTGGGCACGGGGGCCTCCGGATTTTCTGTCGGGACACGCGTGCGGCAGGCAGCGGTGCGTGCGGGATGCGGATGGTTGTCGGGCTGGGGGATCCGGTTCGGCAGTGCCGGGTTATCCGGTGTGGAAGGCGGGGGCGGGACTTCCGGTGCCCCGCACCGGCGACATGCGGGGCACCGGTACTCACCGGCCGGGGAGGGGAGGAAGACGGGTACCCGCCCGGCACCGTCCGACGGGCGGGCGGGAGGGACGTCAGGCCGCCTGCCCGTCGGCCAGCTCGTCCTTGAGGCGCTGAGTCAGCTGTGCGAGGCGCTCGTTGGAGATCGGGATGCCCTCCTCGCGCAGGACCTTCTTGACCAGGGCTTGGGTGATGCCGAGCTTCTCGACGGCCGGGCGGACGATCTCGACCAGCTCGTCCATCGAGGCGGCGGGCCTGCGGCCGGTGCGCTTGGTCCCGACCACTGGCGCTCGCCCATCGGGCCGGAGGTCCTCGGGGGTGGCCGCCGAATCGTCGCGGGACGGGTCGTGCCGCTCCGGCGCGGTGGTCGGAGCGGGTTCGACGACCGGGGGCACCACGGTGGGTTCGGCGCCCTCGGGTAGCGGCAGCTCGTCGAGGGCGGGTACCGGCTTCGCGGTGGCCCCGGCCGTGGTGGTGCCGTGGGTGAGGAGGGTGCCGCCGAGGAAGGCGAGGGCGGGCCATCCGGCGACGAGGATCCGTAGCCAGGCGGGGACGTGGGCGAGGTCGAGGAGTCCGGCGGTGGCGACGTTCGCGCCGAGGGAGGCGGTCAGGGCGATGGCGAACCAGGTCCAGGCGGTGCCGGCGGGGCGGCCGGTGGTGCGCAGGGTCCGCATGCGGTGCCAGGCGGCGACGAGCAGCAGGTCGACCGAGACGGGTAGGCCCAGGCTTTCCAGCCGTGCTGTCCGGCGGCGTCGGCGATGTCGTGGAGGTGGGCGAAGGACAGGGCGCCCGCGATGGCGGCCTGGACGAGGACGGCGTCCGGGCGGAACGTGCGGCGTGGGCGGGTGACGGGCATGCGGAAGGTGGTCCTCGCAGGTGGGGTGGGTGGTGTGCGGAAGTGCCGTCTTTGCCGTCTTGCCGTCTCGGTGCCCCTCCCCGAGGCCGCTGGTGGGTGCGGCTTCGGGAGGGGTGTTCAGTTTCGGGACGGTCGCGTCATCCGTCTCGGGACGCTTATCCGTCCCGGGCGGACGGCGTGTGACCTGCGGTTTTACGGCTGGGACGGCTGGGACGGCACAAGACGGATGTGGTTGCCGTCCCGGCTGGGCCTGCCGCTCGCACCTGTGGCTGGGGCGTCGGCGGGCGGGGCGCCTGCCGTCTTGGTACGGATGCCGGTGCCGTCTTGGTGCGGTCTTCCGTCTCGGCAACGGGTGTGGTGACCTGCGCTGTTACGGCTGGGACGGCAGGGACGGCACCACGGGGCCGGTCAGCTTCTGCTGCCCGCCACGGTGGCAGGGGTGGGGTGGACGGTGGGGCAGTAGCGGCGCCAGGCGTCGAGGAACTTGTTGCGCAGGTAGCCCTTGCGCTGGGTTCCATCGGGCATGCGGACGTTGCCGGAGGAGATGCCGAACTCGCGCAGCATCGCGCCCAGGCCGCGCGGGCTCAGCCCGCCCCGGCCAGTCTCGGCCCAGGGGGCTTCGGGGTCGCCGTTGAGGGTGAACAGCAGCTGGTCGGTGGCGATGCTCTCCGGCTCCCCGGCGGCGTGGAAGACGCGGCGGATGTCGGCGAGGATCCGCGCGCCGCCGGGGTTGTCCTCCTCGGTCTGCACCTCGGCGTCGACCATCCGACGGCACGCCTGGCGGGCCAGGCGGGGCCAGGGGCCTCCGGCGAGGTCGGCGACGATCACCAGGGGCTCCCAGGTGTCGGCCGCGCGGTCCTCGACCGGCATGCGCGGCTCCCAGTTCAGGGCCCGGTCGGCGAGCGGTGCGCTCCAGCGGGCGAGCCGGTCGCGGACGGCGTGGAGGGAGGGGCTGTCGCGCTTGGTGCGGTACGGCGCGACGGACTCGCCTTCGGCGCGGCGGCGCATGCGGACCACGATCGAGCGGTCCATGATCGTGTCGGGCAGGTCGCCGATCCCGGCGATGGCGGCCATGGCGAAGGTGTGGAACTTGCGGGGGGTGTGGTCGTTGCCGACCACCCGCAGTACGTAGCGGTCGCGCTGGTGCCCGGCGTTCAGCAGGCCGCGCATCTCCTCGTTCTTCTCGGCCATCTTCGGGCTGCCGAAGATGGTGTCCGCCTCGTCGACCAGCAGGGTCGGCGGCTCCTCGGTGATCGAGCGGAACACCGCCGCCGGGGTCGAGTTCACCGTCAGCACCGGCTGGTGGACGGTCTCGGTCAGCACATCCAGCAGCCGCGACTTGCCGCACCGCTTCGCCGGGCCGACCACCGCCAGGCGCGGGGCGTGCTGCCACGAGCCCTGCAGGTGGGTCGCCGCCACCCACAGCGCCACCGCGTCCAGGGCCTCCTCGGACGGCAGGATCACGAACCTGGCGACCAGGTCCTTTAGCTGCCCGAGCACCTCCGAGCCCTCGCCGGCCTCGGCGTCCGGCATCGCGTCGACCCAGTCCACGGCGGCGGCCGTGGCGGTCTCCACCCCGGCGGACTCCTGTCCACAGCCTGTGGACGGAGCGACGCGAGGGTCGTCCTGGTGGGCCCTGGGCTCGCCGGGCCTGGCGACCGGCGGCCAGCCGGGCACGGAAGGGGCTGTGGGAGAGAGGTGGGAGGCAGTACCCTCGGTCATGGCGATTCCTCACTCGGCGGCTTCGGGGGGCAACCCGATCCGCCGTAGGTCGACTGTCCTGGGATGGGCGGTGGCGAGGTTTCCGATCAGCCCCCGGTGTTCGTAGCGCCGGGGGCTTCGCGTTTTCTGCAGGGGTGCTCGGGCCGCCCTCGGCCCGTTCAACCTCCATTCGGTTGGGTTCTTCATGCTGACGTCGCCAGCATAGGCATGCCGGGACGCTCCCGGTCAAGCGATTCAGGCATATTTTTCTCAACCCTCCAGAGCATCCATGCTGGTCGGTCTCGAATGTGAAGGTTTCGTGCAGGCTCACTTCAATCGCTTGTAGGTTGGATAGATGATGCTGCTACGTTCTATGTGTCAGCTCGCGCCGTCGACCTCAAGCGAAGGGAGGTTGGTATGGTCAACCTCATGGTGCATCGCTTCACGCCCCTGGAGGGCGAGGCCCTGGTGGCCCACAACCTGAAGGTTCTGCGCAAGGCCGCCCGCCTCTCCCAGGAGGACGTGGCCGAGCGCATGACCCGGCTCGGCTTCAAGTTCCACCAGACCCAGATCGCCAAGATCGAGAACGGCACCCGCCCGCTCCGCTTCGACGAGGTGATCGGCCTGGCCAAGGCGCTCAGCGTCCCGGTGGGCAACTTCATGACCGAAGCCGTCGCCGGGCCTGACGAGCCGGACTACGAACTCCAGGAGGCTGGCTTCCGCGTCCAGGCCGCCGAGCAGGAGTGGAGAACCGCCCGCGACCTGGAGCAGGCAGCCAAGGCCCGGCTGGAAGAGGCCGAGCGCGAGTACGACGAGATCGCCGAGCGCCTCGCGGCCCAAGGTGTCGACGTCGGCTCCGCCAGAGCCGAGGCCGAGTGGTACCCGGCTCCCAACTCGCCCTGGGATTCGCTCCGCAAGCCTCCCGGCGCCGACCAGTAGCCCTCGCAGCCAGCACCCCGTCGTGACGCGCCGGCCTCGCGGGCCCATCGTCGCCCGGAGGCGGCCGGAAACCTAAAAAGGCCAGGCGAGTCCGCCTGGACAAGATCGTTTTAGGTTCCCGGCCGGGACCGCCGTAGTGTGCCGGTCCCGCCCACCGACCCCGTCCCTCCTCGCCGCCCGTCCTCCAGCGCTACGAACGCCGAAGGACGCCGCGAAGCCCAACCTCGACCACCGCCCATCCCACCAGTCGCCACGACGGCGCGTTGCCCCGCGCCGTTGGGAGGAACCTCCATGCCCGAAACGCCCCTGTCCCTGGCGCGCCTCGCCGGCGCGCTCGACCTCACCGAGCAGCAGCTCGTCGGCCTCGTCCTGTCCTGCGCCACGGAAGCGCCCGACCCCACCCTCGTCGCGCTCACGGTCGAGGAAGCCGCTCGCCGACTCGGCGTAGGCCGGACGACGATGTACGCCCTCGTCGCCTCCGGCGAGGTCCCGTCCGTCACCATCGGCCGTCTCCGCCGCGTGCCCGCCGAGGCGCTCAAGGAGTACATGGCCGCCCGCACCCGGGCCGCCGCTTCGCCCGTCACCCTCGCGGCCTGAGAGGGGAACCGATGGCGAACACCCGCAAGCCCAACGGCGACTCCTCGATCTACGAGGGCAACGACGGCCGCTGGCACGGCCGCGTCACCGTCGGCGTCAAGGACGACGGCACGCCCGACCGCCGCCACGTCAGCGCCAAGACCCGCGCCGAGGTCACCACCAAGGTCCGGAAGCTGGAAAAGCTCCGCGACGACGGCACCGTGCCCAAGGCCGGCCAGAAGTGGACCGTCGGCAAGTGGCTGACCCACTGGATCAAGGAGATCGTCCCCGGCACCGTCAGCGAGAACACCTACGACGGCTACGAGGTCGCCGTCCGCGTCCACCTCGTGCCCGGCGTCGGCGCGCACCGCCTGGAGAAGCTCGAACCCGAGCACCTGGAGCGCTTCTACAAGCGGATGCAGGCCAACGGCAGCGCAGCCGGTACCGCCCACCAGGCCCACCGCACCGTCCGCGTTGCCCTCGCCGAAGCCGTCCGGCGCGGCCACCTGACCCGCAACGTCGCCACCGTCGCCAAGGCCCCGAAGCTCGAAGAGGAGGAGATTGAGCCCTACGAGGTCGAAGAGGTCCAGGCGATCCTCGACACGGCCCGCCAGCGGCGGAACTCCGCCCGCTGGATCTTCGCCCTCGCCCTCGGCCTGCGCCAAGGCGAAGTGCTCGGACTCCAGTGGAAGGACGTCGACTTCGACCGCGGCATCGCCTGGGTCCGACGAGGCCGCCTCCGACCCAAGTACGCGCACGGCTGCGGCGACCGCTGCGGGCGCAAGCCCGGCTTCTGCCCGCAGAAGGTGGCCGTCCGCCGCGAGACCAAGGACACCAAGTCCCGCGCCGGCCGCCGCCCGGTCCCGCTACCCGAACCGCTCGCCGTCGTCCTCCGCCACCACCAGGAGGAGCAGGACCGCGAGCGCGCCCTCGCCCGCGACCTCTGGGTGGAGAAGGGCTACGTCTTCACCGACGAGACCGGACAGCCCCTCAACCCCAGCACCGACTACCACCACTGGAAGCGCCTGCTGCGCGAGGCCGACATCCGCGACGGCCGCCTCCACGACGCTCGCCACACCGCCTCGACGGTGCTCCTCCTGCTCGGCGTCCCCGAGCGGATCGTCATGGCGATCATGGGTTGGTCCTCGGCCTCGATGGCCAAGCGCTACCAGCACGTCACCGAGCCGATGCTAAACGACGTCGGCAGGAAGATCGGTGAGGCCCTATGGGGTGAGGCTGGGCTTGCCTCACAGGAGTCCAGCGAAGACGCTCCCTGAGTAGAAAGTTCGAACTGAGCGGAGGACTCCAGCTGTATCGCAGCTGGAGTCCTCCGCATGCTCGTTGACCGTGCTGGCCGCGTCAGGGAATCGCTCGGTTCAGAATCGGCTGCGGTTGACGGCAGCCTGAATCTGATGACGAATGCCACTGTCGACATTGCCATCCTGGGCGAGTTGGCCGAAGTGTCCTGCTGCGCTGGGGTGATCGTGCAGAGCAGCAGCGACGACATTGGCCGCATTGCCGGAGAGGCTGCGCAACCATGGAGTGACTTGGTCCTGGGCGCGCCACTGGTCCCATGCGCCGTCCCAGGTGAGCATGCAGCGCACGGCTTCGTCGAGGAGGTCCCATGCTTCTTGATCGGCAGCTGCTGCGGCGATACGGCGGAGCCACATCACCGCGCGGGCGGCTTCGCCAAACTGGACGCGGCGGCTTCCATCTCCGTCGACCAGTCGCGTAAACGAGCCGAGCACGACGGTTGCTCGTGCAGGGTTCGCAGAAAGGTGTGCGGCCACGGCTTCAGGGCGCAGGTCGGTAAGGAATTGGAGGTGAAGGTCGTAGTGGTTGGGGTGTTCGATGGCGAGGCCGGTGAGCGACTCAATGGCATCCCGGTTGCCCTGCTGGGCTTGGAGCCCGAGCGTACGGGCTCTGTCCTCCAGGGTGGCTGGGGGGCCCGCGAGTTCGGTGTCGATCAGGCGTAGTAGGTCCTGGACGTTCTGTGGGCGAAGTTGCGGATCGAGTTCGGTCGTGCGCCGCACGATGGTGCGCCAGGGGCCCGGTGCAGGGAAGAGCTGGCGGTTAGCCTGAGGTTTCTCTCCGGTCAGAGCCCAGGCGATCACCCGTCCGATGCTGTAGATATCGCACGCTGCAGTGGCGGCATGAGGTGTGGCGGACAGTTCTGGGGCGGCGAAGCCCTCAGTGCCGAGGGAGAAACGGGTGCGGTCGACCTTAGTGGTCTGCCCGTTCGGGCGCCGGACGAGTCCCCAGTCGGCGAGAGTCCACCGGCCATCGAGCAGGAGGATGTTGTGCGGTGTGATGTCGCGGTGCAACCACCCGTGACGGTGCGCGGCAGAGAGGACGTCAATTAGGGCGTTGATGAGCTCGAGGAGGTTCTTCGGGTTTTGCAGGTCGCCCTGGCGTTCGGCTGCTGTGGCCTGGGCAATCGGCATGATGAGCCATCCGTCGTCCGCGTTCGCGTCGAGGATCGGCATGAGGTGAGCGTGACCCTCAAGGAGTTGCGAGACTTCGATCTCGCGGCGCATTCGGGCGGCTGGGTCATCCAGCTGGGAGGTGCGCCGCTTATAGACGACTCTGGTGCCCGATGTCTTGTGGGTTGCTAGGAAGATCTCAGCCTGCCCACCGCGGTTCCATCGCTTCGCATCGACTGCGTAGTCTCTGCGGTTCCCTCGCGCGCGGCGGCGGACCGCCTCGTAGCCTGTTGAGTTTGAGTCGGCAGTCTCGGCGGTTCCTGGATTCGAAACAGCGCCACGATCGGCAACGGAGATCGGGATCGAGACTGGAATACGACGGCCGCCGTAGACGGGGTAGCCGCTGATGTTGTCGACGGCGACGATGGTGAAGCTGTCACGGCCCAGGGCCTCGTTGAAGAGTTGGAGAAGGCGCTCGACCTCCTCCTCGTCGGGACGGACGACTGGGTGGACCGTCTCCGAGAGGAAGCGGAGGAAGACGTCGTCAGGGCCTTGGGTCAGCTCGAAGCGTGGGTCTGTGAAGACCCAGTCGTCGTGCCAGTCATCATTGTTGAACCGGTGCTGAACAATGTCGCCTTCGGCGGACTTGAACCGTGGGTCTCCGCTGGGTAGTTGATCCAAGTCGTAGATCCGCTGGAGGAAGTCAACGTCGCCGAGAGCACCGGCCCAATGCAGATCCTGAAGTCGTAGTGCGTCGAAGATACGTCGTCGAGTGACCTCGGTGATCTGGTTAGTGCGAGCGCTCGGGGGAGGAACTGTTGCGGTGGCGAGTGACTGGCGCCAGTCTGCAGTCGGCTCTGGCAACAGGGGGCGGACCTCGATCTGGTTGACCGCACTACGGTTGTTCTGCTTGCAGACCTCGACGAGCACAGGCAGGACATGAGCCAGGACCTCGTCAGAGAACGTCGGGCGGTCGATTTCCTCGACGTAGAACACAGCGGCCCAGAAGTAGTCGTGCCAGTTGGACTCCGTGACGTAGCCGTCATCGGTCTGTCTGAAGTCGAGCTGGCGCACTGCGCGGAGCAGAGCGACCATGCCGAGGTCGCCGCGCGCGGAGAAGAGCGCTGCGGTTTGAGCCAGGATCCGCTCGCCGTCGCCCAGCTCCTCCACGACGGTTCCCCCTTCGGCTGAGCCGGCCGACACGCCGTCGGCCCGCAGAACATTGTGCCAAGCCACCTGCGCGTCATGCCGGGGTTTTGGCGGCCAGGCGCGGGTGCTGGGGCCCGAAGCTCGAACTGAGACCAGAACTGAGACCACGACACGACGAAGGCCCCGACCGCTCAGCGGTCGGGGCCTTCGTTATGGCTGGTCAGCCATGGCGGAGGATACGAGATTCGAACTCGTGAGGGGTTGCCCCCAACACGCTTTCCAAGCGTGCGCCCTAGGCCTCTAGGCGAATCCTCCGTGGGAGAGCTTAGTACATGTCGAGGGGTGGTTGCGACCACGCTCTCGCAGGTGGGTGGCTGGGGTGGCCTGCGGATCGGAGTTGGGGGTGGGTGGGGAGAGTGGGGGCCGGGATCCGCTACTCTTGGGGGCAGCCCCTCGTGTGGCGCCATCTCGCTGAACCCCCCCAGGGCCGGAAGGCAGCAAGGGTAGGAGAGCTCTGGCGGGTGCGCGAGGGGTCCTTGCGTTTGTGGGGGCGCTGTGTGGGGGCGCTGGCGGGTGGGCGGCCGCGTTTGTCGGTTGGGCCCGATATCTTCGGGGGTGTGTCCCTAGCCCTGTACCGCCGCTACCGCCCCGAGACCTTCGCGGAGGTCATCGGGCAGGAGCACGTGACCACCCCGCTCCAGCAGGCCCTGCGTAACAACCGGGTCAATCACGCGTACCTGTTCAGCGGGCCGCGCGGGTGCGGGAAGACGACGAGCGCCCGCATCCTGGCCCGCTGCCTGAACTGCGAGCGGGGGCCGACGCCCGATCCGTGCGGGGAGTGCCAGTCCTGCCGCGACCTGGCGACGGGCGGGCCGGGGTCGATCGACGTGATCGAGATCGACGCCGCGTCGCACGGTGGTGTGGACGACGCGCGCGAGCTTCGCGAGCGGGCGTTCTTCGCGCCGGTGCACAGCCGGTACAAGATCTTCATCCTGGACGAGGCCCACATGGTGACCTCGGCCGGTTTCAACGCGCTGCTGAAGGTGGTGGAGGAACCGCCGGAGCACCTGAAGTTCATCTTCGCGACCACCGAGCCGGAGAAGGTGATCGGGACGATCCGGTCCCGCACGCACCACTACCCGTTCCGGCTGGTGCCGCCCGGCACGCTGCGCGACTACCTGGCGCAGGTCTGCGACCGGGAGGGCATCCAGGTCGAGGACGCGGTGTTCCCGCTGGTGGTGCGGGCCGGTGCCGGTTCGGTGCGCGACTCGATGTCGGTGATGGACCAGCTGCTGGCGGGCGCGGGCGAGGCCGGCGTGACGTACCAGATGGCGACGGCGCTGCTGGGGTACACCGACGCGGCGCTGCTGGACGAGGTGGTGGACGCCTTCGCCGCGCAGGACGGCGCGACGGTGTTCCAGGTGGTCGACCGGGTGGTCGAGGGCGGGCACGACCCGCGGCGGTTCGTGACGGACCTGCTGGAGCGGCTGCGCGACCTGGTGATCCTGGCCACCGTGCCGGACGCGGGGGAGAAGAGCCTGATCGACGCCCCGGCCGACCGGATCGCGGTGATGCAGGCGCAGGCCGACCGCTTCGGCCCGGCCGAGCTGAGCCGCGCCGCGGACCTGGTGAACACCGGCCTGACCGAGATGCGCGGCAACGCCGCCCCCCGGCTGCAGCTGGAGCTGATCTGCGCCCGGGTGATGCTGCCCGGCGCGTACGGGGACGAGCTGTCGGTGCAGGCCCGGCTGGACAAGCTGGAGCGACGGGCGGCGACGGGCGGTTTCGCCGCCCCGGTGGCGTTCCAGTCCGCCGCGCCCGCTCAGCAGGCCCCCGCGGCGCAACCCTCCTACGCCGAGCAGCCGCCGCAGGCCCCCGCGCCGCCCGCCGTCCAGCAGGCTCCCGTCCAGCAGGCGCCCGCGCAGCAGGCCCCCGCGCAGCAGGCCCCCGCGCCCGCCCCGGCGGGTCCCGCTCCGGGTGCCTGGCCGATCCCGCGCAGCTTCGCGCCCGGCGAGCAGTCGGCCGCTACCCCCGCACCCGCGCCCGCCCCCGTGCGGGGGGCCCCGGCGCCCGTGCAGCCCCCGGCGCCCGCGCCGACGCCCGCGCCCGTTCCGGCGTCGGCGGCGCCGACCGGCGGGCAGCCCTCGGCGGCGGCGCAGCAGGGTGCGGCGCAGATCCGGCAGATGTGGCCGCAGATCCTGGAGGCGGTGAAGAACCGCCGCCGGTTCACCTGGATCCTGCTGAGCCAGAACGGCCAGGTGGCCGGGTTCGACGGCAGCACGCTGCAGGTGTCGTTCGTGAACGCGGGCGCCCGGGACAGCTTCGTCGGCAGCCACAGCGACGAGGTGCTCCGGCAGGCGCTCGCGGACGCGCTGGGCGTGGACTGGCGGGTGGAGTGCATCGTCGACCCGTCGGGCGCGACGAACCCGCCGTCGGCGCAGAGCGCGGCGCCGTCCGCCCCGGCCCCCGCCGCCGGCGGCTGGGGCGCCCCGCCGGCGCCCCGCCCCGTGCAGCCGCCGCAGCCGCCCGTCCAGCAGATCGCCTCGTCCGTCCAGCAGGCCCCCGCGCCCGCCCCCGTCGCGCAGGCGCCCGCCCCGGTGCCCGCCCCCGCGCCGGTGCAACAGCAGTCCCCGCAGCCGCCGCAGGCACACCCGCAACCGCAGCCCCAGGCGCAGGTGGCGCCGGAGGACGACGTCCCGGAGGAGGACGACCCGGACTTGGTCGAGGACGTCTTCTCCGCCCAGGAGCTGATCGTCCGGGAGCTGGGCGCGACGGTGCTGGAGGAGATCCACCACCGCCCGAGCTGAGTTCCGGAGCCCGGTCCCCGGTGCTGGCCCCCGCCCCGGTCCGCCGGGGCGGGCGGTAGCTGACGTGGGGCTGACGGGCGTCCGCGTAGGCTCGGGGGCGTGGGTGCGGGTGCGGGCGGTCTCGGCCGGGCGCGCCGGTGCCGCGGAGTGTCGTGTCGTGCAGTGTCGACGGACCGTCGACGGACCGAGGAGGTTCCGTGTTCCCTGGTGGCCAGCCGAACATGCAGCAGCTCTTGAAGCAGGCGCAGAAGATGCAGGAGGAGCTGGGCCGGGCCCAGCAGGAGTTGGCCGAGGCGAAGGTGTCCGGTTCCGCGGGCGGCGGCCTGGTGGAGGCGACGGTGACGGGCTCGGGCGAGCTGGTCGCGCTGACCATCGCCCCGGCGGCGGTCGACCCGGAGGACACCGAGACCCTGGCGGACCTGGTGCTGGCCGCGGTGCGGGACGCCAACGCGGCGGCGCAGAAGCTGCAGGCCGAGCGGATGGGCCCGCTGACCCAGGGCCTGGGCGGCGGCAGCGGCATCCCCGGCCTCCCGTTCTGACCTGAGCCCCGGCCCGTCGGCCGGGCCAACCCGTTGGCCGGGTCAGCCCACCGGCCGGGTCGGCCCACCGGCAGGGGCGCGTGGCCGCCCCGCCGGGCCGCTCGGCGTGCACGCCGCGTGCGCTTCGGGAACCCCGGGTAACGGGTTGTGTGATTTATGGGCCAGTAGGGCGTCGGGCGGTGTGTCCGACGCCCGATTCGTTGGATGATGGCACCGGAGCAGGCTCCGGTCGAAGGAAGGCGTGGCAGGTGTACGAGGGCGTGGTGCAGGACTTGATCGACGAACTGGGCAGGCTGCCCGGGGTCGGTCCGAAGAGCGCCCAGCGGATCGCCTTCCACATCCTGCAGGCCGATCCGGTGGACGTGCGCCGCCTGGCGCACGCGCTGCAGCAGGTGAAGGAGAAGGTCCGGTTCTGCACGGTCTGCGGCAACGTCGCGGAGTCCGAGCAGTGCCGGGTCTGTCTGGACCCGCGGCGGGACCTCGCGGTGATCTGCGTGGTGGAGGAGCCCAAGGACGTGGTGGCGATCGAGCGGACGCGCGAGTTCCGCGGCCGGTACCACGTGCTGGGCGGGGCGATCAGCCCGATCGAGGGGGTCGGCCCGGACGACCTGCGGATCCGCGAGCTGATGACCAGGCTCGCGGACGGCACGGTCACCGAGCTGATCCTGGCCACCGACCCCAACCTGGAGGGGGAGGCGACCGCGACCTACCTGGCCCGGCTGTGCAAGCCGATGGGCCTCAAGGTCACCCGGCTGGCGAGCGGACTGCCCGTCGGCGGGGACTTGGAGTACGCCGACGAGGTCACCCTCGGCCGGGCGTTCGAAGGGAGACGACTGCTCGATGTCTGACCGAACCGACACCACTGAACTGCCGGGCGGCCCACTGGGCCGGGCCGGGGCCCCGGACGACTTCGCGGTGCAGATCGCCGACTCGGTGGAGAGCTTCGTGCTGGCCGTCACCGAGGTCGCCAAGGGTGACGAGCCGGGCAGCGCGATCTCGCTGCTGCTGCTGGAGGTCTCGCAGCTGCTGCTGACGGGCGGCCGACTGGGCGCGATCGAGGACGTCCTGCCGGAGGACCGCTTCGAGCCGGACGCCGGGCCGGAGCCGGACGGGGTGGAGCTGCGCGAGCGGCTCGCCGTGCTGCTGGCGCCGATCGACGTCTACCACGAGGTGTTCGACCCGTACGGCCCGCCGGAGAAGCCGAGCGCGTTCCGGATCTCCGACGACCTGGCGGGCGTGGTCAGCGAGCTGAACCACGGGCTGACGCACTACCGCGAGGGCCGGGTCTCGGAGGCGCTGTGGTGGTGGCAGTTCTCGTACCTGTCCAACTGGGGCTCGACCTGCACGGCGGTGCTGCGCGCCCTGCAGTCGCTGATCGCGCACGTGCGGCTGGACTCGCCGCTGGGCGCGGTGCCGGACGGGGCGGACACCGACGACGACGGGCTGACCGACGAGCAGTTGGAGCAGCAGGCGGGCGACCTGATGGCGGCCGAGCTCGGGCTCTGAGGCTCGGGCTTCGAAGCTCGGACTCCGAAGCGTCGGCTCCGAAGCCCGGGCTCCGGAGCTCGGAGGCTGAAACCTGCGCCGAGGGGCGCACGGGTGCGTCCGCGGGCGGGCCGCGGGCGGATCGCGCCCGGGCTGCGCCCCGGTGTGACGCAACCGTCATCGGGGCCCCGGAGGCGAAGATTCCGGGAGCCGGGCGGCGCCGGGGCGGCGATTCTTCGGGGCGGACGGCCGGGGCCCGCAGACCTGCCGGTCGGCGGTGACCAGAGTCCGATATTCGTATCTCACCATGTGAAAGGCGTCAGCCGGAGACCCCCTGCTCGTTAGACTGGCCGCGACCTACCACCCCGAGTCGAGGAGCCCCCGTGGGCCTTGTCGTGCAGAAGTACGGCGGCTCATCCGTCGCGGATGCCGAAGGCATCAAGCGCGTCGCCCGCCGCATCGTGGACACCAGGAAGGCCGGCCACGAGGTCGTCGTCGTGGTCTCCGCGATGGGTGACACCACGGACGAACTCATCGAGCTGGCGGAACAGGTGACCCCTATTCCGTCCGGTCGCGAGTTCGACATGCTGCTGACCGCCGGAGAGCGCATCTCGATGGCACTGCTGGCCATGGCGATCCGGACGCTGGGCTTCGACGCCCAGTCGTTCACCGGCAGCCAGGCCGGTGTGATCACCGACTCGACCCACAACAAGGCGCGCATCATCGACGTGACGCCGGGCCGGATCCGGGCCGCCCTGGACGAGGGCAACATCGCGATCGTGGCCGGCTTCCAGGGCGTGTCGCAGGTCTCCAAGGACATCACCACGCTGGGCCGCGGCGGCTCGGACACCACCGCGGTGGCGCTGGCGGCCGCGCTGGGCGCCGAGGTGTGCGAGATCTACACCGACGTGGACGGCGTGTTCACCGCCGACCCGCGGGTGGTCAAGAAGGCCCGCAAGATCGACTGGATCGCCTTCGAGGACATGCTGGAACTGGCCTCGTCCGGCTCGAAGGTGCTGCTCGACCGCTGTGTGGAGTACGCGCGGCGCTACAACATCCCGATTCACGTACGATCGTCGTTCTCCGGTCTCCCGGGGACGATCGTCAGCGGCACCAACCCGAACAAGAAGCCCGAAGGGGGCGAGATGGAGCAGGCCATCATCTCCGGAGTCGCCCACGACACGTCGGAGGCCAAGGTCACCGTCGTCGGCGTGCCCGACAAGCCGGGCGAGGCGGCCCGGATCTTCCGCGCGATCGCGGACGCCGAGGTCAACATCGACATGGTCGTGCAGAACGTGTCGGCCGCGGCCACCGGTCTGACCGACATCTCCTTCACCCTCCCCACCAACGAGGGTCAGAAGGCGCTGGACGCGCTGAACCGCGTCAAGGAGGGCATCGGCTTCGAGTCGCTGCGCTTCGACGACGCGATCGGCAAGATCTCGCTGGTCGGCGCGGGCATGCGCTCGAACCCGGGCGTCACCGCGACCTTCTTCGAGGCGCTCTCCGAGGCGGGCGTGAACATCGAGCTGATCTCCACCTCGGAGATCCGCATCTCGGTGGTCACCCGCGCGGAGGACGTGCCGGAGGCGGTCCGCGCCGTGCACACCGCGTTCGGCCTGGACAGCGACACCGACGAAGCGGTCGTCTACGGCGGCACCGGCCGCTGAACGGCCCCGGGTCCGCCCCGGATACCCACACCGCAACGGTTGTGTGCGGGACGGGTGAAGCGGACCCGGTCCGTCCGCCGGGTCTGCCAGAATCCCCCTTCGGAGCCAGTGCGCTCGGGAGGGGGATTCTCCCTTCTCGCAAGAACGCCCCCGGCCGGGGCAACCAGGACAGGGGATCGTGTGTCCAACCATCGTGACGAACGTGACGGGGGCGGTGGCGCTCGCCCTGCCCGGGGCGGCCCGGCGGGCCGGTAGTCGGATGGGCTTTGCTGCGGCGGCAGCGGACGCGCCCGGGGCCAGCGTCGACCAGCTCACCGATGCCTACCGGGCCCACTACCGTTCCCTGTTGCGGCTCGCCGCGCTGCTGCTGGACGACCTGTCCTCCTGCGAGGACGTCGTGCAGGAAGCGTTCATCCGGGTGCACGCCGCCCGGCGCCGCGTCCGCGACCCCGAGAAGACCCTCGCCTACCTGCGGCAGACCGTGGTCAACCTGTCCCGTTCCACGCTGCGCCGCCGCCTGCTGGGCCTCCGTCTGCTGCCCAAGCCCATGCCTGACATGGCCAGTGCAGAAGAGGGGGCTTACGATGCGCTGGAGCGCGACGAACTCAAGGCCGCGCTACGGGGGTTGCAACGCCGTCAGCGGGAGGTGCTGGTGCTGCGCTACTACGCCGACCTGACGGAGGCACAGGTCGCCGAGGTGCTCGGCATTTCCGTCGGCTCGGTGAAGGCGTACGGGTCGCGCGGGATCGCCGCCCTGCGGGCGCGGATGGAGCGCGGCGATGACTGAGGGCCGACCTCCCCGTCCCGGTGACGGATCGACCGACGGACCGAACGGCGGCGGACCGAGCAGCGGCGGACCGAACGGCGAGGCCGGGAGCGCCCTGACCGAGGACGTGCTGCGGGCCCGGTTGCACCGCGCCGTCGCCGCCGTCGAGCCCGATCCCGCCGCGCTGCCCCGGCTGCGGGCCGCCGTGCCGCGCCGCCGGGCCGTCCGCAGGCGGGCGCTGGGCGGGGCCGTGGTGCTGGCGGCGGCGGCCGCGGTGCTGCCGGTGGTGAACGTCGCCCGGCCGTTCGACCTGTCCGGGGACCCGACCGGCGGGCAGGCCGCGCCCGGGGCGGGGAGCAGCCCGACGAGGACGCCCGGCAGCCACCCGGGCCACCCGCGCACCACCGCCGCGGTGCCGCCCGCCGGCACCGCCGACCCGAGCCCCGGGACGTCCGCCAGCCCGTCCGCGAACGGCAGCCAGGGCGCCTCGCCCGCGGCCGCGCCGCTGTGCACCCGCACCGACCTCGGCCGCCCGGACGTCCAGCAGGCGGCCGCCGACCCGGCGACCGGCCAGCTGTACGGCTGGTTCCGGCTGACCAACACCGGCGCGCACGCCTGCCGCCTCCCCGGCCCCGGCGCGCTCGCCCTGGGCGCGGGCGCGGACGGCGTCCACCTGCTCGCGCACGTCGCCGGAGACCCGGCCGGTTCGCTGCCCGACCCGGCGGGGCTGCCCGCCGAGGTCCAACTCGGCCCGGGCGGTTCGTACCTGGTGCGGTTCGCCTGGGTGCCCGCACGCTGCGCCGGGGCCTCCGACTCGCCGACCGGCCCGGGCGGAACGCCACCCCCTCCGGCGTCCAGCGGGGCCGCGGCGGCCGCCGCGGCCGACACCGCGCCCGCCCCGGGGCCGACACTGGCCGCCGTCGCGGCCGACCCGACGCCGACCGCCGACCCGTCCGCCGGCCTGGCGGGCGGCGGCCAGTCGGGCGGCGGCCAGTCGGCGGCGGTCTTCGCGCTCGACTACACGCCGGACCGGGCCGTCGCCGCCGCGCCCCTCGGCACCACCCTGCCACTGGGGTGCGGCGGCACCGTCTACTGGACCGGCCCGGAACCCGACCCGGCCCCGCTCCCCACCCCCGCGCCGACCACCACCCCCTGACGCCCCGCCACCCGCGCCCGGGGCCGGGTCCAGGCCCGGGGCCGGGCCCGGTGCCTCGATGCGTCGCCGCGTCCTCGCCGAGCACCGTGCCCTGACGCCCCGAATGCCCTGACGCCCCGCCACACCCTGGCCGGACAGCGGGCCCCGGCGGCTGGCCGCGTTCTCGCCGAGTGCTACGCCTCCGTCAGGCGCCGCACCCCTCCGCCCACCGGCTCTCACCGGGCGCCGCCGGTCCTCGTCGCTCCGCCGCGTCCTGGCGCCCCGCCACGTCCTCGCCGGGCCCGTTCAGGCCTGGCGGGTCGGCAGCACCACCAGCTGGCGCAGGTTGACGTGCCGGGGGCGGCTGGTCACGTAGGCGACCAGGTCGGCGACGTCCGCGGCGGCGAGCGAGCCGATCGCGTCGAACATCGCGCCGAGCTGGCCGTCGTGGCCGAGGGCCGGGTTGTCGATGTGGGTGCCGAGTTCGGTGTCGGTCAGGCCGGGCTCGATGTTGGTGACCCGGACGTCGCGCGGGCCGTACTCGCTGCGCAGCGCGGCCGAGAGCTGGGTCAGCGCGGCTTTGGTGGCGCCGTACACCGCGTAGTTGGGGAAGACCACGTGCGCGCCGATCGAGGAGACGTCGACCAGGTCGGCGGTCGCGCCGTCCGCGGCGGCGGCGACCAGGTCGGGACCGAAGGCGCGGATCATCCGCAGCACGCCGGTCACGTTGGTGTCGATCATGCGGGACCACTCGTCGATCCGGCCGTCGTCGACCGGGTTCGGCAGCATCACGCCGGCCGAGTTGACCAGCAGGTCGACCCGGCCGAAGGCCTCGTGGACGAGCTTCTGCGCGGCGTCGACGGAGTCCTGGTCGGTGACGTCGGCGGTCACCGCGAGCGCGTTCGGGCCGAGTTCGGCGGCCAGCGCGGCGAGCCGGTCGGTCCGGCGGGCCAGCAGCGCGACCCGGGCGCCGTCGGCGACCAGCTGCCGGGCGATCGCCTCGCCCATGCCGCTGGCGGCGCCGGTGACGACTGCGGTGCGGCCGTTCAGGGTGGGGTAACCCATGGGAATCGCTCTCCTCGTACGTTGCGGGGCTCTGTTCCTGCTGACAGGGAAGAGTCTGTTCGGCTGCGGCGGTCGTACCCAGTGCCGTGGTTTTCCTGGGTCCGGGAGAACCACCTTCGCGGCGGCCGACGTATCGTCGGGGGCATGAGCGAACTGGGGGAGTTCCTGCGGCAGCGCCGGGCCCGGATCCAGCCGTCGGACGTGGGCCTGCCCGAGCTGGGGCGCCGCCGCCGGGTGCCGGGGCTGCGGCGGGAGGAGGTCGCGCAACTGGCGGGGGTGAGCGTCGACTACTACGTGCGGCTGGAGCAGGGACGGGGCGACGGCGTCTCCGCGGAGGTGCTGGACGCGGTGGCCCGGGTGCTGCGGCTAGACGGCACCGAGCGCGGCCACCTGCACGACCTGGCCCGCCCGCCGCGCGGCACGCACCGGCGGGCCCCGCGGCAGGTCCGGCCGGGGCTGCGACTGGTGCTGGACGCGCTGGCGACCCCGGCGTTCGTGCTGGGCCGGTGCATGGACGTGCTGGCCTGGAACGCCCCGGCGGACGCGGTGATCGGCTTCTCCGCGCTGCCGCCCGGCGAACGGAACACGGCCCGGCACGCCTTCCTCACCGAGAGCGGCCGTCGGCTCTACCCGGACTTCGAGCGGGTCGCCGCCGAGACGGTCGCCCACCTGCGGCTGGACGCGGCCCGCCACCCGGACGACCCCGAACTGGCCGCGCTGGTGGCCGACCTGACCGCCGGGAACCCGCTGTTCGCCGAGCTGTGGGCCCGGCACGGCGTCCGGGAGAAGGCGTCCGGGCGCAAGCTGCTGCTGCACCCGCGGGTGGGGGAGCTGGACTTCGGGTACGAGACGCTCGCCCCGCCCGGCGAGCCGGGGCTGCTGCTGGTGGTGTACACCGTCGAGCCGGGCTCGGTGACCGCCGAACGGCTGGCGACGCTCACCGGGGCCACCTCGGCCCGAGTGCCGTCGGCTTCCGGGACGGTCCGCACCTGAGACCGTCGCCGTCCGAGACGATCGGGTTCCGCAACCGTCCGACCCCGGGGCTGTCTGCCGCCGGGACCGTCCGACCCCGGGACCGTCCGACCCCGGGACCGTCCGACCCCGGGACCGTCCGGCCTCAAGATCGTCCGGTCCCGAGAGCATCCGGCCCCGAGAGCATCCGGCCCCGAGGCCCTCAGATGCCCAGGAAGTGGGCCCGGGCCCGGGCCCGTTCCAGCAGGGCGTGCACCTCGGCCTGGCGGCGGCCGGGGCGGTCGTTCCACACGTCGGGGGAGGGCACCGGGCGACCGGTGGCGTGCAGCACCTCCATGACCTGGGCGCGGGCCCGGCGCACCGTGTACGCGGTGCCGTAGCCGTGCGCCAGGACGGCGGTCTGCGCGCCGAGCAGGCAGACCCGGCCGCGGGCGTCCCAGAGCGCGCCCTGCGTCCAGCCGGCCTCGGCGAGGTAGCGGGAGGTCAGCCGCAGGTGCCCGGCGACGGTGACCTCCACCGGACGGGCGGGCCGGCGGGTCAGCCGGTCCAGCGGCGAGCGGCGGGGCAGCGGCTCGCCGTGGTTCCAGGGCTGCCGGACGCTGCCGTACGGGCCGGGCGCCGGAGCGGGCGGAAGCGCGGGGGCGGGGGCGGGCAGCCCGGCCAGGTACTGCTCGATCTCCTCGACCAGGCCCAGCGCCTGGGCGAGCTCGTGCGGGTCGAGCCGGTCGAACGGGGGCGCGGGGACGGTCACGGCGACACTCCTCCGGTCATTATGTCCGTGTTTGTCACGGTACCGTTGATAGCCCGTCAGTGGCCGCACCGCATCAGCTCCGTGTCCGCACCAACCGAGCACCGACCCGGCACTGACCCGGCGCCGACCCGGCACTGACCTGGCACCGGCCGAGCCGCGCCCCCGCGCCCGCCCCGCGCTCCCGTCCGGACCGTTCCGATCACCCCCCGGCATCGGGTTGGATGAGTGCATGAACGAGCAGACGAACGTCGTTCCGGCGTGGGAGCAGCGGTTCCGGGCTGCGCGGGTCTCCCTGCCCGACTGGGCGGACGAGGCACCCGACCGGGCGCTGTACGTGTCCAACGCGACCGGCACCTACGAGGTCTACGCGTGGGACCGCTCCACCGGCGAGCACCGCCGGGTCACCGACCGCCCGAACGGCACCACCGACGCCGAACTCGCCCCCGACGGGCAGTGGATCTGGTGGTTCGACGACACCGACGGCGACGAGTTCGGCGTCTGGCGCCGCCAGCCCTTCTCCGGCGGCCCCGACGAGGAGGCCGTCCCGGGCGTGCCCGCCGCGTACTCGGCGGGCCTGGCGCTCGGCCGCGACGGCACCGTGGTGGTCGGCACCTCCACCGACGACGAGGGCACCACCCTCTACCTGCGCCGCCCGGGCGCCACCGAGCCCGAGGTGGTCTACCGGCACGCCGAGTACGGCGGCGTCGGCGACCTCTCGCACGACAGCACCCTGCTGGCCGTCGACCACACCGAGCACGGTGACGCCATGCACTCGGCGATCCGGGTGCTGCGGCTGGCCGACGGCGCCACCGTCGCCGAGCTCGACGAGGTCACCGGCCGCGCCGAGCCGCGCGGCGTCGCCTGCCTGGGCTTCGCGCCCGCCGACGGCGACACCCGGCTGCTGGTCGCCCACCAGCGCAGCGGCCGCTGGGAGCCGATGCTGTGGGACGTCGCGGCGGGCACCGAGACCGAACTCGCCCTGCGCGACGAGCAGGGCCGCCCGTTCCCCGGCGACCTGTCCGCACAGTGGCGACCGGACGCCCGCTCGCTGCTGATCGAGCACGAGTACGAGGCCCGCTCCGAGCTGTTCTCGTACGACCTGGAGTCCGGCGAGCTGACCAGGCTGGACACCCCGCGCGGCACCGTCGCCGGGGCCACCGCCCGCCCCGACGGCACGGTGGAGTTCCTGTGGTCCTCGGCGGCCGAGCCGTCCGTGGTGCGTTCGACCTCCGGCACGGTGGTGCTGCGCGCCCCCGGTCCCGTCCCGCCCGGCTCGGTGCCGGTGGAGGACGTCTGGGTGGACGGGCCCGGCGGCCGGGTGCACGCGCTGGTGCAGCGCCCGTCCGGCGAGGGTCCGTACCCGACGGTGTTCGAGGTGCACGGCGGCCCGACCCACCACGACAGCGACTCCTTCGCGGCCGGGCCCGCCGCCTGGCTCGACCACGGCTTCGCCGTCGTCCGGGTCAACTACCGCGGCTCCACCGGCTACGGGCAGGCCTGGACCGACGCCCTCACCGAACGCGTCGGCCTGATCGAGCTGGAGGACATCGGCGCGGTCCGCGACTGGGCGGTCGCCTCCGGCCTGGCCGACCCGGACCGGCTGGTGCTCTCCGGCGGCTCCTGGGGCGGCTACCTGACCCTGCTCGGCCTCGGCACCCAGCCCGACCACTGGACGCTCGGCCTGGCCGCCGTCCCGGTCGCCGACTACCTGACCGCGTACGCCGACGAGATGGAGGCGCTGAAGTCCCTGGACCGCACCCTCTTCGGCGGCACGCCCGAGGAGGTCCCCGAGCGCTGGCACGCCTCCTCGCCGCTGACGTACGTCGAGCGGGTCAAGGTGCCGGTGTACATCAGCGCGGGCGTCAACGACCCGCGCTGCCCGATCCGGCAGGTCGACAACTACGTCCGGCGGCTGGAGGAGCTGGGCAAGGTCCATGAGGTGTACCGCTACGATGCCGGGCACGGTTCGCTGGTCGTCGACGAGCGGATCAAGCAGCTCCGCCTGGAAATCGACTTCGTCCGGCGCCACCTGGCACCCGGCACCGTCCGGTGAGCTGCGGGCCGGACGACGAGGGGGACAACTGATGGGCGGACGCGCCGCACTGGCCGTCGTCGCGGTCGGCGCCGTGCTGCTGACCGCGGTCGGCTGCTCCACGGGCAGCGGGAGCGGGAGCCAGGACTGCGTCCGGGCCGCGGGCGCCGTCACCGCCGACACCGGCCTGGTCCTGGCCGGGAGCGGCGGTGGTGGTGGCGGTGTCGTCGTGCAGGCCAAGGCCGGCGGCTCCAGCGGGAGCCGCACCTCGAAGGGCGGCTCCAGTGGCAGCCGCACCTCCAAGGGCGGCTCGTCCGGCGGCGGCTCCAGCGGGTCCCACGGCTCCACCGGCGGTTCGTCCACCGGCGGCTCGTCCACCGGCGGTTCGTCCGGTTCCAAGCACACCACCGGCGGCAGCAGCACGGTGCACCACTACCACCACCGCACCACGGGCTCCACCCGCACCGACGACTACGTCGACGACTGCGGCAACCCGTCGCCCGCACCGGGCTACCAGGGCTACGGCGGCTGCCCCACCCCGGCGACCGGTGCCGGTGCCGGTGCCGGCACCGCCACGCCGCTGCCGACCGGCACCGGGGCGGGCGCCGCGGCCCCGCCGCTGCCGTGCGGCAGTCCGAGCGCGGGCGCCGCGCCCAGCGGCAAGGGGGCGCCGTCCCCGGCGCCCTCGCCGTCGAAGTCCCGCTGAGCGGCGGTCGGTCCGGGGCGGGGAGCGGCCCGGGATCAGTCCAGGACGGGGTCCAGGCCGAGGGCCCGGTCCTGGGCGGCCTCCGCCTCGCGGCGCACCAGCCGGAACCACATGAACACCACGAACCCGGCGAAGACGAACCACTCCAGGGTGTAGCCCAGGTTCTGGAACGCCCGCAGGCTCAGCCCGTCGCCGCCCTCCGGCTGCACCGTGGGCACCGCCGTCAGCCCGGCCGGGACGTCGTCCGCCGCGACCCAGCCGTCGTACACGGGATACGGCAGCACGTTGACCAGGGTGGCCGGGCTGATCGTGCCCAGCTGCCCGGTGGGCAGGCCGCCCGCCACCGCGCCGCCGCTGCCGCTGTTCTCGGGGGCCTGCAGCCGTCCGGTCACGCTGACCTGCCCGGTCGGCGCCTGCGGTGCCGTACCGGGTTCGCCCGCGGCCCAGCCGCGCACCACGGGGACCGCCCGGCCGCCGTCGGTGACCAGCGGGGTCAGCACGTAGTAGCCCTGGTGACCGTCCACCGTCCGTCCGGGGACCAGCAGTTGGTGCGCGCCGTCGTACGCGCCGGTGACCCGGACCGTCCGGCCGACGGTGTCGGTGCCGACCTTGGCCGCGCCGTCCGGCAGCACCGCCGCCAGCGGCTGCGCCTCGGCCTGCGCGGAGGCGGCGGCGGCCCGGCCGTTCTCCTGGTGGGTCGACACCCGGGACTCGAAGCGGTCCAGCTGCCAGGTGCCCAGCATCAGGCAGACCACGATCGCCGCCACCGCGACGACCGTGCCGACGAGCCACCGCGGGCTGAGCAGGAACCGGTACACCCCACCACGGTAACCACTCCTGACATCCCGGAGGAGCGCGGGTCGGACGGACCCGCTTCCGTCCCGTCTCCATTTCGGGATATCGTCCCGGATGTGGGAAACGACGAACTGCCGGACGAGGAGGGCCGCCGTCTGGCCGCCCGCCTGGCCGCCCTGCGGGCCGAACGCGGCTGGTCGCTGGACGAGCTCGCCCGCCGCAGCGGCACCAGCCGCTCCACGCTGTCCCGGCTGGAGCGCGCCGAACTCAGCCCGACCGCCGCCCAACTCGGCCGGCTCTGCACCGCGTACGGCCGCACCGTCTCCCGGCTGCTGGCCGAGGTCGAGTCCGAGCCGCCCGGCCTGCTGCGCGCCGCCGAGCAGCCGCGCTGGCACGACCCGGCGACCGGCCTCGTCCGCCGCTCGGTCTCGCCCCCGCACCCCGGCCTGCGCGCCGAGCTGGTCGAGGGCACCCTGCCGCCCGGCGCGGAGATCCGCTACGAGGCCCCGCCCGTCCCGGGCCTGGAGCACCACCTGTGGGTGCTGGACGGCGCGCTCGACCTGACCCTGGACGGCACCGCGCACCGTCTCGCCGCGGGCGACTGCCTGCGCTACCGCCTGCACGGCGCCTCCGGGTTCCACTGCCCCGGCCCCCGCCCCGCCCGCTACCTGATCGCCCTGGTGCTGCCATGACCCCGCCCCCGGTCCCGACCGTCCACCCGCTCACCCCCGAAGCCCTGGACGCCCGCCGGGACGCCCTCGCCGACCTGCTGCTGGACGCGGTGGCCGACGGTGCCTCGGTCGGCTTCCTGGCCGGGACGGACCACCGCGAGGCCGCCGCCTGGTGGGACGGCCTGCGCCCGTCCGTCGCCGCCGGGACGCGCCTGCTCTGGACCGCCGAGGACGCCGCCGGGCGGGTCCTCGGCACCGTCTCGCTGGTCCGCGAGGAGAAGCCCAACGGCCGCCACCGCGCCGAGGTCGCCAAGCTGCTGGTCCACCGCGACGCCCGCGGCGCGGGCCTCGGCCGCCGCCTGCTGCGGCACGCCGAGGACGCCGCCCGCCGCTGCGGCGCCACCCTGCTGCTGCTCGACACCCAGACCGGCAGCGCCGCCGAGCACCTCTACCGCACCTCCGGCTGGACGGCGTTCGGCACCGTCCCCGACCACGCCGCCACCCCGGACGGCACGCTCGCCGCCACCACCTACTACTACAAGCGCCTCGACGGCTGACCCGGTGGCAGGAAAGGTGGGGTACGTGTCCTTGCTGCCACCGGCCGCACCCGCCAGGGTGGGGCCATGTCCTCCCGCAGCGTGCTGATCGTCCTGTTCGACGGGGTGCAGAGCCTCGACGTCACCGGCCCGCTGGAGGTGTTCCACGGCGCCGGGTACCGGGTCACCACCGCCTCGCCGGGCGGCCGTCCGGTGCGCAGCGGCAGCGGCCTGGCCCTGCTGCCCGACACCGACCTCGACCTGGCCGCCCCGGCCGACACCCTGCTGGTCCCGGGCGGGGCGGGCGCCCGCGGCGAGGTCGCGCCCGACCTGACCGACCGGATCGCCGCCCTCGCGGCCGACGCCCGGCGGGTCGTCTCGGTCTGCACCGGCACCTTCCTGCTGGCCGCGGCCGGGCTGCTGGCGGGCCGCCAGGTCACCACGCACTGGCGGCACAGCGCGGCGCTGGCCGCCCGCCACCCGGAGCTGACCGTCGACCCGGAGCCGATCTACGTCCGGGACGGCCGCTTCCTGTCCTCGGCCGGGGTCACCGCGGGCATCGACCTGGCCCTGCACCTGGTCGAGGAGGACCTGGGCCGGGAGGTCGCGCTCGCGGTCGCCCGCAGCCTGGTGGTGTTCCTGCGCCGCCCGGGCGGCCAGGCCCAGTTCTCCACCCAGCTGTCGGCGCAGTTCGCCGAGCGGGACGCCGTCCGGGAGGTGCAGCGCTGGATCGTCGAGCACCCGGAGGAGGACCTGTCGGTGGAGTCGCTGGCCCGCCGCGCCTCGCTGTCGCCGCGCCAGTTCGCCCGGGTCTTCGCCGCGGACGTCGGCACGACCCCCGGCCGCTACGTGGCCCGGGCCCGGCTGGAGGCGGCCCGCCGCCGACTGGAGGACAGCCGGGACGGGATCGAGCAGGTCGCCCGCTCCTGCGGCTACGGCTCGGCCGAGGCGATGCGCCGGGCCTTCGCCCGGACCCTGGCCACCACCCCGGCCGACTACCGCCGCCGCACCCGCTGAGGCCCGCGCCCGCTGGCCCGCCGCCGTGGGCGTCCGCCGTCAGGGCGTCGTCAGGGCGTCGTCAGGGCGCCGTCACCACTGCTCCCAGGTCAGGTTCCAGCCGCTGAGGCCGTTGGCGGGGTCGAGCGGCTCCCGCTTGACCGAGTTCCGGACGACCACCACGTCGCCGATCTTCGAGGCGTTGTAGATCCGGCCGCCGGGGGTGTCGTCGCTGCCCTCCGGGGTGTCGGGCAGGCCGATGCAGCCGTGGCTGATGTTCGCCCGCCCGGCCACCCCGCGGGCGGCCGGGTTGCCGTGCAGGTAGGTGCCGGAGGTGGTCAGCCGCATCGCGTGCGGTTCCGTCGCCTCGTAGCCAGGGCCCCTCAGGTTGGTCTGGCCCTCGGAGGTCATCTTCTCCATGGGGCTCTTGGCGGAGATGACCATGGTGCCGTTCCAGGACGGGTTGTCGTCGGTGCCCGCGACGATCGGGACGACCTCGTCGGGCTTGCCGTCCTCGGTGACCACCATCTGGTGGGTGCGGGCGTCGACCTCGCTGATCCGGGAGCGGGCGACGGTGAAGTGCTCGTCGCGCTGGGTGGCGCCGTACACGCCGGGGGCCAGTTCCACGCTCTTGGTGCGCAGGTGGACCTGGACGGTGGTGCCGGGCTTCCAGTAGGCGGCGGGGCGCAGGTCGAGCCGGGTGTCGTTCTCGAACCAGTGGCCCCTGACCTGGGTGCCGTCGGAGGCCTCGACGACGATCGCCCGCTCGGCGGCCTCCTTGTTCTTGACCTTCAGGCCGCCGAAGTCCACCGAGATGATCATGCCGACGCCGAAGTCCTGGCCGGTCACCACGTTGTCCTCGACCTTGACGGTCCGTTGCGGGACGAGGGTGGTGAAGGTGCTGGTGGCGGCGGTGGCGAGGCCGTCGGCGTCGGCGGCCTTCGCCTCCACCCGGTAGGTCGCGCCGACCGCGAGGGCGCCCGCGGCCGGGGTCCAGGTGAGGCGGTCGGCGGCGAGGGCGCCGTCGACCGGCCGGCCGTCCTGGCCGGTGACGGTGACCTCGGTCAGCTTCCCGGTCGCCACCGAGACCTTGACCGCGCCGGGGGCGACGTCCTTGGCGCCGTCCCCGGGCTCGATCGACAGCACGGCCGCGGAGGCCTTCGCGGCCGCCGGGGCACTCGGCCCGCCCCCGGCCGCCGGGCCCCCGGCGCCGCCGCCCGCACCCCCGCTGCTGCAGGCGCCCAGCAGCAGCGTCCCGCCCAGCACCGCGCCCACCATCGACATCCGTCGCACGACGGCTCCCCCTCCATCGGATCTTCCGGAAGAGGTACACGCACCGAGTGGCGCCCGGGTTTCGGCCCGACGCCCGGAGAAGTGTCACGGTTCGGTACGGGCCGGGGTCAGTGCGCGGGCTGCTCCTCCAGATCGGTCAAGGTCCGTTCCAGCCAGCCCAGTTCGGCCCGGCTGGTGGCGCGGGCCACGGTCAGCAGGCCCTGCCGGAACGGGTCGTCGAGCTCCTCGGCGGTGAGCGGCCGTCCGGCGTCGTCGTGGAAGAAGCTGCTGGGCTGCCGCAGGAACTCCAGCCGCCGCCGCAGCACGGCGGCCTGCTCGGCGGGCCGTTCCAGGTGGCGGAGGAAGGCGAGCACGGTGAACCAGTGGTTCTCGTCGGTGACCGCGGTGCCGTCCACCTCCCGCAGGCGGCGCAGCAGTTCGGCCCGGCCGTCGGCGGTGAGGGTGAGCACGTGCCGGGGCGCGGCCCGGCTGCCGGGTTCGGTCTGCCGCTCCAGCCAGCCCGCCTTCTCCAGGCGCTTGATCGCCGGGTACAGGGTGCCGTCCGCGATGGGCCGGACGTGCCCGGTCAGGTGGGCCACCCGCCGTTTCAGCTCGTAGCCGTGCAGGGGTCGTTCGAAGAGGAAGCCGAGGATCGCCAGTTCCAGCACCCGACCATCATCCCGCACTCCCGTTATACATAGACTCCGATGTATAGTCTCACCGAGGCATCAACCCGAGGCGTCAACCCGAGGCCTCACCCCGAGACCACAGCCGCTTCCCCAGGAGGACGACCCGTGCGCACCGTCGAAGTGACCCCCAGCGGCGCCCTGATGCGCTGGATCGAGATCCCCGGCGACCCGGCCCGCCCCCGCGTCTACCTGCACGGGCTCGGCGCCGCCGCCGCCCCGTACTACGCGGCCGCGGTGGCCCGCCCCGAACTCGTGGGCGTCCGCTCGCTCCTGGTCGACCTGCTGGGCTTCGGCACCAGCGACCGCCCCACCGACTTCGGCTACACCCTGGAGGAGCACGCCGACGCGCTCGCCACCCTGCTCGCGGCCGCGGACGTCCGGGGCGCCGACGTGATCGGCCACAGCATGGGCGGGGCGGTCGCCGTCCTGCTCGCCGAGCGCCACCCCGAGCTGGTGGCCCGGCTGGTGCTGGTCGACCCCAGCCTCGACCCGGGCACCCCCGAACGCGGCCGCCCCGGCGGGGCCGGCATCGCCTCCTACACCGAGCAGGAGTACCTCGCGGGCGGCTGGCGGGAGTTCCGCGAGCTGATCACCCCGCACTGGTGGTCCACCATGCGCCTGGCCGGCCCCGAGGCCCTGCACCGCAGCGCCGTCCACCTGGTCCGCGGCACCACCCCCACCGCCCGCGCCACGCTGGCCGCGCTGGACGTCCCCCGGCTCCTCCTCCGCCCGGCGGCCGACGGCCCGCACCCCGGCGAGCAGGCACTGCTGGACGCCGGGGTGGCCGTGCTCCCCGTCCCGGACTGCGGGCACAACATCATGCTGGACAACCCGGACGCCTTCGTCGCCGCCCTGGCCCGCTTCCTGACCGGCTGACGGACTACGCCTCCCCGTCCGGCCGCTGGAACTCCGGCTGGTCCAGCAGCCGCAGCCAACTGCCGTCCGGCTGCTGCCGCACCACCTGGGCGCGGGCCCCGGCGCCGTCCTTCGGCGGGGTCGCGGTCAGCGCGACGCCCTCGGCGGCCAGCGTGGGCAGCGGCGGCTCGGGGGTGAACTGCGGTCGGTGGGCCAGCACCTTCGCCCACAGCTCCCGGATCGCCTCCCGGCCGACCGTCAGCTGCCCGGGCGGGTACGCCATCACCGCGTTCTCCTCGTACAGCGCCGCGACCCCGTCGGCGTCGCCCGCGTTGGAACGCTCCACGAACAGCCGGGTCAGGTCCTCGGGCCGCATCGCCTTCTCGTACGCGCTCACCGCTGCCTCCTTCTCGTCGTCCGTCCCCTCCAGCCTCCCCTCGGCCCAGTCAGAAGTCCAACAGCTGGTTGCGATCCGAACTAGAATCCACACTCATGGAGCTGAGGCAGCTGGAGTACTTCGTCGCGGTCGCCGAGGAGCGCAACTTCACCCGCGCCGCCGAGCGGGTGCACATCAGCCAGTCCGGGGTGAGTGCCCAGATCCGGCAACTGGAACGGGAGTTGGGTGCCGAACTGTTCGACCGCTCGGCCCGCGCGGTGACGCTCACCGTCGCGGGCAAGGCCGCCCTGGAGCACGCCCGGCAGGCGCTGGCCGCCGCCCGGGCGGTCGGGCAGGCGGTCGGCGAGGTCACCGACCTGGTCCGCGGCAGCCTGCGCCTGGGCATGGTCGCGGGCTGCACCCTCACCCCGCTGTTCGACGGCCTGGCCGCCTTCCACCGGGCCCACCCCGGCGTCGAACTCGCCCTGCTGGAAGGCGACTCCGCGCAACTGACCGAGGACGTCCGCACCGGCGCCCTCGACCTCGCCCTGATCGGCCGCCCCGCCCCCGCCCCCGACGGCCTGGACGCGCACGTGCTGATCAGCGAACCCCTGGTCGCCGCCGTTCCGCCCGGCCACCCGCTGCTGGACGCCCCCGCCACCACCCTCGCCGACCTGCTCGCCCACCCGCTGGTCTGCATGCCCCGCGGCACCGGCCTGCGCGCCGTCCTGGACCGCGACTGCGCCGCCCGCGGCCTCACCCCGCGCATCGCCCTGGAGGCGGGCGCCGCCGCCGCGATCGCCGACCTGGCCGTCCGCGGCCTCGGCGTGGCCGTGCTCAGCCGCTCGATGGTCGAGGCCTTCCCGGCGCTCGTCCCCGTCCCCGTCACCGACCTGACCACCCCGGCCCTGCTCGCCCTGGTCAACCGCCCCGCCCCGCCCCCGGCCCTGCGCGCCCTGCTCTCCGCGCTGCGCCGCGCCTTCCACCCGGGGGAATGACGAAGGACCGCCGGAACCCCGGCGGCCCTTCCCCTGCCCCTAGTTCACGAAGGCCAGCTCGTGCGGCGTCCCGTTGAACCGCAGCCCGCCGTCCTCGGTGACCGTCACGATGTCCTCGATCCGGACGCCGAACCTCCCCGGCAGGTAGATCCCCGGCTCGATCGAGAAGCACATCCCGGGCACCAGCGGCTGGGTCTCGCCCTCGACCATGTACGGCGGCTCGTGCGTGGTCAGCCCGATGCCGTGGCCGACCCGGTGGATGAAGTACTCGCCGTACCCGCCGTCGGTGATCACCTTGCGGGCGACCCGGTCGATCTCCTGGCAGGTCACCCCGGGCGCGACCGCGTCGAACGCGGCCTGCTGGGCGCGCCGCACCAGGTCGTGGACGGCCAGCACCTCCGCGGGCGGCTCGGTGCCGACGAACACGGTGCGGGTGGTGTCGGAGCCGTAGCCGTCCTTCAGCCCGCCGAAGTCCAGCACCACGGTGTCGCCGCGCTCGATCACCCGCTCCCCGGCCTCGTGGTGCGGGTTGGCCCCGTTCGGCCCGGAACCGACCACGGTGAAGTCGACCTGGCTGTGCCCGTGCTTGACCAGGAACGCGGCCAGGTCGGCGGCCACCTGGTTCTCGGTCCGCCCGGCGAACTCGACGCCCAGGATCTCCCCGTACGCCAGGTCCGCCGCCGCCCCGGCCGCGGCCAGCCGCTCCAGCTCGTCGTGGTCCTTCACCGCCCGCAGCATCGGCAGCACCGCCGTCAGCGCCGCGTACGAGCTCCCCGGCAGCGCCTGCTGCAGCCCGAGCAGGTGCATCGCCCAGGCGTTGTCCGAGATCCCGTACCGGCCGTTGCCGTCCAGGTTCGGCGCGAGCGCCGCGTACGGGTCGCTGCCGTCCGTCCAGTCGGCCATCCGGACGGCCTCCGCGCCCGGCGCCTGTTCGGCATCCGGGCGCTCCAACTTCGGTACCAGCAGCACGGGTTCGGCACCGGCCGCGATCACCAGGGCGGTCAGCCGCTCGGTCGTCGCGGTCGGCCGGTAGCCCGTCAGGTAGGTCAGGTCGGGGCCGGGGGTGACGACCAGTCCGGCCAGCCCGGCGTCCGCGGCGGCGGTCGCGGCGCGGGCCATCCGGGCCTGGAAGTCGGCGGTGGTGAACGGCGCGGGCATGGGCTCCCTCTCGGTTCAGCGGTGGGCGGCGGCCGCGTAGCGGCGCAGGAACAGCGCCTCCACGGTGGCCATGTGCTCGATCTCGGACGGGTCCACGCTCTCGTTCGGCGCGTGGATCAGGCAGCGCGGCTCCTCCACGCCCATCAGGATGATCTCCGACTCCGGGTACTGCGCCGCCAGCACGTTGCACAGCGGGATCGACCCGCCCTGCCCGAGGAAGGACAGCGGCTTCCCGTAGACCTCCCGCGCGGCGGCGTCCAGCGCCGCGTACGCCTTGCCGTCGGTGGCGGCCTTGAACGGCGAGCCCTTCGACTCCGGCTCCACCGTCACCTGCGCGCCCCACGGCGCCGCCGCGACCAGGTGCGCGGTCAGCGCGTCCTGCGCGCTGCCGGGGTCCATGCCCGGCGGCACCCGCAGGCTGACCCGGGCCCGGGCGGTGCCGGGGATCGCCGCGGCCGAGCCGACCACCGGCGCGCAGTCGATGCCCAGCACCGTCACCGCCGGACGGGCCCACAGCCGGTCCGCGACCGTCCCGGAACCGATCAGGCCGACGCCCTCCAGCACGCCCGCGTCCGCCCGGAACTGCTGCTCGTCGTAGCCGACGCCATCCCACGTCCCCGCGTTGTCCAGCCCGTCGATCCGGGTGCCGCCGTCGGCGTCGCGCAGCGAGTCCAGGATCCGGATCAGCGCGGCCAGCGCGTCCGGCGCGGGGCCGCCGAACATCCCGGAGTGCATGTCCGACTCCAGCGTCCGCACCGTCACCACGACGTTCGCCAGGCCGCGCAGCGAGGTCGTCGCGGTCGGCACCCCGACCGCCGCGTTGCCGGTGTCGCAGACCAGCAGCACGTCCGCGTGCAGGTCCTCGGGGTGCTGCGGGACGTACGCCTCCAGGCCGCCGGTGCCCTGCTCCTCCGAGCCCTCCGCGACCAGCTTGATCCCCACCGGCAGGTCGTCGCCGAGCGCCCGCAGCGCGGTGAGGTGCATGACGACGTTGCCCTTGCAGTCCGCGGTGCCGCGCCCGTACCAGCGCCCGTCCCGCTCGGTCAGCTCGAACGGGGGCGTGGTCCAGGCGGCGTCGTCCAGCGGCGGCTGCACGTCGTAGTGGCAGTACAGCAGCACGGTCGGCGCGCCCGGCGGCGGCGGGCGGTGCCCGAGGACGGCGTGGCTGCCGTCCGGGGTCTCCGCCAGCCGGACGTCCCGCAGGCCCGCGTCGGTGAAGGCGGCGGCCACCCACTCGGCGGCCTGGCGGCACTTCTCCGGCGGCTGCTGCCGCGGGTCGGCGACCGAGGGGATGGCGACCAGCTCGGCCAGGTCCCGCTTCGCCTGCGGCATCAACGCCGCGATGCGGGCGGCCAGTTCGGTGTCACTGCTCATCGGCTCCCCTTCAGTTCCTGATCGTGTCATCGGTCTTGATGTCCTCGATCTTCTCCTGGTAGTCGTCCAGCTGGTCCGGGCAGTAGACGCTCAGCACCAGCGCCTCCGCCTGCACCGTCCGGGCCGCCACGATGATCGGCCGCTGCCCGGGGCCGGCCGCCCCGTTCGACATCTGCACCCGCTGCAGGCCGGTCTTCAGCGAACTCGCCGGGTCCTCGCACACCGCGCCGCCGTCCGTCCCCAGCGTCCGGGCGACCTGCTCCCGGTCCGGCGTCGGGTAGCCGTTCTCCTGCAGCTTCGAGATCAGCTCGTCGGCCTTCCGGAACGACTCGTTGGTGGCGTGCTGCTGGGTGAACGTCAGCAGGCCGACCACCGCCATCGCGACCAGCACCACGATCGCGCCGACGTAGATCCACCTGTGCTGCGAAGCCATCCGGGTGGTCATGCGGCTTCCTCCTCGACGGCCGCGGCCACCGCCGGATCGCGCCACTCCGGCTTGCTGGCCTTCAGGAAACCGAACGGGACGATCACGCCCAGCAGCAGCAGGCCGCCGCCGACGATCCCGATGTACGCCCAGATGCTGCCGCCGCCGAACTGCGAGGACGGCACGAACCCGATCACCATCGCCGCCGCCGACGCCAGCAGGCCCACCACGCACAGCACCCCCAGCGCGGGGGCGCGGTAGCCGCGCGGGTGGTTCGGCTGGAGCTTCCGCAGCCGCATCGCGGCCGCGAACATCAGCAGGTAGACGATCAGGTACACCTGCGTGGTGATCACCGAGAAGATCCAGTAGACGCTGGAGACGTTCGGGATCAGCGCGTACATCAGCGCGATCGCCGTGGTCACCACGCCCTGCGCGACCAGGATGTTCTGCTGGATGCCGTGCTTGTTCAGCTTCTGCAGCGAGGGCGGCAGGTAGCCCTCCTGCCGGGAGATCATCAGCAGGCCCTTGGACGGACCGGCCAGCCAGGTCAGCATGCCGCCCAGCGAGGCCGCCACCAGGCCCACCGCGATCAGCGGCGTCAGCCAGCCGATGTGGAAGTACTGGAAGAACGCGTCGAACGCCTGCATCACGCCCGCCGTCAGCGAGAGCTGGTCGGCCGGCACCACCCAGCTGATCGCCAGCGCCGGCAGGATGAAGATCAGCAGCACCATCCCGACCGCCAGGAACATCGAGCGCGGGAACTCCTTGCCCGGGTTCTTCAGCGAGGAGACGTGCACCGCGTTCATCTCCATGCCCGAGTAGCTCAGGAAGTTGTTGACGATCAGCACCAGGCTCGCCAGGCCGGTCCAGGCCGGCAGCAGGTGGCTCGCCGTCATCGGCGCCGCCGAGGCGTTGCCCTGCCCCAGGAACACGAAGCCCAGCACCACCAGCAGCGCGCCCGGGATCAGCGTCCCGATGATCAGCCCCCACGAGGCCAGGCCCGCCACCGCGCCCGTCCCCCGCGAGGAGACCCACACGCCCGTCCAGTACAGCACCATGATCACGATCGCCGTGTAGAGGCCGTTGCTGGCCAGGCTCGGGTCCACCACGTACGCGATCGTGCTCGCCACGTACGCCAGCAGGCTCGGGTAGTAGAAGATCGTCATCGCGAACTGGCACCACACCGCCAGGAACCCCAGCGGCTTCGACAACCCCTGGGCCACCCAGTTGTACACGCCCCCCTCCCAGCCCGACGCCAGCTCCGCCGAGACCAGCGCCGTCGGCAGCAGGAACACGATCGCCGGCACCACGTACAGGAACACGCACGCCAGCCCGTACACCGCCATCGTCGGCGAGGACCGCAGACTCGCCACCGAACTGGTCGTCATCAGCGCCAGCGTCACCCAGGTCATCCTGGGCGTCGCCACCGCCTTCACCCGCTTCGTCGCCGCCGCCGTCGCGGCCCCGTCCGGAACCGGCACATCCGCCGCGCTCATCCACCGCCTCCTCGCCGCGGCCCCGCCCACCGGAGCCCGCCCCTCCACCCTCCGGCCCCCACCCCCACCCCGCATCCGAGAACCCGTCACCACCCCCTCCCCCTCACCGGAACAGCCCAACGCCCCCGCCTGACCCCCCTTCACCGGGCCCGCCCCCACCGGCCCCGTCCACACCCTGTGGGCAGCGAGCGGGGGGGGGGGGGGGGGGGGGGGGGGGGGCGCGGGGCCCCCCCCCCCCCCCCCCCCCGGGGGGGGCGGGGGCGTGCCTACCGTCGGAGTCCCGTCACCGTGCGCGGGTGGCGCTGTGCCCCTGGG
>NZ_JBIAVO010000021.1:0-79303 GCF_042894345.1 Kitasatospora sp. NPDC001540
GCCCGGGAGAGCTCGGCGGCCCACCGCACCCCCGGCCGGTGGCCCTTGGCGCGGAACCGGGCCCCGGGCGCCGCCCCGGCCCCCCCGGGGGGGGGGGCGCCGCCGCCCCCCCCCCCCGGGGGGGCGGGGGGCACGGGGGGCCCGCCCCCCCCCCCCCAACCCACCCCCCCCCCCCACCCCACCCCCCCGCGCCCCCCCGGGGCGGGGGGGGGCCCCCCCCCCCCCCCCCCCGGGGGGGGGGCGCCGCGGCGTCCCTCGTTCAGGCGTGCGGGGCGTCCGCCAGCAGCCGCTCCAGGCGGCGCACCAGCTCGGCCGCCTCGGTGCGCCGCTCGGGGGCCAGGCCCGGACCGGCGGCCGGCCCGGTGCGCTGCCGGGTGACGACGCGCAGGGCGACCGAGGCCTGCCGGGCGAACAGGAACAGCAGGTCGAGGTCGGAGAGGCTGGAGCGGGACTGCGGGGCCGGGTCCAGCACCTCCAGCACGCCCAGCACCCGGTCGTCGTCCATCAGCGGCGCCGCCATGATCGCGTCGGGGACGTACGCGGTGGACTGCGCCAGCGAGCGGTCGAAGGAGGCGTTGGCCGCCAGGTCGTCCACGATCATGGGTTCGGCGGAGGCCGCCACCCAGCCGGCGATGCCCCGGTCGGCCGGGAAGCGCCGACCGACCAGGAAGTCCTCGCCCCGTCCGGAGACGGCCTGGAAGACCAGCTCGCCGGCCTCCTCGTCGAGGAGGAACACCGAGCTCGCCTGGGCTCCGAAGATGGCCCGGGCCACCTCGACGACCGACTGCAGCAGCTCCCGGGCGGAGGGGTCCTCCGGCGGACCGGAGGGGTCGGTGACGGATCGGTTCTCGACTGGCACAGGGACACCTCTTACTGGTGGACGCCGTCGGCGGCGCTCCGCGGACCGCTGCCGACGTGGGGGAGACGGACGTTGGCGGCGGAGAGGTAGAGCGCGCTCTTCAGCTGGAAGGGGGTCATGCGCGGGTACGCCGACAGGATGCGGGCGGCCAGACCGGTGATGAAGGGCGTGGCGAAGCTGTTGCCGGTGGTGCGGATCGTCCCGCCGCCCAGCCAGGCGACCTCGACGTTCTGGCCCGGGGCGAAGAACTCCACCGGCGGTCGCGGGTTGTACAGGTGCAGCCCGGGGTCGTCCTCGTGGTGGCTGCCGACCGAGACCACCGAGGCGAACCGCCAGGGGAAGCTCTCCACCGGGGTGTTGTGCGCCGAGGCGACGATCACCGTGCGGTTGAAGTACGCCTCGTCGGCGAGCTCGCGCAGTTCCTGCACGAACCGGGTCCGGGTGGTCGACAGGCTCAGGTTCACCACGTCGAAGCCCTGCCGGACGGCCCAGCGCAGCCCGCCCATCAGGACGTCGCCGGTGCCGGAGAACCGCTCGCCGAGCACCCGGACGCTGGAGAGCTCGCACTCCGGGGCGACCCGGCGGACGATCCCGGCGCAGGCGGTGCCGTGGCCGCAGGTGTCCCCGGTGTCGGTGGCCTCCACCCGGATCCCGTCCTCGTCCTTGACCACGACCCACGAGCCGTCGACCCGGCCCACGGCGGGGTGGTCGCGCTCGACGCCCGAGTCGACGACGCAGACCCGGACGCCCCGGCCCGTCCCCGCCGCGACGGCGGCGGCGGGGTCGGGGAAGGGGTCCGCGGCCACCGGGATGTCCTCGGGACGCCTGTCCCGCAGGCTCCAGGTGAGGGCGCGGTCGTTCGCGGCGGTCGGTGCGCTCATGGGGACTCGTTCCGGTGCGGGCCTACGGGAAGGGTGTCGGGGCGGGCCCCGGCGGCGCGGGAGAGCTCGGCGGCGCGGGAGAGCTCGGCGGCCCGGGAGAGCTCGGCGGCCCACCGCACCCCCGGCCGGTGGCCCTTGGCGCGGAACCGGGCCCCGGCCTCGGCCGCGGACACCGAGGCCCGGGCGCCGAGGCCGAGCAGCAGGCAGGTGTGCGCGTGGTCCAGGGCGGCCAGGCCCCGCACGACCGGGGAGTCGGTGTCGGCGGCCGTGGCGAGCGCCCGGTCGGCGAAGCGCAGCGCCTCCTCGGAACGGCCCTGCGCGGCGGCGATCCGGCCGCGCAGGCCGTCCAGTTCGACCGCCTCGGCGTGCGGCCGGGCGGTGGCCGCCGCCAGCCGCTCCACCACCGGGGCGGCCCGTTCGAGGTCGCCGGAGTCGACGAGCAGTCGGGCCGACTCCAGGGCGATGCCGTCCAGCAGGGTCCCGGCGCCGTAGCGGCGGCCGTGCTCGGTGGCGGTCGCCAGCAGGGCCAGCGCCCGGTCCCGGCGGCCGGCCAGCGCCTCCACCGCGGAGCCGAAGACCGGCAGGAAGACCCGGGCCTCCGCGTAGCCGAGCTCCGCGGCCAGCCGTTCGGCGTCCGCCAGGCTCGCCCGGGCCTCGTCCCAGCGGTCGTCGAGGGCGAGCAGCAGGGCCAGCGGGCAGCTCAGGGTCAGCCGGACGGTGCGGCGCCGCGCACCGTGCTCGGCGAGCAGCGCCCGGCAGTGGTCGACGGCCTCGGCGGCGGCCTGCGGCCCGCGCCACAGCGAGATGCCCGTCGCGCCCAGCGCGGCGGCCCGCTCCGGCTCGCCGTCGGCCCGCACCGCGTGGGCCAGCGCCCGGGCGAGCAGGGCGGCCGCCTCGCCGTGCCGGCCCTGCGCCTGGTGCCGCTGGCCGAGCCGCAGGCAGGCCCGGGCCTGGCCGAGCTCGTCGCGGGCGGCCTCGAAGACCGGCAGCGCCGCCCGGGCCGCCTCGGTCGGCGTCTCGCCGCCGGGGCGGACCGTCGCCAGCGCCAGCCGCGCGTGGGCGCGTTCCACCGGGTCGGCGGCGGTCGCGAGCACCCGGCGCAGCAGGTCGAGGCCCTCGTCGGTGCGACCGAGGGCGAGGCGGGTCTCGCCCAGCCGGCGCGCGACGGTCGCGCCCTCCGCCGGGTCGGCGCCGTGCAGGGCCGCCGCGCGGCCCAGCAGGTCCTCGGCCCAGGGCAGGTCGGAGCGGGCCTGGGCCTGCGCGCCGGCCCGGCCGAGCGCGTCGGCGGCGCGTCGGCGCAGGGTGTCGGTGAGGCCGTCGGACAGGCCCAGCGCGGCCCGGTGGCGGTGGGCGTGCTCCAGGTGGCCGCCGACCGCGGCGGGGCCGGCCGTGCGCACGGACGGCAGCTCCGCCGCCCGGGCGTGCCCCTCGGCCCGGGCCCGCTTGGACAGCGACTGGTAGGTGACCTCCTGGACCAGCCCGCTGACGAACCGGAACGGGGCCGGGCCCGGGCGCGGGCCGGGCACCGGCTCCACCAGCCGGTGCCGGGTGAGTCGCAGCAGGGCGGCCCGGACGGCGTCCGGCGTGTCCGGCGCGCCCGCGGGCCCGGACGCGGCCAGCCCGGCCAGTTCGGCGACCGTGAACTCCCGGCCCAGCACCGCGGCGAGGTCCAGGACCCCGCGGTCCGGCGGCGCCAGCGCGTCGATGCGCGCCCCGAGCACGGCCTGCACGGTGGGCGGGAGCCCGCCCGGCAGGCCGGACCCGGCGGCGACGGCCAGCAGTTGCTCGAGGTGCAGCGGGTTGCCCCCGGCCCGTTCCAGCAGTGCGGTCGGCGGGTGCTCGGCGTGCGCGCCGAGGTCGGTCAGCTCCGCGGCCAGCAGGGCGCACTCCCGGTCCGACAGCCCGGGCAGCGGCATCGACAGGGCCTGCTCGCCGAGCGGCTCGGCCCGGACGTCCAGCAGCTCCGGCCGGGCCAGGCAGACCAGCAGCACGGCCGCCCCCTCCAGCTCGTCCGCCAGTCGGCCGAGCACGTCCAGCAGCAGCGGCCCCGCCCACTGGGTGTCGTCGACCACCAGGACGACGGGGAGGCGGGCGGCCAGCGCCCGCAGGACGCGCACCAGCGCCGCGCAGGTCTCGTCCAGCGACGGGGTCGGGGTGCCGTCCAGCAGCAGGCCGCCGGAGAGCAGCCGCAGGGCCTCCCCGAGTCCGGGCGCGGTGCCCGTCGGGCCGGCCCCGGCCAGCAGTTCGGTCACCGCGTCGGCCAGCGGGCGCAGGCTGCCCTGCTCGCCGTACGGCCGGCAGCGGCCGGTGCCGTGCAGGTGCGGCCGCGGGGTGCGCCGGAGCCACTCGCGCAGCAGCCGGGTCTTGCCCTGCCCGGCCTCGCCGTGCACCAGCACCCGGCGGACCCGGGGGCCGTCGGCGGTGTCGGCCAGCACGGCGTCGAGCGTCTCCAGCTGGCGGCGGCGGCCGACGAAGCGGACGTCGAAGCGGCGCAGCAGTTCGGGGTCGTCCTCGCCGAGCCCGAGCAGCCGGTGCGCGGTGACCGGTTCGGCCTTCCCCTTGAGCAGCAGCGGCCCGACCGGTTCGGCCTGCACGGTGCTGCCCGCGGCGAGCAGGGTGTCCGGGCCGATCAGGATCTGCCCGGCGGCGGCGTTCTGCTCCAGCCGGGCGGCGACGTTGACGGTCTCGCCGGAGACCAGCGCCTGCCGGGTCGAGGTGTCGGCGCCCGCCACCACCTGGCCGGTGTTGACGCCGATCCTGACGTCGAGCCGCACCCCCAGCAGGGCGCTCAGTTCGGCGTTCAGCCCGTCCAGCGCGTCGACCATGTCGAGGGCCGCCGCGAGGGCGCGGCGGGCGTCGTCCTCGTGCACCGCGGGGATGCCGAAGACGGCCATCACGGCGTCGCCGATGAACTTCTCGACGGTGCCGCCGTGGGCCTCGATCTGCTGCCGCATCAGGTCGAAGTAGCGCAGCGTGACGGTGCGCAGGACCTCCGGGTCGAGCGACCCGGACAGCGCGGTGGAGCCGACCAGGTCGCAGAACAGGACGGTGACCACCTTGCGCCCGTCCGGCGAGCCGGGGCCGGGCGGGGCGCACGCGGCGCCGCAGGACGGGCAGAAGCGGGCGTCGGGCGGCAGCGCGTGCCGGCACGCGGAGCACTCGGCCATGTCAGAACAGCGCCCCGCCCGCGATGTCGACGTGCGCCTGCACTTCGGGCGCGCTCTCGTCCAGTCGGCCCTTGATCTCCACCAGCACGCCGAGTTCGTGCGGTGTCAGGGCGCTCAGCACCTCGCGCTGTTCCTCGCTGAACGCGTTCAGGTCGAACCCCGCCGCCCGCAGGCGGGCGAGTGCGTCCTGGTGCTCGGTCATGCGGAACCTCCTGGGATGGCTGCCAGCTGGAGAAAGAGGCGGGTGACGCCGTCGGTCGTGTGCAGGGCGCTGACCGCGACGGCCGCCTCCTGACCGGGCGTCAGGGGCAGGTCGTCGAGCAGGGCGTCCAGCGCCGCCAGGTGCCCGGAGTCGAGGTCCGCGTGGTCGCGGACGGTGCGGAAGGCCGCCGCGGGCAGCCCGGTGCGCGCCGCGAGCCGGTCGGCCAGCCGGGGTGCCGGGGCGTGGCCCTCCAGGACCCGGATGTAGCCGAGCAGCGCGACCGGGTGGTGGTGCTCGATCCAGTAGTACTGGGCGCCGGCCAGGCCGGCGACGACGGGCGCGCCGAGCCCGTCACGGGCGGCCGCCGGGTCGGCGCCGGCCGCGGCCAGGTCGGCCAGCAGCCACTCGTCGTGGCCGCGCTCCTCCTCGATGTGCCGCTCCAGGTACCGGCCGAGCGGCCCGGCCACCGGGTCGCCGGGCGCCAGCTCCGCGCAGCGCCGGGCGGCCCGCTCCATCAGCGGCACCGAGGCCCGCACCAGGGCGTGCATGGCGTACAGGTAGGCGACGTACCGGCGGGCGCGGCCGGACGGCTCCCACAGCGCGGCGGTGGCGGCGTCCAGCACCGGGGCGGCGAGGTCGAGCTTGACGCGCAGCGCGGCCGACCGGCCCGGGCCGCTCACGCCGCCCCGCGACCGGTCGGCGAGCCCAGCGCCACCAGCTCCGCGAACGGCGGGGAGCCGTGGCGCCGGACCAGCCCCACCGGGCCCGCCGCGAGCTGCGCCCGGGACGCCTCCCGGTCCAGCAGGGCGCCCACCGGGCCGGACGCCTCCCGCTCCGCACCGGCCAGCACCCCGGGGCGCCCGGCCAGGCCGCGGCAGGTGCCGCAGTAGTCCAGTTCGCCGCAGACCGGCTCCGCCGCGTGCCGGGCGACCAGGTGGGCGGGGCCGACGGTCCGGATCATCCGCAGCACGGGGGAGTCCAGCAGCCGGCGACGCACCGTCGGCCAGCCGTCCTCGGCGGCGTGGCCCAGCAGCAGGTGCGCGGGGGCGGGGCGGTGGTCCACGACCCGCTGGTTGCAGCAGGCCAGCACCGCGCCGTCGAACGCCACCACCGGCCAGGCGGCCATCGCGCAGGGCACCGCCCGCCCCGCGTCCACGGGCCGGCGGGCCCGGGCGGCCCAGGCGGCGGCCCGGCCCAGCGGGCGGACCTCGGTGACCAGCATCGGCACCCGGTCGGCGAACTCCCGCCGGACGGCGGCGGTGACCTCGGCCAGGTACGGGTCGTCCGGGCCGTCGCCGGTGAGGTGGAAGCTGGCCGGGACGCCCGCGTCGAGCACCCGGTGCACCGCGCGGAACACGTCGGCGCGGGGGACCTCCCGCTCGTGGTGGACGTCCAGGCTGGCCGAGAAGTGGTCGAGGGCCGAGACCGCCCGCAGGACCGGGGCCGGCACCCGCCCGCCCCGGGCGAAGAACATCCCGCTGAGCAGCGCGGTGCGGCACCCGGCGGCCCGGGCCAGCGCCGCGAGCTCCGCCGCCAGGCCGGGCCGCAGCAGCGGTTCCCCGCCGGTGAGCATCAGCACCTCGGGCCGCTCCGCGGGCGTGAACGAGCCGACGAAGCGCCGCAGGTCCGCGGCGCGCGGCTGCTCGCCCGCCAGGGACGAGGAGGTCGAGCAGTGCGCGCAGCTGAGCGGGCAGCGGCGGGTCAGGGTGAGCAGCAGTCCCGCTCCCGGAACCGGTCGCAGTCCGATGAGTTCGGCCAGTTCCACGCGCCGCCCCCGGTTCGTCGGTGTGCCGCCCCCGCGCGGCCGTGTCGCCAGCAGCGTCCCCGGGACGGGTTTCGATCCGGTCGACGCGCGGTTGCGGACCGGTATGGGCGCTGGTGGCGGGCGGGTCCCGGGCGCCCGGGCGGTGGCCGGGCGCCCGGGGACGGCCGCTCCGAGCGGCCGTGGCGTGCGCCTTAGCCGGTAGTTAAGCGGTTGCCGACCGCTTCCGAACCGGCGCCGCCGATGTTGGTGCCGTGCCGGTGCGGCGCCCGCCGCACAACCGATGCGGAGGAACCGGATGGTCGAGAAGTTCGAAGGCGGGACCCAGGTCGAGTGCCCGCTGTACTACATGACCGAGTTCGGCGTCCCGGAGGACGACGAGGTCCTGGCCCACGGTGCCGAGGTGCCCGGGCCGACCGCCGGGCCGGACGGCACCCCCGCCGGGGAACGGGCCTGACGGCCCGTCCACCGGCAGCGCCGGGGCACCGGCGAGGCACACCCGGAACACCCGCTTCTACCTCCCTGGAGAGAGACATGTCCGAGAAGCCCGAGAAGTTCGACGCCCCCAAGGTCATCTGCGGCGTCTACGACAAGGAGGCGGCCAACTTCCTCGACGACGAGGTCACCGCGCACAGCGCCGAGACGTACGCGGGCGCCGAGGTGATCTGCGGCGTCTACGACAAGGAAGCGGCCAACTAGTCCCGCGCGGCCCGGGTGGCCGGGCCCGCGTTCCGGGCCCGGCCACCCGCCCCCGCTCCCGGCGGGAGCCCCGTCCGACTCGTCACAGGAAGCACAGGCCTACCGTGAGAATCATCGAAGGCAAGTCCGGCGTCTGGCACCTGGGTCCCGGAGGGACCGTCCTCCTGCCCCACCGCTACTACCGGGGCGGGCGGCTGACCGAGGAGGGCGCGCGGGAACTGGAGCAGGCGGACATCGCGCAGGGCGCGCCGACGGACCGCTACAACCTGACCGTGGTCACCTCGACGGCCTGCAACCTCGGCTGCCCGTACTGCTTCCAGAACACCGACGCCGCGCAGCCGGGCCGCTTCGACCCGCCGCGGATCGACAAGCAGGTGCTCGACGGCCCGACCATCGACCGCATCGTGGAGTTCACCCGGCCCCGGATGGAACGGGCGGCCGTCCGGCGGCTGTTCGTGCTGCTGTTCGGCGGCGAGCCGCTGCTCAACCCGTGGGCCTGCCGCGAACTCCTGCTCCGCCTGGCCGCGTTGGGGCCGGTCACCGCCTCGATGGTCAGCAACGGGGTGCTGCTGACCCCCCGCAAGGCCGAGCGGCTGGAGGAGGTCGGGCTGCGCTCGGTGCAGATCACCCTGGACGGCCCCAAGGAGCTGCACGACTCGCTGCGCGCCACCCGCGCCGGGCGCGGCACCTACGAGTCGATCCTGGACAACATCACGGCCGTCCAGGCCGCCACCCGCCTGCGGTTCGGCCTGCGGCTCAACACCACCGCCGAGGGCCTGCCGCACCTGGAGGGCCTGGTCCGCTCGCTGGCCGAACGGGTCGACCCGTCCCGCTGCACCCTGGACATCGCCCCCGTGCTCAACTACGCGGGCATGTTCGACGGCGTGCTGGACCGCTCCGGCGGCGAGGTGGAGACCATCCTGGGCGCCTACACCGCCGCCCTGGAGGCCGGCTTCACCGTGGGCTGGCCCGGCGGCGGCTCGTGCGGCTTCTGCGGCGAGCGGGACGGCGCGTCCGGCGCGGTCATCAACGCCGACGGGACGCTGTACAGCTGCTGGGAGACGATCGGCAAGCCCGGGTACGAGGTCGGGGACATCGACGGCGGCTACCGCTCCTACCCGCAGGACCGCTGGGTCAGCTGCGGCGAGTTCGCCGAGCGGTCGACGACCCGGGCGGCCTCGCAGGCGTTCGAGGACGCGCTCTCGGTGGGCCTGCTGGAGCTGCTGCGCGCGCACAAGCGCCGCGCCGAGGCGGTGACGGCCGGGTGAGGGCGCTGCTCTGCCCGCTGACCAGCCCCGGGTACAGCCACCCGGCCACCGCCGTGGCGCTGGAGCTGCACCGGCGCGGGCACGAGGTCACCTTCTGCTCCGGCGCCGCCGCCCTCGCGCCCGCCGCGGCCGCCGGCCTCGACGTCCGGCCCGGGGCCGCGGAGGCCGCCTTCGACGTCAGCCGCTGGTTCCAGGCGGGGGAGGTCCAGTACCGCACCGTGCTGGAGGCCGCGCGCGCGGTCCGGGCGGACGTCGTGGTCACCTCCGTGCTGTGCCTGGGCGCGCTGCTCGCCGCCGAGACGCTCGGCCTGCCGGTCGTCGTCCTCGGCCTGGCCTGCCACCTGTGGACCCTCCCGGACGCGAGCGGCCCCGCCGGGGACCGCGAACGGGCGGACCGCGAACGGGCGGACCGCGCCTGGCGCGAGGAGCAGACCCTGGCCCACCTCGACCGGACGCGGCGGGCCCTGGGCCTGCCGGGCCGGGACCGGACGGCCGGGGCGGGGTCGCTGTACGGACAGGCCTTCCTGCTGCGCGGCCACCCGGACCTGGAGCCCCCCGGCGCGGTGCTCCCCGCGCGGGTCCGGCACGTCGGCCCCCTGTGGTGGGAGCCGCCGGCGGACCCGGCCGAGCGGGAGGCCGTCGAGGCGTTCCTCGACCGCGGTGCCCCCGACCGGTCCGCCGTCTACGTGCACCTGGGCCGGACGTTCGGCGGCAGCACCCTGTGGCCGTGGATCGAGCGCGCGTTCACCGGCACCGGCCACCGGGCGGTGGTGGAGCTCGGCCGCACCGAGGAGCACCGTCCCGCTCCCGGAGCCGACGTACTGGCGGTGCGGCACCGCTGGATGGGCCCGCTGCTCGACCGGGTCGACCTGGTCGCCGCCAACGGCACCAGCGCCCCGGTGCTGGGCGCCCTGCTGCACGACCGACCGCTGCTGCTGCGGCCCAACGGCGGCGAGCAACCGGTCGTCGGCGGGGCCGCCCTGGCGGCGGGCGTCGCCGTCGAGCTGACCGAGTCGCCCGCGGACCCGGAGCCGTTCGCGCGGGTACTGGGCGACCCCGCACTGCGCTCCCGGGTCCGGAGGCTGGGCGAGTCCCTGCGGCAGGCCAAGAGCGCCGCCCTGGCCGCGCAGGCGGTCGAGGAAGCCGGTCGCTGAACCGGCACCGGGTGCCGCGCCCCCGCACAGGAACCGAACGACAATCGAACAGGAGTCGCTCATGAGCACCGTCCCCACCGACCACGCCGCCGTCGCCTACGACGCCACCGCGCCGTTCTACGACGCGCTGACCCGGCAGGACGACTACACCGTCTTCGGCGATCTGCTGGAACAGCTGATCAAGCGGGCCGACCCGCCCGGCGACCGGCTGCTGGACGCGGGCTGCGGCACCGGGCGCAGCACCGTGGCGTTCGCGCGGCGCGGCTTCCGGCCCACCGGGACGGACATCAGCCCCGCCATGATCGAGATCGCCCGGGCCACGCACGCGGACACCGGCATCGACTTCCACGTCCACGACATCCGGCTGCCGTTCGCGCACGGCGGCCCCTACGACGTGGTGCTGTGCATGAGCGACATCGTCAACTACCTCGCCGACGCCGCCCACCTGGCCGAGGCGCTGGTCAGCCTGGGGCGGGTGATGAGCCCCGGCGGCGTGCTGGTCTTCGACGCCAACACCCGGCGCGGCTACCGGTTGATGCACGAGCCGCACGTCTTCGAGTCGGAGGGCCTGCACGTCGCGCTGCGCGGCCGCTTCCTGCCCGAGGAGGGCGACCCGGAGCGGTTCCGGCTGAACATGACCGCCTTCCGGCGCTCCCCCCAGGCCCCCGACGCCCCCGAGACGTGGACCCGGGAGAGCATCGACCACCTCCAGCGGCACCACTCCGTCGACGAGTTCACCCGGTTCCTGGACGCGGCCGGGCTGGACCTGGTCGCCGCGCACGGCCTGAACCGCGACGGCAGCCTCGCCGACTCGGTGGACGAGGACGGCCACACCAAGGGCCTCTACGTCGCCGTCCGCCGCACCGCGTGTTGACCGGGCACCGCCGTGATCACCAAGAGCTTCACGCTGATCTGGACCAGTCAGGCGCTCTCCGACATGGCGAGCGAGATGACCGCGCTCGCCCTGCCGCTGGCGGTACTGGCCTCCACCAGGTCGCCGGTGGACGCGGCCATGGTGGCCACGGCCGTGGGGATCGCCCAGCTGGTCGCCAAACTGCCCAGCGGCCTGATCGCCGACACGGTCAACCGCAAGTCGCTGATGCTGCTCTGCGACGCCGGCCGGGCCGTGATCGCCCTGCTGCTCGTGCTCACCCTCGTGACGGGGCACCTGAGCACGGTCGTCGCGGTGACCGCGGCGGCGGCGACGGCCGTGGTCTCGACGCTGTTCTCGTCGGCCGAGGCGGGCGTGCTGCGGCAGTCCGTGCCCCCCGAGCGGCGGCAGGACGCCCTCACCCGCACCGTCGTCCGCGTCAACATCGCCATCGCGGTCGGCCCGCCGCTCGGCGGCCTGCTGCTCACGCTCGGCGCGCCGATCGCCTTCCTGGTGGACGCCGTCTCCTACCTGCTCTCCCTGGCCCTGCTGTCCCAGGTGGTGTACGAGCACCTGCCGCGCCCGGTCGAGGCGCCCGCCCGGGCGGGCGCCGGGCCGCTGCGCCACACCGCCGGCGAGCTCACCCGCGGCTTCGGCTGGGTGGTGCGGCGGCGGCCGCTGCTGTTCCTGGTGGGCGTCGCCGCCTACATCAACCTGCTGGGGCGCGCGGTCGAACTGCTCGCCGCGATCGGCGCGTCGGACGTGGGCCGGCACCCGGTCTCGGCCGGCTGGGTGCTGACCGCCGCCGGCTGCGGCGGGATCGTCGGCGGCGTCTGCACCGGCTGGATCCTGCGCCGGTTTCGGCCGGCCACGGTGCTGCTGACCGTGCTGACGGTGTGGCTGCTGGCCACGCCACTGGTGGCGCTCGGCGTGACCGGGCTCACCATCGGGGCGGTGGGCGTGATCGTCTTCTTCCTGCCGCCGATCGGCTCGCTGGTCTTCGTGCAGGTGAGCCTGGACTCGCCGGTCCACCTGCAGGGGCGGATCTCGGCGGCCGTCGCCCTGCTGGCCGGCAGCATCGCCTGGGTCGGGCCCGCCGTCACCGGCTTCCTGATCTCCGGCGCCGGCGGCCGGACCGCCTCGATCGTCCTGGTCGCCCCGCTGCTGCTGCCGCTGGCCGCCCTCGGCACCAGCCCGCGGCTGCGCGCCGCCGTCAACACGCGGCCCGAGCCGGTGGCCGACCCGGTGGGCACCCAGAAGCTCGCGCCCGCCGCACCGAACTGACCCCGGGCCCGGCGGCGCGCCCGCACCGCCCGCGCGCCCGGCTCACGCGGTCTCCCAGCCGGCGTGCTCGCCGTGCACCGTCCACGCCGCCTGCTCCCGGGCGAGCAGCCGGGTGAGGTGCGGCAGGGCGTACACCGCCGCGTGCGCGGTCACCTCGCCGTCCGGACAGAGGACCACCCCGGCCTCGATCAGCCGCTCGATCTGCCGGCGCGCCGCGTCCGGGGCGCAGCCCAGCGCGACCGCCGCGCCCTCCGCGGTGAACGGCGAGGAGTCCGGCAGTCGGCCCAGGCGCAGCAGCGCGAGGCGGTGGGCGTCGTCCAGGCGCCGCCACTCGTCGGCGAGCAGCGTGCGCACGTCGAGGTCGCCGACGGCGAGTTCGTCGAGCACGGTGCGCGGGTCGGCCAGCCGGGCCGCGTACTCGGCCATCGGCAGGTGGCGCAGGACGGTGAGCTTCAGGCCGGCCACCCGGACCGCGAGCGGCAGCAGGCCGCAGGCCCGGACCAGGCGTTCGGCCGCCGCCCGGTCGCAGCCCACCCGGCCGGTGATCCGGTCGAGCAGCTCCAGCGCCTCCTCGACCGAGTACGGCGGCAGGTCCACCCGGCGGGTGCCGACCAGTCCGGCGAGCCTGGTGCGGGCGGTGACCACGGCGGTGCTCGCCCCGGTGCCGGGCAGCAGCGGGCGCACGCTCGCCTCGTCGGGCGCGTCGTCCAGCACCAGCAGCACCCGGCGGTCGGCCAGCCAGGCGCGCCAGGACGCGGCGGCCAGGTCGGGGTGCTCGGGCACGCGCGCGTCGTGGCCGGTGTACCGGGCGAGTTCGGCCGCCAGCGACGCGGGCGAGCGCCGGGAGCCGTCCGGTTCGCGCAGGCCCAGGTGGATGCGCCCGTCGGGGAAGTGCTCCGCCAGGCGGTGCGCGGCGTGCACCGCCAGCGCCGTCTTGCCCACCCCGGCCGGACCGGTGACCAGCACCACGCCCCCGCCGTCCGAGGCCGCCGCCACCAGCTCGGCGACCTGGCCGCGGCGCCCGGTGAAGTCGGGGAGGTCGGGGGGCAGCGCGTGCGGCGCCCGCCGCCCCGCCCCGCCGGGCCGCGCGGCGCCCGCGGCCGGGGCGCCGTCCGCCAGGATCGCCTCGTACAGGCCGGTCAGCGCGGGGCTCGGCGACAGGCCCAGCTCCCGGGACAGGTGCTGGCGCACCTCCTCGTACGCGGCCAGCGCCTCCGCCCGCCGCCCGCAGCGGTGCAGCGCCGTCATGTGGGCCGCCCGCAGGCGTTCGCGCAGCGGGTGCTGTTCGAGGAGCTCCGCCGTCACCTCGGCGACCTCGCCCGACAGCCCCGACTCCAGGGCGGCCTCGGCCCAGTCCTCGCTGACCGCGAGGTAGCGTCCGAGCAGCTGGTCGACCTGGGCCCGCACCGGCTCGGAGCAGCGCAGTTCGGGCAGCGGCGGACCGGTCCACAGCCGCCGGGCGCTGTCGAACAGGGCGGCGGCCGCCTCGAAGCGGCCGTCTGCGGCGGCCGCGCGCGCCGTCCGGGCGAGCGCCCGGAACCTGAGCGCGTCCAGCTCGGGCTCGGCCACCCGGATCAGGTAGCCCCCCAGCCCGTGGTGGATCCGGTCACCGGTCGGCTCCAGCGTCCGGCGCAGCGCGGAGACGTACACCTGGATGTTCTTGCGCGCGGTGCGGGGCGGTTCGTCGGCCCACAGGGCCTCGGTCAGCCGGTCCACCGAGACGAACCGGTTGGCCTCGCCCAGCAGCACGGCCAGCACGAGCCGCTGCTTGAGCGGACCGAGCGGGAGCAGGTCGTCCCCGACCCGGACGGACAGCGGACCGAGGAGGGAGAACCGGACGAGCATGGTCAGGGGTGCCTTTCGATCGTGGCGGGAGCCTCGTGGACGGCGGATCCAGCGCCTCGGCCCGGCCCGGCCCGCGGACCGGGCTCCGCGCGACCGAACACCCGGGCGACTCGGGCGACTGTCAGGGGCATGAGGGGAGGCTAACGGGCGGTAACCGGTCGACCACCCGGTTGTCCGCCGGTTACGTAGCCGATTACGTGGTTCCACCTAGCCGCGGGCGCACCGCATCTGCCGTAGCCCGCCGCCGAGTTGCTACGGTCGCGGACGAACGGACGCCGGGAGAGGAACAGGACCACATGACGACCCGCATCGAACTGGACGCACTCGACAAGCTCCTGATCCGGCTGCTCCAGCAGGACGGCCGCGCCTCGTACACCGACCTGGGCAAGGAGGCGGGCCTGTCCGCGCCCGCCGTGCGCGCCCGGGTGCAGCGCCTGATCGAGCGCGGCCTGCTGGAGTTCGCCGCGGTCACCGACCCGATGAAGCTCGGACTGCCCGTCATGGCGCTGCTGGCCATCAAGGTCGACGGCGGGCTCCCGGAGATCATCGCCGCCCTGGAGGACATCGACAGCGTGATCTACCTGGTCTCCACGGCCGGCTCCCACGACCTGTTCGCGGAGGTGGTCTGCCGGACCATGGACGAGCTGTCCGCGGTCATCAACGACCGGATCCGCACCGTTCCGGGGGTGCGCACCGTCGAGTCCTTCCCGTACTTCGGCATCCACGTGCACCGGTTCACCTGGGACATCCCCGACTGAACGGATCGCCGGACGATATCCGTACGTTGAAATCGACGCCGCAGCGGGTACGCAGCTTCAGAAACGGAAGTCGAACAGGGGTGCTGCCCGTCGGTATGGTTCTCCCGTCAGCGCTCCGCGAGGGAGGGAAGGCGCTCATGGCCGCAGTGCCCGCACCGGCTGTCGAGGAGCGCCTCGCCGGGCGTCTCGTCGGGCGCCTCGTCGGGCGGGAGCGCGAGCTCTCCTCGCTCGCCGGCGCCCTGGACGCGTGGGAGCGCGGCCGCGGCGCGGTCGTCGAGATCCCCGGGGAGCCGGGCATCGGCAAGACCCGGCTGGCCGAGGCGCTCGGCGCACTCGCCGCGCGGCGCGGCCACCCGGTCGCCCGCGCCCACGCCCTGCGCGAGGGCGGCGTCCCGTTCCAGGTCTTCCGCGACGCCTGGCCGGCCCGCAAGCCGACCGGCGGAGCGCCGCCGCGCTTCGACGCGACCGCCGACTGGGCCGGGACCGTCCTGGTCCTGGACGACGTCCACCTGTGCGACCCGGCCTCGGCGGCGCTGCTCGCCCGGCTGGTGCGCGCCGCCGGGCCCGCCCCCTTCCTGCTCGCCCTCGCCCACCGCCCCGCCCGCACCGCCCCCGAGTTACGCCGGGCGCTGGCCGACGGCGTCCGCTCCGGCCGGGTCACCCGGGTCGAACCCGGCCCGCTCGGCCCGGAGGCGGTGGCCGCGCTGCTGGCCCGCCGGGCCGCCCCCGCCGCCCCCGCGCCGCGCACCCCGGTCGCGCCCGACGCGTACGCCGCCCGGCTGTGCGCCGCCGCCGAGGGCAACCCGCGCTACCTGCACCTGCTCCTCGCCGCCCGCTGGCAGCCCGAGCACTGGCCCGACCGCGCGGGCACCGACACCGCCGGGCTGCTGCGCGCGGCCAAGCCGCTGGCCGCCGAGTTCGACGCGCTCTCGCCGCAGGCGGTGAGCGCCGCCTCGGCCGCCGCCGTGGTCGGCAGCCCGTTCCGCCCCGAGGACGTCGCCCGGCTCTCCGGCCTCGGCCTGGACGCCACCCTCGACGCGCTCGCCGAACTCGAGGAGGCGGACCTGGTCCGCCAGGCCGACTGGAAGGGCGGCCTGACCTTCCGCCACCTCGTCGTCGGCCACGTCGCGCACGAGCGGGCCGGTCTCTCCTTCCGGCTGCGCGCCCACCGCCGCGCCCTGGAACTCCTCACCGGGCACCCCGGCCGGGCCCGCGACCGGGCCCGGCACGCCGAGCACCTGCTGGGCAGTGACGCCGCGCTCGCCGCGCGCACCCTGGCCGACAGCGCCGCGGAACTCGTCCTCCACGAACCGGGGACCGCCGCGCGCTGGCTGCGCCTGGCCCTGGAGGCGCTGCCCGACGGCACCGCCCGCAACGGGCTGGAACTCGCCTGCTGTCGGGCACTGATCGCCTCGGGCCGACCGGACGAGGCCCGCACCCGCGCGCACGACCTGCTCGGACACCGGGCCACGGCGCTCACCCCGCGACAGCTGCTCCAGGCCCACGCCGTCTGCGTCGGCGCCGAACGCCAGCTCGGCCGGTACGCGGAGGCCGCCGCCATCGCCGACGTCGCCCTCGGCCTGCTGCCCCGCCCGCTGCCCTCCCCGCTGCCCGCCGAAGCCACCGAACTGGTCATCGAGCACGGGCTGGTGCACGTCCTGCGCGGCACCCACCACCAGGCCCGCGACCTGCTCGGACAGGCCGTCCGGACCCCCGGCGAAGCCGATGCCAACGAGGCGGACCGCACCGTGCTCCGGGTCCTCGACGCGCTCTGCGTCACCCACTCGGGCGACCTGGCCGAGGCGATCGGCGAAGTCGCCCGGTGCGCCCGGCTGGTGGACGCCCTGCCGGACCCGCTCGCCGGGCGCACCCCGGAGACCCTGGCCCTGCTCGGCAGCGCCGAGCTCTACCTGGAGCGCTTCACCGACGCCACCCGCCACCTGAGCCGCAGTCTGAGCGCCTGCCCCAGCGGCCCCCAGCAGCCCATCCTGCTGCACTGCCTCCTCGGACTCGCCACCGCCGACCAGTGGACCGGACGGCTGGGCGCCTCCGAACGGCACGCCCGGGACGCGGAACGGCTCGCCCGCTCGCTCGGGGCGACGCCCGCCGTCGTCCTCGCCCAGGCGGTCCGGGCGACCACGCTGCTCTGGGCCCGCGGCCCGGCGTCCGCCGAGGAGGCCCTCGCCCTGGTCGACGAGGCGGTCGGCGCCGTGCCACCCGACCAGGACTGGTGGAGCGCCTCGGCGACCGGTCTGCTCGCCCACGCCCGGCTGCTCGCCGGCGACGCCGAGGGCTGCCGACGGCTGCTGCTGGACCCCGCACGCGGCCGGCGGCTGCCCCAGGTCCGCCCGTTCTCCCGGCCCTTCCTGCTCTCCGTGCTGGCCACCGCCACCCTGGAGTGCGGGGACCACGCGGAGGCCCGGCGCCTGGTCGGAACCGCCGAGGCGGAGGCCGAACGGCTCGGGCTGCCCGTCCAACTGGCCCACGCCCGCAGCGCCCGCGCCGGGCTGCACCAGGCCGCCGACGAACACGACGCGGCGGCCGGGCTCTTCGCCGCCGCCGCCGGGGCGTTCCAGACCGCCGGGATGCCCGTGCAGTACGCCTGGACGCTCGCGGTCGGCGCCCCCTCCTTCCACGCGGCGCACGGCCCGGCGGAGGCCCGCGACCGGCTCGACGCCGCCGAGGCGGTCGCCCGCACCCGCGCGGCCCTGCTGGTGGGGGAGCGCATCGCCCGGGCGCGCGCCGAGCTGGCGGACGGCTCCTGCCCCGGACACCCGCTCGCCCTGCTCAGCGGCCGCGAACGGGAGGTCGCCGAACAGGCGGCGGCAGGGCTGCGCTCCCGCGAGATCGCGGACCGCCTGTTCCTCAGCCCCCGCACGGTGGAGACCCACCTGTCCCGGATCTACCGCAAGCTCGGGGTCTCCTCCCGCCGCGCCCTGGCCGACCTGCTGCGCAGCCACGGCCTGCGGACCCAGCGGCTCCCGGCGCCGTAGCCGCGCGGATCGCGGGGCACCCGTGCCGGGCCGCGTCCGGGTGGCGCGGCCGGGGGCGGGGCGGACGTGGCCCGGCCGCCCCGCCCGCGCGGTCAGGGCCGGAACAGCACCTTGACCGCGCCGTCCTGCTTCTGCTGGAACATCGCGTACGCCTCCGGGGCCTCCTCCAGCGGCAGGTGGTGGGTGGCGAAGGAGTCCACGCCCAGCGGGTCCTCGTCGGTCAGCAGCGGCAGCAGGTCGTCCGTCCAGCGGCGCACGTTGGCCTGGCCCATCCGCAGCTGCACCTGCTTGTCGAACATGGTCAGCAGCGGCATCGGGTCGGCCGCGCCCCCGTAGACGCCCGACACCGAGATGGTGCCGCCGCGCCGCACCAGCTCCACCGCCAGGTGCAGGGCCTGCAGCCGGTCCACCCCGGCCTTCTGCATCAGCGCCCGGGCCAGCGGGTCCGGCAGCAGGCCGGTGACGCGCTGCGCGGCGCCCGCGGCGGGGGAGCCGTGCGCCTCCATGCCGACCGCGTCGATCACGCTGTCCGGGCCGAGCCCGTCGGTCAGGTCGCGGACGGTCTGCGGCAGCTGCTTGGGCCGGTCGTTCAGGTCCAGCACCACCGCGCCGCGCTCCCGGGCCCGCCGCAGCCGCTCCGGGACGAGGTCGACCCCGATCACCTGCCGCACGCCCGGCCGCAGCAGCGCCATCCGCACGCACATCTCGCCGATCGGCCCCAGGCCCAGCACCAGCAGCGTGCCGCCCTCCGGCACCGCCGCGTACTCGAGGGCCTGCCAGGCCGTCGGCAGCACGTCGGAGAGGAAGACGAACCGGTCGTCCGGCGGACCCTCCGGCACCTTCACCGGCAGCGTGTCGCCGAACGGGACGCGCAGCAGCTCGGCCTGCCCGCCCGGCACCTGGCCGTACAGCTTGGTGTAGCCGAACAGCGCCGCGCCGCTGCCGTACTCGCGCACCTGGGTGGTCTCGCACTGCGAGTGCAGCCCGTTCGCGCACATCCGGCAGGTGCCGCAGCTGACGTTGAACGGCACCACCACCCGGTCGCCCGGGCTCAACGTGCGCACCGCGCCGCCCACCTTCCGGACGACGCCCATCGCCTCGTGGCCCAGGACGTCACCCGGGTCCAGGAACGGCCCGAGCACCTCGTACAGGTGCAGGTCGGAGCCGCACAGGCCGGTCGACGTCACCTCCACCAGCACGTCCGAGGGGTCCTCGACCATCGGGTCGGGCACCTCCGTCACCCGGACGTCCCGCCTGCCCTGCCAGGTCACCGCACGCATCGCGCACTCCTTCCGTTCGATGGGTCAACCCGCCTGCGGGCCGGGTTCGTTGGTGTGCCGCCCGGCCCGGTCGCCGAGCGCGGTCAGGACCGGGACGAGGCGCCCGGTGCGCCCGGACGCCGCCTCGCCCGGCAGGTCGTGCTCCGCCACCCGGCCCGGCCCCGGCAGCAGCCGGCCCGCCGCGCCCAGCAGCGCCCCGAACGTCGCCGGGGCCACCCCCTGCAGGCGCACCGCCAGCTTCGCCGCCGGGGTCAGCACCAGCTCCGGCCGTCCCCACTCGGCGGCCCGCACGATCCGGCGCGCCGCCCGGCCCGCGTCCATCGACAGCAGCGGCATGCTCGCCGCCGCGCCGAACCACGCGTACTCCAGCGGCGCCCGGCCGGAGAACCGGGCCGCCCGGTGCGAGCCCGTCCGCATCAGCCCCGGCACCACCGTGGTCACCCGCACCCCGCTGCCCGCCAGCTCCACCCGCAGCCCGCGGGAGAACGCCGCCAGCGCGGCCTTCGCCGTCACGTACGGCAGCAGGTGCGGCGCCGGGACGGGCCCGCCGATCGAGGCGATGTTCACCACCGAGCCGCCGCCGCGCTCGCGCATCCCCGGCAGCACCGCCAGCACCAGCTCCAGCGGGGCCGCCACCATGACGTCCCAGGAGAGCCGGAAGTCCTCCTCGACCAGCGCCGACAGCGGCCCGACCTGGATCACCCCCGCGTTGTTCACCAGCAGGTCCAGCGGGCGCCCCAGCCGCTCGGCCGCCTCCGCGGCCACCGCCCGCCCCGCGCCCGGCACCGACAGGTCGCACTCCAGCGTCGCCCGGCGCGACGTCAGCCGCCCCAACCGCCGCTCCGCGAAGGCCAGTTCGGCGCCGTCCCGGGCGCACACCGCGACCCGGCAGCCGCGCCGGGCCAGCTCCTCGGCGACCAGCAGGCCCAACCCGCGCGAGCCACCGGTCACCAGCGCCGCCCGGTCCGCGAAATCCACCCGTGCCACGGCCGCCACCTCTCCTCGGGGAACCGACTGCGCCGCGCCTGCCCGAGGTGCGGGCGAGGAAACGGGGCGATAAGAGATGAACGGGGACAATCGTCCGTTTCCGTGCGGGCCCGACCGGTTAGCCGGGTCGGTAACGCCCCCTGACGTCCACGTTCCGGAAGGACTTCCATGACTGCCGACGACACCCGCCCCGACCTGCCCGGCGACCCGAGCGCCGGCCGGCCCACGGTGGAGGAGCCGGTCGAGCCCCGCCCGCCGCTGCCCCCCAAGCCCGACCAGGCCGCGCCCACGCCGGTCTCGGCCACCGGCCGCGGCCCGCGGACGGACGGGCCGCCCCGCGCCCAGGCGGGTGCGTACCTGACCAACGCGCAGGGCACCCGGCTGCCGGACTCCGACCACTCGCTGAAGGCCGGACCGCGCGGCCCCGTCCTGCTCCAGGACCACCACCTGCGCGAGAAGATCACCCATTTCGACCACGAGCGCATCCCGGAACGCGCGGTCCACGCCCGCGGCGCCGCCGCGCACGGCGTGTTCGAGAGCTACGGCACCGGCGCCCGGATCAGCAAGGCCGGGTTCCTCGCCGCCGGGGCGAAGACCCCCGTCTTCGTCCGGTTCTCCACCGTGCTCGGCTCGCGCGGCTCCGCCGACACCGTCCGCGACACCCGCGGCTTCGCGACCAAGTTCTACACCGAGGAGGGCGTGTTCGACCTGGTCGGCAACAACATCCCGGTGTTCTTCATCCAGGACGCGATCAAGTTCCCGGACGTGGTGCACGCCGCCAAACCGCACCCGGACCGGGAGATCCCGCAGGCGCAGTCCGCCCACGACACCTTCTGGGACTTCGTCTCGCTGCACACCGAGGCCACCCACCACACCCTGTGGAACATGTCCGACCGCGGCATCCCGCGCTCCTACCGGACGATGGAGGGCTTCGGCGTCCACACCTTCCGCCTGGTCGACGCCGAGGGCGCCACCTGCCTGGTCAAGTGGCACTGGAAGCCCAAGCTCGGCGTCCACTCGCTGACCTGGGACGAGGCCCAGCTGATCGGCGGCGCCGACCCCGACTTCCACCGCCGCGACCTGTACGACGCCATCGAGGCCGGGGCGTACCCGCAGTGGGAGCTCGGCGTCCAGGTCATGCCCGACACGCCCGAGCAGACCTTCGAGGGCATCGACCTGCTCGACCCGACCAAGATCGTCCCGGAGGAACTGGTCCCCGTGCAGGCGCTCGGCCTGATGACCCTGCACGCCAACCCGACCAACTTCTTCGCCGAGGTCGAGCAGGTCGCCTTCCACCCGGGCCACCTGGTGCCCGGCATCGACATCACCGACGACCCGCTGCTGGCCGGACGGCTGTTCTCCTACCTCGACACCCAGATCACCCGGCTCGGCGGCCCCAACTTCGCGCAGATCCCGATCAACCGCACCCACGCCCCCGTCAACGACATGCTGCGCGACGGCTTCCACCAGGACGCCGTGCACACCGGCGTCGCCCCCTACAAGCCCAACTCGCTGGACGGCGGCTGCCCGTTCTTCGCCGGGGCCGACGAGCGGGCCTTCGTCGAGCACCCGCAGCCCGTCCCGGAGGCCACGAAGGTCCGGGAGGCGCCCGCCTCGTTCGACGACCACTTCAGCCAGCCCCGGCTGTTCTGGGCCAGCATGACGCCCGTCGAACAGGAACACATCATCAACGCCTACAGCTTCGAGCTCGGCAAGTGCACCGAACCCGCCGTCCGCGAACGCACCCTGCGCGTCCTCGCCCGGATCGACGGTCGGCTGTGCTCCGAGGTCGCCACCGCCCTCGGCCTGCCCGCCCCGGAGGGCGAGGCCGCCGACGGGCCCGCCGAGCCCAGCCCCGCGCTCTCCCAGCTCGGCCGCACCTGGCCGGTCGCCGGTCGCACCGTCGGCATCCTCACCGGGCCGGACACCGACCCCGCCGAGCTCGACGCCGTCCGCAGCGCCGCCCTGGCCGCCGACCTGGTGCCCCTGGTGGTCGCTCCCACCGGCGGCGACCCGGCCCGGGTGCAGCGCAGCTTCGCCACCGCCCGCTCCGTCGAGTTCGACGCCGTCCTGCTGGCCGGGGCCCCCGCCCCCGCCGCCGACGCGGCCCCCGCCCGGGACGCCCGCGCCGCCGGGCCGCACACCGCCCTCGACCCGCGGCTGGCCCTGCTGCTCGACGAGGCCTGGCGGCACGCCAAGGCGATCGGCGGCTGGGGCCGGGCCGGCGACGCCCTCACTGCGGCCGGGCTCCCGGCGGACGGGCCCGGCGTCGTCCTCGGCACCGACCCGGTGCAGGTCCTGCGCGACCTGGCGGACCTGCTCGCCGGGCACCGGGTCTGGGACCGGTTCCCGCCGCCCGCCCAGGGCTGAACCGGGCTGATCGTCCTACCGATTGAGGGCCGGGGAACGGCATGTCCGGGCGATCGGCGGGCAGACGGCGGACGTAACGATGTGAAGGAGGACAAATCGTGGTTCCGCTCCTGCTCGTCCTGCTCCTCGCCCTCCTGCTGTTCGGCGCGGGCTTCGCGGTGAAGATCCTGTGGTGGGTCGCGGTCATCGTGCTCGTGGTGTGGCTGGTGGGCTTCCTCGCCCGCAGCACCAACGCGACCGGTGGCCGCGGACGTTGGTACCGCTGGTAGCGGACCGCGGTACCGACCCGACGACGCCGACGGCGGAGGCTCACGGCCTCCGCCGTCGGCGCACGTCCGGGGACGAAGAAGCAGCGTTCACCAGCGCGGCAGGTGGGGACGGGTGTCGTCCAGCAGCGGCGGGGAGAGCGGCTGCCACTCGATCATCATGATGGTGGCGTCGTCGGTGAGCCCCTCGTCCTGGTGCTCCAGGATCGCGTGCATCAGGCGGCGCAGCGTCTCCGGGGCCGTCTCCCCGGCGCCGGCCGCCCGGATCACGAAGTCGGTGAACCGGGCCAGGCCGAAGAACTCGTGGTTGGAGCCCTTCGCGTCCACCACCCCGTCGGTGTAGATCAGCAGCCGGTCGCCCGGCTTCAACGAGAAGGTCCGCACCGTCCGCGGGGCGGCGGCGTAGTGGCCCAGCCCCAGCGGCAGCTCGCCCGGTCCGTCCAGCGCGCCCGGCACCACCTCGCCGGAGCGGATCAGCAGCGGGTGCGGGTGCCCGCAGTTGGCCCAGTGCAGGGTGCCGGTCGCCAGGTCCAGGCGCAGGAAGACGCCGGTCGCGAACCGGTCCGGGAACCAGTCGTGCAGCGCCCGGTCGATCGTGTCGACCAGGTCCGGCAGGTCCGCGCCGTTGCGGCGGGCGTTGCGGCAGGCGCCCAGCGCCAGCGAGGCGGTCAGCCCGGACGCCAGGTCGTGCCCCATCGCGTCCAGCACGGCGCCGTGCAGCACCCCGTCGGCCAGGGCGTGGTCGAACGCGTCCCCGCCCAGCCGGTAGGCCGGCTCCAGGACGGCGGTGGAGATCGCCCGGTCGGTACAGACCGTGCGCGGCGGCAGGAAGGCCCGCAGCATCTCGGACGGCAGGCTCATGGTGTCGGCCCGGGTGCCGTGCGCGTAACTGTCGCTGGTGTCCCGCTTGGAGGTGATCACCATCGCGAGCACCGAGGCCAGCAACCGGCAGCGCCGCACCGCCTCCCGGTCCAGGGACGCCGTGCGCAGCCCCAGCACGCCCAGCCGCTCCGCCCCGTCGGTCAGCGGGAACCAGACCGCCAGGCCGGAGTCGGGGTCCTCGGCCACCCGCATCGTCCCGGTCCGGAACGCCCACCCCGCCAGCGTCCCGTCGATCGGCAGGTCCGGCCCCTCGGCCAGGGCGACCAGGCGGTGCTGCTGGATGTCGGCCAGGTACACGGCGGACGAGCCCAGGCCCAGCGCCCGGGTGTACTGCTCGGCGAAGCGCGGCGCCTCCCCCGGGTCGAGGGTGCGGCCCGCGGTCAGGAACTGCTCCAGCAGACGTTCGCCGAGGTTCAGGGGCGCTGTCTCGTCAGGCATCTCTCAAGCCGATCGCGGATACCGGGACGGCGCAGCCCCGGCCCGCTGCTCCGGGCACCGGGACAACCCGGACGGCGTACCGACCCGCGGGCCCCGGCCGCCGATCGGGCGGACCTCCACCGGCCACTGCACGACCGGAGGGTGCTCGACCGGGCGGGGGTCGGGCCCGGCGTGCGGGCCCAGTTGCAGCTCGCGCTCCAGCTCCTCGATCCGGGCCGCGACCTCCTGCGGGTCGGGCCGGAGAGCGGCGGCGCGCCCGCGGTCCAGGGCCACCGCCCCGACCAGGCCGTGCAGCGCCAGGACGGGCAGCGCCACCGGCCACAGCGCGCCCGCGCACAGAGCGAACGCCTCGGTCTGCTGCCGCTCCTGCCGCTCGAAGGTGCCGACCCGCCGCTCGTCGGCCACCGCCCGGGCGCCGCCCGCCCGCAGGAAGCGTTCCCGCTCCCGCCGGAAGACCGTCCGGGCCGTCAGCAGCCCGCCGAGCGCGTAGCCCGCCACCACCCCCAGACACAGCAGCACCACCGCTGACCGCCTCCTCGATCGCCGAAAGCCTCCGGATACGCCGCACGTATGCCCGACATTCCGGCGCCCAACGGGTGGACCGACACAAAAGCCGCCCGGGCGGCGTGCGCCGGGCGGCTGCTGCGTCGGTCAACGGTCGGCGGGGCCGTCCCCACGGCGCGGGGGCACGGCCGACCCCGGGCCCGGCGAGTCGTCCTCGGGCGTGCTCCAGGAGTCGGCCCGCGGGGCGGCGGGCCCGGGCCCCGCCGGAGGACGCCGCCGACGACGGCTGCCCCACACGAACGCCCCGATCAGGGCGGCGACGATGATCAGCGCCGGAACGACCACCACCAGGAGGGACGGACCGCTCGACTCCTTCGCCAGTGATCCCGCCGCCAGTACCGCGTCGACCGTCATGACCTGCTCCTTCGTTCCGGTGGACCCGTCCGATCGGACCCGCGTCGAACCCCGTCTACCCGGTGCGTTCGGAATGAACGCCCGAAAGATCCGGATATCGGTGTGTCGTGTTCCGGTGGTCGGGTAGGCGGTACGACTGCGAAGAGGGGCGGCCACAAGGACCGGTCCGACTCCTTCTGCGGGGTATCCGATGAAGAATTCGAAGTTGGCAACCGCCGTGGTCGCGGGCTACTTCCTCGGGCGCTGGCGCAAGGCCCGCTGGGCGCTGGCCCTGGCCGGAATGGCGGCGGGAAAGAAGCTCAGCACCAACCCTGGCGTGCTGTTCGGGCAGCTCATGGAGTCCTCGCCGCAACTGCGCGGCCTGGTGGACGAGATGCGCGGCGACCTGACCGAAGCGGGCAAGAACGCCCTCGTGACGGCCGCGGGCAACCGGATGGGCGCCCTCACCGACCGGCTGCAGCAGCAGACCGAAGCCGTCCGCGACCGCACCGCGGGCCGCGGCCGGGACGACGAGGAACCGGACGAGGACGAGGTGGAGCCGGAGGAGAGCGAGGAACCGGAGGAGGCGGAGGCCGAGGAGTCGGACGAGGAGCCGGAGGAGGAGCAGCCCGAGGACGAGGACGAGGAAGAGGAGGAGGAGCCGGAGCCGGAGGAGGCCGAGGCTGAGGACGAGGAGCCGGAGGAGGAGCAGCCCGAGGAGGAACCGCCGCCCCGGCGACGCGCCTCGCGGAGCAGTAGTACCTCCCGAGCGAGCGGCGGGACCGGCAGCGGAGCGGGCGGCGGCACGAAACGCCCGTCGCGGGCCAAGAGCAGCACGGCGTCCACCGCCTCCCGCTCGACCAGTAGCGGTGGCCGTAGCAGCACCGGCAGCGGCACCGGCGCGAAGAAGACCGCGAAGAAGGCGGCTGCGCCGCGGAAGTCCGCGGCCACCAAACGGACCGCCTCGTCGGCCACCGGACGGAAGTCGACCGGCACCGCGTCCGCCCGGAAGAGCACCGGGACACGGGCGTCGGCCAAGAAGACGAAGGCGGGGTGACCGGCGATGGCCAGGCAGCCCCGGTCCGACGAGGGCGACAGGAACGGCTCGGGCAGCGTGCTGGAGGCGCTCCCCACCGAGCAACTGATGGACCAGGCAAAGGAGTTGGCGACCGCTGTGGGGGAGCGGGTGATGACGTCGGCGGCCGACAAGGTCGGCGGGCTGACCGAACGGCTCGTCGACTACGTGGCGAACGGCGGCAGCAGCAGCGGCGGCGATGGCGATGACGACGACGGTGGTGGCGGCGGCGGGGGCGGCAGCGTCGGCGGGACCATCGCGAAGAAGCTGGTGGGGGCCGGAGCGTCCAAGGTGAAGGATGCCGTGACCGGGAAACTCGGTGGCGGCGGTGGCGGTGGCGGCGGGAACAAGGAGACCAAGGTCACCAACATCATCGAGCAGGTCGACGTCGGGGTCCCCGTCCGGGTCGCGTACAACCAGTGGACCCAGTTCCAGGACTTCCCGAAGTTCACCAAGCGCCTCGAACAGGTCGACCAGTCCGCCGACGAGAAGCTGAGCTGGAAGGCCGGGATCTTCCTCTCGCACCGCACCTGGGAGTCGACGATCGTCGAGCAGGTCCCGGACGAGCGGATCGTGTGGCGCTCCAAGGGCGAGAAGGGCTCGGTGGACGGGGCGGTGACGTTCCACGAACTCGCCCCCAACCTGACCAGGATCCTGGTCGTCCTCGAGTACCACCCCCAGGGCCTGTTCGAACGCACCGGCAACCTGTGGCGGGCCCAGGGCCGCCGCGCCCGGCTGGAGCTGAAGCACTTCCGCCGTCACGTGATGACGCGCACGATCCTCGACCCCGACAGTGTCGAGGGTTGGCGCGGAGAGATCCGCGACAGCGAGGTGGTCCGCTCCCACGAGGACGCCGTGAAGGAGGAGGAAGAGCAGCAGGACCAGGACCAGCAGGACCAGGAGCAGGAGCAGGACGACCAGGACGAGCCGGACGAGGAGGAGTACGAGGAGGAACCGGAGGACGAGGACTACGAGGACGAGGACCAGGACGGCGACGAGGAGTACGACGACGAGGAGGACGAACCCGAGGACGAGGACGAACCCGAGGACGAGGAGTACGAGGACGAGGACGAAGCCGAGGACGAGGAGGACGAGCCCGAACAGCCCGCCCGCCGAGGCTCCCGCCGGGCCTCCTCCCGGAAGAGGTGAGAGCGGTGTCGGTGGCCCCGCGTTCCAGCAACTACATGTCCCGCCCGTCCTCCTCGGGCCTGGTGGACGTGATCGACCTGATCCTCGACAAGGGCCTGGTGATCGACATCTACATCCGGGTCTCCCTGGTCGGGATCGAACTCCTCACCATCGACGCCCGCATCGTGGTGGCGAGCGTCGACACGTACCTGCGCTTCGCCGAGGCGGTCAACCGGCTCGACATCACCCAGGACAACAGCAAGGGGCTCCCGCAACTGGTGAACGACATGCAGGAGGGCGGGGCCCGGCACAAGACCCGCGGCGCGCTCGAAGGCGTGAAGGAGAAGGTGTCCGACCTGGTCGGCGGGGGCGGCGACGAGGAGGACGAGGAGGAGCCGGAGGAGCGGCCCCGCCGGCGGACCCGGCCGGCCCGGAAGGGGCGTGAGCAATGAGCAGCACCCCGCCGTCCGACGCGGCCTGCTACGTCTACGGCATCGTCCCGGCCGACGCCTCCGCGCCGGAGGGGGTGGTCGGCGTCGGCGACCCGCCCGCGCCGGTCGTCCCGGTGCGGCACCGGGAGCTGGCCGCCCTGGTCAGCGAGATCGACCCCCGCCGCCCGCTCGGCACGCCCCAGGACCTGATCGGCCACGCCCGGGTGCTGGACGCGGTGGCGGCCGGACGCACGCCCGTCCTGCCGTTCCGGTTCGGCGCGGTGGTCCGGGACGCGGCGGCCGTCACCGACGAACTGCTCGCCCCGCAGCAGGAGCGCTTCCTGGCCGCGCTGGAGGGGCTGGAGGGCCTCGCCCAGTTCACCGTCCGCGGCACGTACCGGCAGGACCGGGTGCTGCGCGAGATCCTCGAACAGCGGCCCGACATCGCCCGGCTCCGGGAGGAGATCGCCACACTGTCCGAGGACGCCTCCCGCTACCAGCGGATCCGGCTCGGCGAACTCGTCTCCGAGGAGCTCACCGCCCGCGCCCGGGCCGACGCCGACGAACTGGCGGCGCAGCTCGGACCGCTCGCCGCGGCCACCGCCCGCGGCGACTCCTCCGCCGACCAGCCGGTCAACGCCTCCTTCCTGGTCGCCGAGGACGACCGGGAGGAGTTCGAACGCGCCGCGGACGGACTCGCCGCCACCTGGGAGGGCCGGATCGACCTCCGGCTGCTCGGCCCGCTGGCCCCGTACGACTTCGCCTCCCAACTCGTCGACGCCCAAGGACGCGGGTCATGGGACTGATCACCGGCCTGATCACCCTGCCGCTCGCGCCCGTCCGCGGCGTCGTCTGGGTGGCCGAGCAGCTGTACGACCAGGCGTGGCAGGAACTGAACGACCCGGCGGCCGTCCGCCGCCAGCTGATGGAGGTCCAGGCCGCCCGGGAGGCCGGCACGATCAGCGAGGAGGACGCGACGGCCCGGGAAGCCGAACTGGTACGGCGGCTGGTGCCGCCGAGCGAGGGTTGGGAGGTGTGAGCCGTGCCCGAGTCACGCACCCGCCGCCCGGACGACCGTCCGAAGCGCGGCTCGTCCACCGGCGCGCCGCGACGGCGACCCGCACGCGACCCCGAAGCGGAGCCACGGACCCGCCGCCGGGCCGCCGACGCCGAGGAGCGGCCCGACACCGACGAACCGGAACGCGAACGGGCGGAACCGCCACGACGGCGGCGTCGGCCCCCTGACGAGGGCGCGCCGCCCAGCGCCCCGGCCCGACGACGCCGGGCCGCCCGGCGCGACGAGCCCGAGGACGCGGAGCCGGAGGAGGTCGAACCCGAGGAGGACGAGCCTGAGGAGGACGACGACTTCGAGGACGACGAACCGGAGGAGGACGAGGAGCCGGAGGAGGAGGACGAGCCCGAAGCCGCGCAGCGCCCCCGGATCGACGCCGCCGGGGCCGCCCGTCGGGCCGCCGTCCAGGTGCAGGCGATGACCGGCCGCAGCCCGGAGGGCGTCACCGCGGTGGAGCGGACCGAGGACGGCTGGCGGGTCGGCATCGAGGTGGTGGAGAGCCGCCGGATCCCCGACTCCACCGACATCCTGGCCCTCTACCGGGTCGACCTCACCCCGGACGGCGACCTGCTCGCCTACCGCCGGGACAGCCGCTACCACCGCGGCCGGTTCCCCGAGGAGGAGCAGTGAGCACCCCGACCCCGTGGCGCGGCAACGGCGCGGCACCCGCGTACCCCGGGACCTCCGCCGCGCCGCAGCCCGCCAACCTGGCCGACCTGCTCGAACGCGTGCTGGACAAGGGCATCGTGATCGCCGGGGACATCCGGATCAACCTGCTGGACATCGAACTGCTCACGATCCGGATCCGGCTGCTGATCGCCTCGGTCGACCGGGCCCGCGAGATGGGCATCGACTGGTGGGAGCACGACCCCACGCTCTCCTCCGGCGACCGCCGCCGCGACCTCGCCGCCGAGAACCGCCGCCTGCGCGAACGCCTCGGCGAACTGGAGGCCGCCCGCTCGAAGGAGGCCGCCGGGGAGACCGACACCGGCATCGACGCCGACACCGGGCCGGAAGCGGTGGAGCGGCCCCAGGACCCGCCCCCGGCCCGGAAGGGCACCGGCACCGGCACCCGCTCGCGGAGGACGTCATGACCTACACGTGGCTGTACGCGGTGGCCCCGGCGGGCCCCGACCCGCTCCCGCCGGACCTCCCCGGCGGCGTCGCCGACGAGGGCCCGCGGACGGTCACGGCCGACGACCTGCTCGCGGTCGTCGGCTCGGTGCCCGCCCCGGACTTCGACGGCGACACCCTGCAGCGCCACCTCGGCGAACCGCAGTGGCTCGAACGCACCGCGCGCGCCCACCACCGGGTGGTCTCCGCGCTCGGCGGCCGGGCCCTCCCGGTCCGCTACGGCACGGTGTACCGCGACGACGAGCGGGTCCGCGCCCTGCTGACGACGCACGCCGACGGCTTCCGGGCCGCCCTCGCGGGCATCGCCGACCGCACCGAGTGGGGCGTCAAGGCGTACCTGGACCGGACCGACCCGGACGAGGAGGCCGGGGCGGTCGGGGAGGACGGCGCACCGGAGGGCCGTCCGGGCACCGCCTACCTGCTGCGTCGCCGCTCCGCCCGCGACCGGGCCACCCGCGCGCTGACGGAGGCCGGCGAACGCGCCCGGCAGGTCCACCGGACCCTGGCCGGGCTCGCCGACCGCAGCACCGAGCACCCGCCGCAGCCCCCGGAGGCGACCGGCGTCCGCGACCCGATGCTGCTCAACGGCGCCTACCTGGTGCACCGTTCGCGGGCCGCGGAGTTCGCCCGCGCGGTCACCGACCTCCAGCGCCGGTACGGCCCCGCGCTGCGGGTGGAGCTCACCGGGCCCTGGCCCCCGTACTCCTTCGCCGACCTGCCGGCCGGGGTGACCGGCGCAGTCGGGGCGGCCGGGGCGGCCGGGGGCGACGCGGAATGAGCGGGTACGACCTCGCCCCCGAGCTGCGGCAGCACGAGGTCGCCCTGGTCGACCTGCTCGACCGGGTGCTGGCCGGCGGCGTGGTGATCGCGGGCGAGATCACCCTCTCGATCGCCGACGTCGACCTGGTCCGGATCAGCCTGCGGGCGCTGATCGCCTCGGTCAGCTCGCTGGCCGCCGACGAGCCGGGCGCCGCCGGGGGAGCGGTGCCGTGAGCGGCGACCGGCCCCGGCGGGTGGAGCTCGACCCCGAGACGGTCGGACGGGACCTCGCGTCCCTGGTCCTCACGGTGGTCGAACTGCTCCGCCAGCTGATGGAGCGCCAGGCGCTGCGCCGGATCGACCGGGGAGACCTGGACGAGGAGCAGGTCGAGCAGTTGGGCCTGACCCTGATGGCGCTGGAGGACCGGATGGCGGAACTCCGCGAGCACTTCGGCCTCACCCCCGAGGACCTCAACATCGACCTGGGCCCGCTCGGCCCGCTGCTCTCCTCCGACTGACGCCCGGCGCACCCGCCCGGTCAGGACGCCCTGCCCAGCTTCCGGTGCGGCCGGGCGGCGGCCTTCAGGGCGTACTGGAGCTGGTCGCGCGTCATGGTGGACCGGTGCGGGACGCCGAGGGCGGCGGCCCGCCGGTACAGCTCGGTCTTGCTGAGCGAGGCGAGGTCCTCCACGGCCTCGGCGGGCTCCGCCGACTTCCGCCGTCCGGCGCGCTCCCGCTTCGGCGTCCCCTCGGTCCGGGCGGCTCCGGCAGCCTTGGCCCTGGCCGCTCCGGTCCGCCCGGCCTTCGCACCGCTCGCGCGGGCCGTACCGCCCCCGCGGGCCGCGCGGGCCTCGTCCAGGCTGCGGCGCAGGACGTCCACCAGGTCGGTCAGCTCGGTGGGCTCGGGCTCGTCGCCGGTGGAGAGGGCGATCTCCCGGCCCTCGGCCTTCGCCTCGACCAGGGCCCGGACCCGCTCCTCGTAGGTGTCGTGGTAGTCCTCCGGGTTCCAGCCGACGGACAGCATCTCGATGAGCTGCTCCGCGGTGGCCAGCTCGGTCCGGTTGAAGTCCTTGCGCCGGGCGGGCAGGTCGGGGACCTCCTGCTGCGGGTCGCGCAGTTCGTCGGCCCAGTGCATGGTGCGCAGCTCCAGCAGCCCGTCGGCGGAGTCGACCGCGGTCAGGTACTCCTTGCCGCGCATCGCGAACACGGCGATGCCCGCCCGGTGGGAGTGGGCGAGCGCCTCCACCAGCAGCTGGTAGACCTTGGCGGTCGCCGGGTCGGCGGGGCCGAGGTAGTAGGTCTTGTCGAAGAAGACCGGGTCGATCTCCGAGAGGTCGGCGAAACCGCCGATCTCGATCGTCCGGGAGCGCCCGGGGGAGAGCTCCTCCAGCTCGGCGGGCTCCACGACGACGTACTGGCCCTCCGCGAGCTCGTAGCCCTTGACCACGTCCTCGAACGGCACCTCCTCGCCGGTGCGCTCGTTCACCCGTCGCTGCCGCACCCGGTCGGTGGTGCCGCGCTGCAACTGGTGGAAGCGCACCGCGTGCGACTCCGTCGCCGGGTACAGCGCCACCGGCAGGCTCACCAGCCCGAACGTCAGCGTTCCCTTCCACACCGCCTTGGCCATCGTGCTCACCTTTCCCTCCGCCGCCTCGGCGGCGCGTGCCGCGCGACTGCCCGATCCGGGCCGCGCCCACACCAGGGTCCGGCCGCGGGCGCCGGACCGCACCCGGTCGGCCCCGGGCGAGGCCTCACGCGGGCCTCACGCGGCGCCGGAGCGGACCAGGGCGGCGGCCAGGACGGCGTACCGCTCCGGCGGCACCAGGTGGGCCAGGCCCTCGGGCGTGCCGGGCAGGCCCAGGTTCCGCGCCGCCCGGCAGGCCCGGGCGTCGAAGGACGGGCGCAGCCACGGCCACACCGCCTGGGCCTCCCGGCAGAAGACGTCCGCGCCGACCGGGCCGATCCGCGGCACCTCCCGCAGCAGCGCGCGCAGCGCCCCGGGGTCGCCGTCCGCCTCCGCCGCCATCCGGCGCAGGTCGCCGCGCCAGCGCTCCAGCACCAGCCGGGCCCCGTCGCCGAGCGCGGTGGCGGTGCTCTCGTCGTACCGGACGTAGTGGGCCCGGCCCAGGGCGTCCACCCGGTCCTGCCAGGCCGCGTCGGCCATCGCCCGCGGCGTGCGCAGCCCGGCCCGGGACAGCTCCCGGGCGGCCGCGACGGCCGTGGCGGCCCTGATCCGGATCGAGCTCAGCACCGTCAGCACCAGCAGCCGGTACAGCGGCGAGGGCCGGTCGCGCAGCGTGATCCCGGCCTCCTCCGCGTACGTCCGGCCGTGCTCCGCCAGCAGTTCGGAGGTGACCGTGTCGACCGTCATCGCCCCGCACCTCGCCTTCCGCGGTACTTCCGCCGTACCCCGCCACCGCGCCTGCCCCGGATCGGCGCCCCGCACGCGGGACGTGTCGGCCCGACCCAGGCCGGGTAGACGCCGGGGCCCGGCCGGAGGAGGCAGGACGATGCCCCGAACGGACGCCCGCGGGCCCGAGCAGCCGATGCTCGCCACCCTCAGCGACCGCCGCACCTTCGACGCCGACATGCTGTTCGAGCGGAAGCTGGACGGGGTGCGGGCCCTCGCCGTGCGCGACGGCGACCTGGTCCGGCTGCTGTCCCGCACCGGGCGGGACCTGGGCCCGACCTACCCGGAGGTCGTCGCCGCCCTCACCGCCCAGCCGGTCCGGGACTTCACCGTCGACGGCGAGATCACCGCCGTCCGCGGCGGACGCAGCGACTTCGCCCTGCTCCAGCAGCGCATGCAGCTCACCCGCGCCGAGGACGTCCGGGCCAGCCCCGTCGCCGTCCGCTACTACCTGTTCGACCTGCTGCGCCTAGACGGCCGCGACACCACCGCGCTGCCGCTGCGCAGCCGCAAGTCCCTGCTGCGCCGGGCGCTGGAGTTCCGCGCCCCGCTGCACTACACCACCCACCGGGTCGGGCGGGACGGCCGCGAGCTGCTCGCCGGGGCCTGCGCGCGCGGCTGGGAGGGGCTGATCGCCAAACGGGCCGACGGCCGCTACCGGCGCGGACGCTCCCCGGACTGGCTCAAGCTCAAGTGCGCGGCCGACCAGGAACTGGTGATCGGCGGCTTCACCGAACCGGCGGGCAGCCGGGTCGGCTTCGGCGCCCTGCTGGTCGGCCACTACCAGGACGGGCGGCTCCGGTACGCGGGCAAGGTCGGCACCGGCTACGACACCCCGACCCTGCACGCCCTGCGGGCCCGGCTGGAGCACCTGGAGCAGGAGCGCCCGCCGTTCGCCGACCCGGTCCGGGAGCCGGGCGCGCACTGGGTGCGACCCGAACTGGTCGCGCAGATCGCCTTCACCGAGTGGACCAGGGCCGGGCGGCTGCGCCACCCGCGCTACCTGGGCCTGCGCGAGGACAAGCGGCCCACCGAGGTGGTCCGGGAACGGAGCACGCCATGACCACCGTCGAGATCCGGGCCAGCGGGCGGATCGTCCAGCTCAAGCGCGCCGACAAGGAACTGTTCCCGGCGGACGGCCTCACCAAGGCCGACCTCGCCGCGCACTACCGCCGCGTCGCCCGGCGCATCCTGCCGCAACTGCGCGACCGCCCGCTGATGCTGGAGCGCTACCCCGACGGCATCGACGGCCCCCGGCTCGTCCAGAAGGACACCCCCGAGCACTTCCCGGAGTGGATCCGGCGCGCCGAACTGCCCAAGGAGGGCGGCACGGTGCGCTACCCCGTCTGCGACGACCTGGCCACCCTGCTCCACCTGGTCGGGCAGGCCTGCGTCACCCCGCACCGCTGGCTCGCCAAGGCGGACCGGCCCGACCACCCCGACCTGCTGGTCCTCGACCTCGACCCGGCGGGCGAGGACTTCGAGCCCGTCCGGGAGGCCGCCGTCCTGGCGCACGGGCTGTTCGCCGAACTCGGCCTCCCCGCCGACCTGATGACCACCGGCTCGCGCGGACTGCACCTGCTGGTCCGGCTCGACCGCAGCGCCCCCTTCGACGAGGTCCGGGCCTTCGCCCGGGACGCCGCCGAGCTGCTGGCCCGCCGCCATCCGGACCTGCTCACCACCGAGGCCCGCAAGGCGGCCCGCCGGGGGCGGCTCTACCTCGACGTCCAGCGCAACGCGTACGGCCAGAACGCCGTCACCCCGTACGCGGTCCGCGCCCTGCCCGGCGCGCCGGTCGCCACCCCGCTGGCCCTCCACGAACTGGACGACCCCGACCTCACCGCCCGGCGCTGGACCCTCGCCACCACGGCGGAACGCCTCCAGGCCCCCGACCCGTGGCGGGGCGCCGCCCGCCGGGTCCGCTCGCTGGGCCCCGCGCGCCGCCGCCTCGAACAGCTCTGACCGCGCGCCCGGGAGCCGGGGCCCGTCGTCACCCGGCGGGGGCTCAGAACCGGCGCCAGCGCGCCGAGGCGAAGGAGAACACGCCGTACAGGACCAGCCCGGCGGCCACCGCCACCAGCAGCCACGGACCGGCCGCGCTGTCGGCGAAGGAGCGCAGGGTGTCGTCCATGCCCCGGGCCCGGCCGGGGTCGAAGCGGACGGCCGCCACCACGACGAACGCTCCGGCGGCCGCGTACACGGCGCCGCGGGAGACGTTGCCGGAGACGCCCGTCCCGGTCACCGCGGCCTGGGTGCGCGGGCTCATCGACGCGGTGTCGAGCTTGCGCAGGAAGCGCCGCTGCAGGGCGCGGACCGCGATCGCCGCGCCGACGCCCGCCAGCACCAGCCCGGCCGCGCCGACCAGCCAGCGGCCGCCGGGCCAGCCCAGCGTGGTGGCCGTCCAGTCCTTGGAGGCGGTGTCGCTGTCCGAGCCGCCGCCGGAGCCCGCCGCGTACGAGGCCGTCCCCCAGGCCACGAAGCCGTAGAACACCGCCCGCCCGGCCGACAGCAGCCGCGAGCCGGTCTTCTTCCGCCCGGCCTCGCCGAAGACCGCCGTCGAGGCCCGCCACAGCGCCATCCCGACGAAGCCGACCGCCAGCGCCCAGAGCAGCACCGTGCCGAACGGCTGCTCCGCGACCTGGTGCAGCGCCCCCTGCCGGTCGGCGTCCTCGCCGCCCGCCCCGAAGGCGATCCGCAGGGCCAGCACCCCGACCAGGGCGTACACCACGCCCCGGGCCACGAAGCCCGTCCGGCCCGCGGCCGTCGTCACCCGGCCCAGCCGGGCGTCCTCATGCGGGTTCGCATCCATCGACGTCCTCCTCGTTCTTTGCTCGTGGTTGTCGCGGGCCGACTCAGTCGAGGGCCCGGCTGCGGGTGACGAGGTTGCCGATGGCCACGTAGACGACCGCCGGGATGCCGTAGTCCAGGAGGACCTGCGCGGTGTGGTTGGAGACCGTGAACAGGCCGCGCGACCAGCCGGAGAGCCAGTCGGCGGCGGTGTGGAACCAGTTGACGAGGCCGTTGCCCTGGTTGGCGCCGAAGAGGTCCAGCAGGATCCAGACGACCAGGATCGCCGCGAGGACGTGGGCCAGGGCCGATATCACCGAAGTTGTCCGTCTCATGGCTGCCGCCTTGCCCGTCGCGGCTGCCCCAAACCCGTTGCAGGGGAGGGGAGTTGGCCATCCCTGCCCGGGGCGGGGGCGCTCACAGGAAGTGCCGGATCGGGGCGGTGGCCGCCTCCAGGGCGCGCCGGGCCGGGCCGCGGCGGTGCCAGCGCTCCGGCACGACGGTCTCGCTGCGCGCCAGGTCCTCGTCGAAGTGCCGGTCCAGGACGGCGGTGAACTCCTCGTCCACCACGGCCAGCACCACCTCCTCGTCGTGGTCCAGCGAGCGGCGGTTGAAGTTCGCCGAGCCGACCACCGCGGCCGTCCCGTCCACCGTCAGCACCTTGGCGTGCATCATCGTCGGCCCGTACCGCCAGACCGTCACCCCCGAGGCGGTCAGCCGCCCGAAGTGCCGCTCGCCCGCCAACTGGCACACCCGCTTGTCGGTGTGCCGGCCCGGCACCAGCAGGTCGACGGCGACCCCGCGGCGGCCCGCGGCGCACAGCAGGTCGACGAAGTAGTCGTCCGGCGCGAAGTACGCCGTCGCCAGGCGCAGCCGCCGCTCGGCCGAGGAGATCACCACCCGCATCAGGGTCTGCAGGTCCTGCCAGCCCACCGCGGCCGAACCCCGCACCACCTGCACCACCGCCTCGCCCGGCTGCTCGTGCTCCGCGAACCGGTCCGCCGCGTCGTACAGCGTTCCGGGGGCGCACTCGGCCCAGTTCTGCGCGAAGGCCGCCGCGATGCCGTCCACCGCGGGCCCGACCACCCGCACGTGGGTGTCGCGCCACTCGCCCGGGTGCCGGGCGTCGCCGCACCACTCCTCGGCGATGCCGACCCCGCCGGTGAACGCGGTCCGGCCGTCCACCACCAGGACCTTGCGGTGGCAGCGGTGGTTCTGCTTGAACGGCGACAGCCGCACCGGCCGCCGGAACCAGGAGATCTGGACGCCCGCCGACTCCATCAGGTCTATCAGCTCCGGCTCGATCAGCCGACTGCCGAACCCGTCCAGCAGCAGCCGCACCCGCACGCCCAGCGCCGCCCGGCGGGCCAGCGCCCGGGCGAAGACCCGGGCGATCTCCCCGCGCCAGTACACGAACGTCATCAGGTCGACCGTCCGCCGCGCCCCGTCGATCGCCTCCAGCATGGCCGGGAAGATCTCGTCCCCGTTGCGCAGCGGCGTCAGCAGGTTGCCCTCGGTCGCGGCGATGCCGATCAGCCCTTCCAGTCGGCGGCGCAGTACCCGGCCGCGGTCCGCGGGCAGTGGAGCCGGGGCGGGCTCGGGCGCGGTTTCGGTGGTCATGGGTCCCTCCGTCCGGGGCGGGTCGCTGTGGCGGGCCCTCGGCTACCCACTGCGCCGGGAACGATGCCCGCGGAGCGGGACCGAAGAGGAACCGGGAGGGATGAAAACCGCGGACCGGGGGACACGGGGGCCATGACGAGGACTCGGGGACGGGCGGCCAGACCGCTCGGCGTACTGGTGGCGGTGCTGGGGCAGTTGACGGCACTGGTCGCCGTCGGACTGCTGATCACCCATCCGCCGGGCCACTGGTGGGACCCGGGCGAGAAGGGCCTGGTCGGTTGGCTGGCCGCGCACCGCACGCCCGCCCTGACCACCGCCAGCGACTGGCTCTCCGCGCTCGCCTTCACCCCGGCCATCGTGGCGGTGACGGCCGCCGCCGCGGTCCTGCTGCTGCTCCGGCACCGGTGGCGGGCCGCCGCACTGCTCGCCGGTGCGGTCGCACTGCAGGCCACGCTGTTCGTGACCGCCGCCCACCTGGTCGACCGGGCCCGGCCCGACGTCGTCCGGCTGGACGGCGCCCTGCCCACCTCCAGCTTCCCGTCCGGGCACGTCGGCGCGGCCACCGCCCTGTACGGCGGACTGGGCCTGCTCGCCCTGCACGCGCTGCGCGGACGGCGACGGGTGCTGCCCGTGCTGCTGTGCGCCCTCGCCTGGACGGTGCCGGTGCTGGTCGCCGCCAGCCGCCTCTACCGGGGCATGCACCACCCCACCGACGTGGTGGCCGGGGCGCTCAACGGCGCGGCCGCCCTGTGGGTGGTCGCGCACGCGCTGCCCGCCCGCGAGCGGCGGACGCCGGTCGCCGCCGCCGTCCCGCTCCCGGCCGCGCTGGTGCACAACCCGCTGTCGGTCGACCAGGCCCTGCTGGACCGGCTCACCGCCGTCCTGACCGCCCACGGCCACGGACCCGTCCGCCACCTGGCCGGGGACGCCGAGGACTGCGGCCGGGCCGCCGCCGCCCGCGCCCTCGCCGACGGCGCCCGCCTGGTCGCCGCCTGCGGCGGCGACGGCACCGTCACCGCCTGCGCCGAGACCCTGGCCGGCACCGGCGCCACCCTGCTGGTCGTCCCCTGCGGCACCGGCAACCTGCTGGCCCGCAACCTCGGCCTGCCCACCGACCCCGAAGCCGCCCTGACCGCCGCCCTCGCCGGCCGCACCCGCCGGATCGACCTGATGCGGGTCGAGGGCGACGGCCTGCCCGCCCGGGCCGCCGCGACCATGGCCGGGATGGGCCTCGACGCCGCCGTGATGGCCGACACCGGTCGCACCCTCAAGCGCCGCCTCGGCTGGCCCGCCTACCTGGTCGCCGGGGCCCGCCACCTCACCGACCGGCGCTTCCCGCTGACCGTCACCGTCGACGGCGCCCCGCCGGTGCGCCGACAGGTCCGCACCGCGATCGTCGGCAACGTCGGCACCCTCCAGGGCGGGGTGCGCCTGCTGCCCGAGGCGGCGCCCGACGACGGGCTGCTCGACCTCGTCCTGGTGCAGCCGCACGGGCCGCGCGGCTGGTGGCAGACCCTGCTCTCGCTGCTCACCGGCACCCGCCCCCCGGGCCCCGGCGCCCCGCTGGAGCACTTCCGCGGCCGCTGCATCGAACTGACCGCCGACCGCGCCCACCCGCGCGAGTGCGACGGCGACCCGGTGGACGAGGGCCGCAGCCTGACCCTGACCGCCCGCCCGGCCGCCCTGCTGGTGCGCGTCCCCGGCGCCCCGTACGAGGCCCCGCCCGCGCCGCCCGCCGGCCCCGTCACGGGGTGGGTCGAGCGGGAGGTGGCCTGATGGGAACCGCCAGCCGGGTCCGACCCGGCCACGAGCACCTGTCCGCGGACGAGGCGGTCGGAACGCTGCGGCGCCGGGCCTGGTGGCCGCTGGCCCGCGACGCCTTCGTCCGGTTCCGCTACGCCGACGGGTTCAGCCACGCCCGCGCCCTGGCCTTCCAGGTGGCACTGGCCCTGGTGCCGTTCGCGATCGCCGTGGTCGGCCTGGCCTCCTCGCTGCACGGCGGCCCGGTCGGGCAGCTGGTCGCCGCCAGCATCCAGCGGATGGTCCCGGCCTCCAGCGCCGACCTGGTGCGCGAGGTGCTCGACCGCAGCCGCCACCGCACCGGCGGCACCCTCGCGCTCTGGTTCGGCGCCCTGTTCGCGCTCGCCAACCTGGTCACCGCGATGTCCCAGATCGAACGCGGCGCCAACCGGATCTACGGCATCGAACGGGACCGCCCGTTCGACCGCAAGTACGGGCGCAGCCTGCTGATGGCCGCGGGCGCGGGCCTGCCGATGGGCACCGGCTTCCTGGTCCTGGTCGCCGGACCGCAGGTCGCGGCCGCCGCCCAGGAGGTGTTCGGCACCGGCCCGGCCGCCACCGCCGCCTGGACCCTGCTGCGCTGGCCGGTCGGCGTGCTGCTCACCCTCACCTCGGCCGCGGTGGTCTTCCGCCGCGCGCCCCGCCGCCGCCAACCCGGCTACAGCTGGCTGGCGTTCGGCGCCGGGGTCCACCTGGTGCTCTGGCTGGCGGCGACCTGGCTGCTGAGCCTGTACCTGCGCCTGAGTGGCTCGTTCGACGCCGTCTACGGGCCGCTCAGCGCGGTGTTCTCGCTGCTGGTGTGGGCCTACCTGACGGCGATCGCGCTCTTCCTCGGCCTCTCCTTCGCCGCCCAGCTCGAAGCCGACCGCACCGGCAGCCCCGGTCCCGTCCTCCCCGACCCGCTGGACCCGGGCCGGGAGACGGACGCGGGCCCGCAGCCCCCCGCGCACGCGGCGGCGCCGGGCCACCCGGCCCCCGACCTGCTGGCGCCCGTTCCGCCGGACGCCGCTCCGCCGAACGCCGATCCGCCGAACGCCGATCCGCCGGTTCCCGGTCCGTCGAGGCCGGACCGGCCGGACCGGTCGGACCACGCCCCCGGGAGGTCGCCGCAGTGATCCGCCACCCCCTCCGTCCGCACCCCCTCCGTGCGCGCCCGCTCCGTGCGCGCTCGTACCGGTGGCTGCCGCCGCGCCGCACCGCCGACCTGCGGCTGGGCCGGCGCCTGCTCACCGCCGTCGCCGCGTTCGCGGTGGCCGCCGTGCCGACCGCGCTGCTGCTGGTGCTGATCGAGTCGCACTGGGCGCCGCTGCACCGGCTCGACGCGGGCGCGGCGCACCGGCTGCACACCACCGTGCGCGACCACCCCGCCGTCCTCTCGGTGCTGCGCACGCTCAGCAACGGGGTGTGGGACCCGCTGACGATGCGGCTGCTGGTCGCGGCGGCCGTCGGCTGGCTGCTGTGGCGGCGGGCCTGGCGGCTGGCGCTGTGGACCGCGGCGACGGTGACCGCCTCCGGGCTGGTCGGCTGGGCGGTGAAGGCGGCGGTCGCCCGGGCCCGGCCCGCGCTGCCCGATCCGGTGGCGCACGCCCCGGGCTTCTCGTTCCCGTCCGGGCACGCGATGACGGCGGCGACCTGCTGCGCCGTGCTGCTGCTGGTGTTCTCGCCGGTGCTGCGCCCGGCGTGGCGGTGGGCGGCCCGGGTGGTGGCCGCGGTGAGCGTGCTGGGGGTGGGGTTCACCCGGGTCGCGCTCGGCGTGCACTGGGCCAGCGACGTGCTGGGCGGGTGGCTGCTCGGCCTGGGCCTGGTCGCGGCCACCGCCTGGGCGTTCGAGGGCTGGCGGCGCGAGACCGGCCGTCCCGTCCCGCCGCCGCTGGCCGAGGGCCTGGAGCCCGAACTCGCCCCGGACGGCCCGCGGCGGCCCGAGGAGTGAGGTGCGCGCCGGGGCGGGCTCAGCCGTCCCGGCGCAGCGCGCCGACCGCGGCGTCCACGGTGGCGTGGCTGGGCAGCAGCGTCTCCAGGCCGGAGATGGCCAGCAGCCGGCCGAGGTCGGGCGTGGTGCCGGCCAGGGCGAGCGAGGTCCCGGCGGCCCGGGTGCGGCGGAACGCGAAGAGGAGTTCGGCCACGCCGACGGAGTCGCAGAACCCGAGCCGTGCCACGTCCAGCACCAGTGGCAGCTCCTCGGCGGTCCGCTCCACGGCCCGGTGCAGGCGCGGCGCGGTGTGGAGGTCGAGTTCGCCCGCGAGGGCGACGACGCTCACCCCCGCGGGATGGGTGCGGACCTCGATGGTCAGGGCGTACTCGGGCACGGGGGCTCCGTACGGTGCGGGGCGGGCAGGACGGGCAGGGCGGGCGTGGCGGGCGTGGCGGGGGGCACGGGCTCAGCCGAGCCGGGCCAGCAGCAGCGCGACGTCGTCGGTCTGCGCCCGGGCGAACGAGGACAGCAGCAGGTCGGCCGCCGGGTCCAGCGCGGCCGGGGCGGCGGCGAAGGCGTCCCGCAGGGCGTCCAGGCCGGTCTGCAGGTGCTCGCCGGGCACCTCGATCAGGCCGTCGGTCACCAGCAGCAGGGTGCTGCCGGGCTCGACCGGGTGGTCGACCGGCGGGGGCTGCGGCACGTTCAGGCCGAGCAGGATGCCGTGCTCGGCCAGGTAGCGGGCGGAGCCGTCCGGCCGCCGCAGCAGCGGCGGCAGGTGCCCGGCGTTGGCGACCTTGACGCTGCGCCGGTCGGGCGCGATCAGCACCAGGCACACCGTCGCGGTCAGGCCGGGTCGCAGCCGGGTCAGCAGGGCGTCCAACCGGTGCAGCAGGGTCTGCGGGTCGTGGCCCTCGATGGCGTAGGCGCGCAGCGCGTGGCGCAGTTCGCCCATCGCCATCGCCGCCTCCAGCGAGTGCCCGGCCACGTCGCCGATCGCCAGCAGCAGCCCGGCGGGGGTGTCGATGGCCTCGTAGAAGTCGCCGCCGATCTCGCTGTGGGCGGAGGCCGGTTCGTAGCGCACGGCGAGATCGACCTCGGGGACGGCGGGCAGCCGGCTGGGCAGGAAGCTGCGTTGCAGGGTGAGGGCGAGGGCGTGCTCCTCGGCCTGGCTGCGCTGGGCCTCCAGGGCGAGCGCCCCGGCCTGGGTGAGCTGGGGGAGCAGGTCGCGTTCGTCGGGGGCGGCGACCGCCTCCCGGTCGACGACCACGGCCAGCAGCGGGCGGCCGGGCTTGGTGCGGGCCACCACCAGGGCGACCGGCCCGGCGGGCAGGCCCGCGCCGTCCAGGCCGTGCCCGGCCAGCACCTCGTGCCACTGCTCGGCGTCGAGCAGGGCGGTGTCGGTGCCGGTGGCGTCGCCGAGGGTGTGGTGGGCGATGGCGTCGAGCAGCACGGGCGGTGCCTGGAGCAGCCGCACCGCCGGGCCGTCCGGCGGGTGCGGGTCGTGGTGGGCCAGGTGCAGGGCGTCGCGGTCCGGTCCGAGGGCGATCGCGGTGGCCCGGGCGGCGCCGAGCCGGATCGCGCCGAGCGCGGCCGCGCCGACCAGGGCGTCGGTGTCGGCGGCGCCGTACAGGGCGAGCGTGCTGCGGTGCAGGGCCGCGACCCGGGCGGCCAGGCGTTCGGCGTGCCGCCGGGCCCGGGCGTAGCGCAGCACGGCGGTGACGGTGGCCTGCAGCTCGGCCGGGTCTATCGGCTCGGTCAGGTAGGCGTCGGCGCCCCGGTGCAGGCCCTGGGTGCGGTCGCTGGCGGCGATCGCGGTGGCGGAGATGTGGACGACGGGCAGCGCGGCGGTGCGCGGTCCGCTCTTGATCCGCTCGCACACCTCGAAGCCGGTCATGTCGGGCAGGCTGATGTCCACCACGGCGAGCTCGGGCAGCTCGGCGGCGGGGGTGCGCTCCAGCAGCGCCAGGGCCTGCGAGCCGTCGACCGCCTCGACCACGGTGTGCCCGGAGCGGCGCAGCCAGCTGCCGACGATGTAACGGGTCGCGTCGTTGTCGTCGAGCACCAGGACGGTGGCGGGCCCGGAGTCGGAGCCGGTCATGACCCCTCCTCGGGGGACTCGGGGGACGGCCGCCGCGGCGGAGCGGGGCGGGGGGCGGACAGGGCGGCGGCGATCCGGCCGCTGCTGAGGCCGGACTTCGGCAGCACGGCGCGGGCGTGCGAGAGCCGGGCCCGGTCGGCGGCGGTCAGCGAGGCGGAGGTCAGGACCACCACCGGCGTCCGGCACAGCACCGGGTCGGCCCGCAGCTGGGCGAGCACCTGGTAGCCGTCCGTGTCGCCGAGGTGCAGGTCGAGGACGATCCCGTCGGGCTGGACGTCGCGGACCAGCGGCAGCGCGGCCCAGCCGTCGTCGGTCTCCACCACCCGCTCGGCGATCTCGTGCAGCAGCGGGCGCAGCACGTCCCGGAAGGCCAGGTCGTCGTCGACCGCGACCAGCACGCCCCGCCGGGGGCCGGGCGGCGGGGCCGGGCGCGCGGGCAGCCGCACGGTCAGCGTGCTGCCCCGGCCGGGCGCGCTGTCCAGGCGCAGCGTGCCGCCGAGGATCTCGGCCAGCCGACGGGCGTACGGCAGGCCCAGGCCGGTGCCGCGGCGGCCCCGCTGGTGCGCGCCCTTCACCTGGTAGAACTCCTCGAAGACCCGTTCGTGCTGGTCGGCCGGGATGCCCACGCCGGTGTCGGTGACGGTCATGACCAGGAACGGGCCCTCGCCCCGGGCCTCCTCGATCCGGGTGGTCAGCTCCACCGACCCGTGCTCGGTGAACTTGAGCGCATTGGACAGCAGGTTGCGCAGGATCCGCACCAGCATCGTCTCGTCGCCGAGCAGCGGCTCCGGCACCTCGGGCGCGGGGCCGATCCGCAGCTCGACGCCGGGGCGGGCCAGGCCGCGCAGGGTGCCGTCCAGGTGGGCGAGGACGGCGCGCAGGTCGAGCGGCGCCCACAGCGGGTCGAGGGTGCCGGACTCCGCCTTCGCGACGTCCAGCAGCTCGTCCACCAGGGCGAGCAGGGTGCGGCCGGAGTCCGCGATCAGGGTCAGCTGGCGGCCGCGCTCCTCCGGCGGGGCGTCGACGTCGGCGCGCAGCAGTTCGGCCAGGCCCACCACCGCGTTGACGGGGGTGCGCAGCTCGTGGCTGACGTTCGCCCAGAACCTGCTCTTGGCCTCGCTGGCCTCGCGCAGCTGCCGCGACTTCTCGTCCAGTTCGGCGTAGAGCGCGACCACGCCCCGGTTGGTCTCCTCCAGCTCCTCCGACAGCTCCGAGTACAGCGCCAGGACGCCCCGGTTGGTCTCCTCCAACTCGCGGTTCAGACGGCGCAGTTCCTCGCGCTGGGCCCGGGTGCGCTCCAGTGCGGCGATCAGGTCGCGGGTCTGCGCCCGGGAGTCCTCCAGGGCGCTGGCGCCGGTGTGCGCGGCGAGCAGGCCGCGGGCCCGCCCGATCAGCTCCGGGTCCGGCTCGGGGCCGTGGCCGAGCCGCTGCTCGACCCGCACCAGGCCGTCCCCGCCGGCGTGCTCGTGGCAGGTGGGCAGCAGCCGGGCGGACGCCTCCAGGGCCTCGTCGGGCAGCCGGTGCCCGCCCCGCCAGGCCAGGGTGACCCGCAGCGCGGCCGGCCGCCCCGGCAGCAGGTCGAACGCGGCGGTGAGCCGGTCGGCGCCGAGCAGGCCGCGGCCGAGCTCGCTCAGCACGGTGGCCAGCCGGACGGCGTCCTGCCCGTCCGCGCCGAGCAGGTCGGCGACGGCGCGGGCGCTGCGGCGCAGCGCGAAGGTGTCCTGGGCGGTGAGCACGGGCGCGACGCCCAGGTGCACGGCCGGTTGCCCGGCGGCCCGGTCGGCGGCCTCCTCGCTCGTACGGTCGTCCACGGGGTGGTCGGTGCGGTCGTGCCCGGGCCCGTGCCCGGGGTCGTCGGTGCGGTCGGGTCCGGGGCCGTTCGGTTCGTTCACCAGGCGCCCTTCGCGACCACCACGCCGGCGTCGTCCCGGCGCACCCCCGCCTCGCGCAGCAGCAGCGCGGCCGCGGTGACGGGCAGGTGGGAGAACAGGCCGGGCACGTCGGTGGCCCGCCAGCGGTCGGTCAGGCCGTCCGAGTGCAGCACCACCGCGCTGCCGGGCGGCAGGTCCTGCCGGACGGGGTGCGGCGTGGGCAGCTGGTGGCCGACGATGCCGGGGGAGGAGGGCAGCGACCGGCGGGTCCCGGTGGCGGTGTCCACCACGAAGGCGCTGACGTTGCCGACCCCGCAGAACGTCAACCGGGCGGCGGCGGGCTCGACCAGGGCGACCGCGATCGCCCCGCCGCGCCCGCTGCGCAGCACCCGGTGCAGGTCCGCCAGGACGTCCTCGGGCCGGTGCGCGCGGCTGCGGTGGAAGGCCGCGACGGCGTCCGAGGCGGCCCGGGCGGCGAGCGGGCCGTGGCCCAGCCCGTCGCAGAACAGCAGCAGGAAGGACCCGGCGTCCGTCCGGCCCGGCCCGGCGGCGGGCGGCGGGGGTGCCTGGTTGGTCAGCACCGACCAGTTCAGCGCCGCCCCCGCGGGCCGCGGCACGGCCGGGGCGGGCCCCGGCAGCGGCCCGACCGGGCGCACCGCCCAGGCGTCGCCGCACAGCTCCTGCCCGCTCATCGGCCGGGTCAGCCCGGCCGCGGCCGGTTCGCCCGCCGCGGCGGCCGCCCGCCCGGCCGGGGTGCGGTTCCAGAACCGGGCGGTCAGCACGGTGCCCCGGCCGGGCAGCGAGTGCAGGTCGAAGGCGTCGGCGAGGCGGGCCACCGCGCCCAGGCCGATGCCCAGGGTGGGGCCGGAGGAGTAGCCGTCGACGAGCGCGGCGGGGACGTCCGCCATGCCCGGCCCGCTGTCGACGGTGAGGAACTCCAGCGCCGCCTCGGTGTCGGTGCGCACCACCCGCAGCACCATCGCCCCGTCGACGGCGTGCCGACGCAGGTTGGTGGCGGCCTCGCTGACGGCGAGCGCCACCTCGGCGACCCGCTCGGGCAGCAGGCCGATCCGTTGGGCGAGCTGCCGGGCGGCGCCGCGGGCGGCGGCGGGCAGCGAGTCGGAGTGCCGGAACCACACGGTGTCCTCGCACTCCGTCGGGGCGGAGGTCGCCGGGCCCGCCCGGTCGGGGGTCACCGCGCCCACTTGGTCACCGACACCGTCGTCCCGGAGCCGGGCTCGCTGTGCAGCTCGAACTCGTCCACCAGCCGCCGGGCCCCGCTCAGGCCCAGGCCCAGGCCGCCGCCGGAGGTCCATCCGTCGGTCAGCGCGAGGTCCAGGTCGGGGATGCCGGGGCCGCTGTCCTCGAACACCGCCTGCACGCCCACCCGGGCGCCGCTGCGGACGACGGCGCAGCGCATCAGGCCGCCGCCGCCGTACACCAGCGTGTTGCGGGCGAGTTCGCTGGCGGCGGTGACCAGCTTGGTCTGGTCGACCAGCGACAGCCCGCGCTGCTGGGCGTACGTCCGGACGGTCTGCCGGGCCCGCACCACGTCGTCGTTGGAGCCGATCGGCACGCTCTGCTCGTCCTCCACCACCCGTGGCCCGGTCACGGCCGGCCCGTACGCGCGGTACGGTCCCGCTCCAGCAGCGCCAGGCCCTTCTCCAGGGTGAGCGCGGTGCGCACCCCGCCCAGCGAGAGGCCCAGTTCGACCAGGGTGATCGCCACCGCCGGGCGCATGCCGACGACCACGGTCTCGGCGTCCAGCATGCGCGAGATCGCGGCGGTGTTGGCGAGCATCCGGCCCACGAAGGAGTCGACGATCTCCAGCGCCGTGATGTCGATGACCACGCCGGTCGCGCCGGTGGCGACGATCCGCTCGGCCAGGTCGTCCTGCAGGTCCAGGACGATCTGGTCCTCCAGGTCGACCTGGATGGAGACCAGCAGGACCTGGCCGAGCTTCAGGACGGGAACGCGGTCGCTCACCGGGTGCCGCCCGAGGGCAGCGCGGTGCCGCTCTGCTGCAGGACGTGGCGCAGCGCGTCCTGCAGGGTCGCCTTGGTGACGATGTCGCCGAACTGCACGCCGAGCGCGACCAGGGTCTGCGCGATCTGCGGCCGGATGCCGGAGATGGTGCACTCCGCGCCCATCAGCCGGGCGGCGACCACGGTCTTCAGCAGGTGCTGGGCGACCTCGGTGTCCACCGCGGGCACGCCGGTGATGTCGATGATGGCGTGCTCGGACTCCGAGTCCACCAGGCTCTGCAGCAGCTTCTCCATCACCACCTGGGTGCGCGCCGAGTCCAGGGTGCCGACCAGCGGCACCGCGACCACGCCCTCCCACAGCTTGACCACCGGCGTCGACAGTTCGAGCAACTGCTCGGCCTGGGCGCTGATGATCTCCTCCCGGGTGCGGGCGTACGCCTCGATGGTGAACAGGCCCAGCGCGTCGAACAGCCGGGCCAGCTGGAGGTAGGCCGTGATGTCCTCGGCGCTGCTGCCCGCGGTGGGCTCCAGCACGTCCTTGCCCGCGAAGACGCTGACGGCCGTCTCGGTCGGCGTGAAGCCGTGCCGGGCCCGGCTCCGGGAGAGCTCCACCAGCAGGGCGCGCACCTCCGAGTACGCCTCGTCCTGCCAGTCCAGGCCGCCCTTGTCCAGGGCCTGCAGCAGGGCCTGGTACAGGTCCGACAGCTCGCGCTCCAGCTCGGCCCGGCTGATCCGGCCACCGAGGGACGCCGCCACGGCCGCCACCCACTGCTCCTGCACCGCATCGTCCCGGGTGAGCAGCTCCACGAGCCGTTCCGACGCACGCTCCACCGCCATCAGGCGCTCTCCTCAACTGAGAACAAGACCCCCACGGAAGGGGGCCGGGCCGTCGCACGACGGGGGGGGGGGGGGGGGGGGGGGGGGGGGGGGCGGGGGGGGGGGGGGCGCGCGCCGGCGCCCCGCGGCCCCCCCCCCGCCCGCGCCGCCCCCCCCCCCCCCCCCCCCCCCCCCCCCCCCCCGGCCGGGGGGGCCCCCCCCCCGCCCCCGGCCCCCCCCCCCCCCCCCCGGCGGGGGGGGCCCCCCCCCGCGCCGTCTGCCCCGATCGGCACGGGGTATGCAGCGGCGGCCGAAGAATTTTTCGGCGCCGTGCCGCAGCGGGAAAGCCGCAGCTCAGCGTCGGTCCACGTGCTCGGCCCGGAACATCCAGGCGTGCTTCTCGAGCGCCGCGGTCACCGTGATCAGCAGGTCCTGGGTCACGGGGTCGGCTTCGCCGGTCTTCGCGATCCGTTCACGCATCCGGCCGACCACCGCCGCGAGCGCCCCCACCAACTGCTCGACGACCGCGGTGTCGGCCTGCCAGCCCGAGGGTACTCCGGGCAGGCCGCCCGCCGCGACGGTCGCGGCCCGCCCGTCCGGGCTGACGCCGATCGCGGCCGCCCGCTCCGCCACCTGGTCGGCGAAGTCGCGGGCGGTGGCCACCACCTCGTCCAACTGCAGGTGGACGGAGCGGAACCGGGGGCCGTACAGGTTCCAGTGCGCCTGCTTGCCGATCAGCGACAGGTCCACGAGATCGACCAGGGCGCCCTGCAGTGCCTCCCCGGCGGTGTCGCGGTCGGTCGCGTCCAGCGGGCTGCCGGTGGCGATGTCCATCGTCGTTCCTCTCCACGTCGGGGACGGTCGGCGAACGCCGACCGTCCCTCGGCTGCCCGACGCTGCCGGCCGGAAACCCGCCCGCGCCCCCGGATAACGGTTTGGCAACTCCCGCGTGGACCGCGCGCGGTCGGGTAGCCGCGCGGACGCAGCCCCGGCCGTTCGGTCCCGCACCCGGGCCGGGCCGCCCCCGCAGGCACGCCACCGGCACACCAGCACGCATCAGGAACAGGGGACCCCACATGCCCGTCGCCGTGTCCAGGCCGATCTCCGTCACCCTCCCGGAGAGCCCCTACCCCCACACCCCGGTCGCGGGACAACTGCGCTTCGACCCGGCCCTGCCCTACGGCGTCGGGCTGGCCTTCCCGCCCCGCCGCCCCGGCGACCAGGACATCGTCTGGTGGTTCGGCCGCGACCTGCTCGCCGAGGGCCGCCGCACCCCCAGCGGCGAGGGCGACGTGCGGGTCGCCCCGGGCCCGGGCGGCAAGGTCCTGGTCACCCTCGGCAGCCGCGGCGACCGCGCGGTGATCAGCGCCCCTGCCGAGACCGTCGACGCGTTCCTCGCCGACACCTTCGCCCAGGTGCCCCCCGGCAGCGAGTCCGCCCACCTCGACCTCGACCTCGACCTCGCCCGCCTGCTGGCCTGACCTGCCGCGGGCCGTTCCCGGACCTACCTGCGGCAGGGTTCCCCGCGGTCGGCGGTACCATGGCGGTTCGGGTGCGGCCCGTCGGACCCGCCCGCGGGAACCGGCAGTTCGCGCCAAACCCGCCGACTGCGGTGGCCCACGGGCCCGACCGGGCGGCGGAAACCGAATTGCGAGGTGAGGACCCGTCAGGGCCCGAACGATGGCATCTTCTTCCCCCGCGGCCACCACCGGCCGGGAGTTCCTCGACGCCGCCCCCTACCCGGTGGTGGTGCTCGGCCCCGACGGCGCCCTGCTGCACTCCAGCCCCAGCGCCCGCCGCCTGCTGGCCGATCCGGCCGGCGAGGGCGTGCCGCCCTGGCTGCGCCGGGCCCACCTGGACCTCGCGGCCGACGGCGCCCGGCCGGGCCCCGTCCGGCACGCCCACCCCGTCGCGGGCCCGGTCGAGGCGCACCCCGCGCCCCGGTCCGACGGCAGCACGGTGTGGTGGCTGGTCACCCCCGAGGGCTGCCCGGGCCTGCTGCCGCGGGCCGCCGCGGACGGCGCCTGCGACTGGGAACTGCTGACCCGGCTGTCCGGCCTGCTGCTCTCCTCGCTGAACGTCGACCGGATCCTGGAGACGGTCGCCCGCCAGGCCGCGCTGCACCTGGCCGACGCCGCCGTGGTGGTCGCCCCCGGCGGACGGGCCCTGCGCCTGGTCACCTGCCTGCGCGGCGGCGACCCGGCGCACGTCCAGGTGCGGGCCGACCCCGCGGAGGTGCCCGGCCTGGCCGAGGCGCTGCAGGGCTTCCCGCCGGTGCCCTCGCGCTGGATCGACCCGGACGCCGTCCCGCACTGGCTGCGGCCCGCCGGGTTCGGCCGGGTCGGCTCGGTGCTGGTCACCCCGCTGCCCGGGCACGGCGTCCCCGCCGGGGCGCTGGTGCTGCTGCGCGCGGCGGGCCGCGGCCCGTTCGCCACCGAGGAGGAGGCCTTCGCCCGGCTGTTCGCCACCCGGGCTGGCGCGGCCGTCTCCGCAGCCGTCATGTACTCCGAGCAGGCCGCCGTCACCGACCTGCTGATGCGCGAACTCCTCCCGCCCCGGCTCGAACACCTCGACGGGGTGGACTACGCGGGCGGCTACCGGGCCTCCGTCGACCGCGACCGGATCGGCGGCGACTTCTACGACGTCCACCCCGCCGCCGAGCCGGGCGGCGAGACGCTCGCCCTGCTCGGCGACGTCAGCGGCAAGGGCCTGGAGGCCGCCGTGATGACCGGCAAGGTCCGCAACACGCTGCACGCGCTGCTGCCGCTCGCCGACGACCACGGGCGGGTGCTGAGCCTGCTCAACCGGGCGTTGCTCACCTCCCACCACACCCGCTTCGTCAGCCTGGTCCTCGCCTCGGTGCGCCGCGAGGACGACCGGGTCCGGGTCCGGCTGTCGGCCGCCGGGCACCCCGCGCCGCTGGTGCTCAGGGCCGACGGCCGGGTCACCGACTCCACCACCCTCGGCACCATCGTCGGCGTCCTGCCGGAGGCCACCACCCGCACCGACACCGTCCTGCTCGAACCCGGCGAGGCGTGCGTCCTCTACAGCGACGGCATCACCGAGGCCATGGGCGGCCCCACCGGCCGCGAACAGTTCGGCGAGCACCGGCTCCGCCAGGCCCTCGCCCAGTGCGCGGGCCTGCCCGCGGAGGCGATCGTGGAGCGCGTCCAGATGCTCGCCGCGCAGTGGCTGCGCGGCGGTCGGCACGACGACATGGCGGTCATGGTCATCGCCGCACCCCCGCACGGCCACCTGCCCGTGGTCGCCGAACGGCGAGGAGACACGACATGAGCACCGACACCCCACCCCTCGCCCCCGCCGCAGCGCCCCGGGCCGCCGTCCGGGGTGGAACCGCGCCGCTCCCGGCCCAGGGGGCGCCAGGGGCCGGGCCCGCCCCGGTGGTGGCTCCGCCCGCCCCCGCATCGGCTGCGCCCGCTCCAGCTGTGACCCGGGTCGGGACCGCTCCGCTTTCGGCCCCGACCCCGGCGGCGCCCGCCCCCGCAGCGCCCGTGCCCGTGCCGGTGCCCGCCCTCACCGAGCAGCTCTGGGAGGCCGTCACCGGCGGTGACCAGGCCAGGGCCGCGGCCCTGGCGACGGGGGCGCTGGAGGCGGGCCTGGAGCCGGAGGCGCTGCTGATCGACGTGATCGGCGGGTTGCAGGCGCGGGTCGGCCGGGAGTGGGCGGCCGACCGGCTGACCGTGATCCAGGAGCACGCCGCCACCGCCGTCAACGAGCGGGTGGTGGCGCTGGTCGCGGGCCATCCCGCGTTCGCCGCCGTCGCGGCCCGCCGGCCGGACCGCGGCCGGATCGCGGTGGCCTGCGTCGACGGCGAGTGGCACGCCTTCCCGGCCCGGCTGCTGACCGAGGTGCTGGTGCTGCGCGGCTGGCGGGTGGACCACCTCGGCGCCCAGTGCCCCACCCCCCACCTGATCGCCCACCTGCACCGCACCGCCCCCGACGCGCTGGCCCTGTCCGCCTCGCTGTCGACCCGGCTGCCCGCCGCGCACGCGGCCGTCACCGCCGCCCAGGCCGCGGGCGTGCCGGTGATCGCCGGGGGCGCCGCGTTCGGCCCGGACGGCCGGTACGCCCGGCTGCTCGGGGCCGACGCCTGGGCACCGGACGCCCGCGCCGCGGCCGAGCGCCTCGCCCGGGGGCTGCCGCTGCCCACCACCCCGCACCAGCCGGTCGACGACCTCCCGCACCTCGCTGACCAGGAGTACACCCTGGTCAGCCGGAGCTCCCGCGAGCTGGTGGGCGCCGTGATGGCGGCCCTGGAGCGGGAGCACCCGGCCGCCCGCTCCTACACCCCGCTCCAGCGCGCGCACACCCTCGACGACCTGGGCCACATCGTCGAGCACCTGGCCGTCACCCTCTACACCGGCGACCCGGAGCTGTTCACCGCGTTCACCGACTGGACCAGGGAGGTCCTGGAGGCCCGCGGCGTCCCGGACGCCCTGCTGGCCTTCGCGCTGACCGTGCTGCGCGAGCAGTTGCGCGACCTGCCGCGCAGCGTCGCCGTCCTGACGGCCGCCCTGTCGGCGGGTGGCGCCGCGTGAGCGCCCGCCCCGCGCCCGGGCCCGGTGCTGAGCCCGCGCCGGGGTCCGGGCCCCGTACGGTCACCGTCCCGGTGGAGGGCGAGCTCGACCACGAGAGCTGCGAGGAGCTCGTCCGGGCGGTGACCGTCCGGCTCGCCGCCCGGCCGCCGGTCGAGGTGCTGCGGCTGGACTGCGCGGGCATGTCGCTGTGCGACTCGATGGGCCTGTCCGCGCTGCTCCAGATCCGCCGGGACGTCGACGCGGCCGGGGGCCGCCTGCGGCTCGACCGCCGCCCCGCCCACCTGGACCGCCTGCTGCGCCTCACCGGCACCGCCGGCTACCTGCTCGCCGACCGGCCGGACTGAGCCGCCCCCGCCCCCGCCGGGCCCCCGACCAGCGCTGCCGTCCGGGTGACGGGCCGGACGGAGGTCGTTTCCGATTCCCGGGCCGGGGCAGCCGACGGCCATGGACCGACGACACCACCCCCGGTGGGACAGTACCCTCCCACTGCTGGCGCGCGGCTACGCGTGGCTGCCCGACCTGCGCCGACGCCACCCCGGCTCGGTGGTCCGGACCAGGCTGGCGGGCCGCCCCGCGGTCGCCCTGCACGGGCCGGAGGCCGTCCGCTTCTTCTACGACGAACGGCACGTCACCCGCGCGGGCGCGCTGCCCGAGCCGGTGAGGAGCACGCTCTTCGGACACGGCGCCGTGCACTCCCTGGACGGCCCGGTGCACCGGCTGCGCAAGGCGATGTTCCTGTCGCTGCTGGCCGACCCGGTCCGGGTCCGCGCCCTGGTCGACGAGGTCGGCGCGGCGTGGGACGCCGCGGTGGACGACTGGGCGGGGCGGCCCCGGGTGGTGCTGCTGGACGCGGCGGCCGAGGTCCTCACCGAGGGCGTCCGCCGCTGGGCGGGCCTGCCGCTGCCCGCGGACGGCGTCGGCCCGCTCGCCGCGGACCTGGTCGCGATGGTCGACGGCTTCGCCACCCCCGGCCCGCGGCACTGGCGCGGACGGCTGGCCCGGCGCCGCCGGGAGGCCTGGATCGCCGGGATCGTCGAGGGGGTGCGGGACGGCAGCGCCCCGCTCCCGGCCGACTGCCCGGTCGAGCGGGTGGCGCTGCACCGGGACGCGGACGGCGAGCTGCTGGAGCCCCGGGTCGCGGCCGTCGAGGTGCTCAACCTGGTCCGCCCCACCGTCGCGGTCTGCTGGTTCGTCGCCTTCGCCGCCCACGCCACCCACCGCTGGCCGCAGACCCGCGAGGCGCTGGCCACCGGCGACCCGGCCTACGCGCGGGCCTTCGCCCAGGAGGTGCGCCGCTTCTACCCGTTCGCCCCGTTCGTCGGCGGCCGGGCCGCCGCCGACCTGACCCACCGGGGCGAGCCGATCGCCGCGGGCACCACCGTGCTGCTCGACCTGTACGGGCAGAACCACGACCCGGAGCTGTGGCCCGACCCGTACGCCTTCCGCCCCGAGCGCTTCCTCGAACGCCCGGAGGACGTCGGGCAGTTGGTCCCGCAGGGCGGCGGCGACCCGGCCACCGGGCACCGTTGCCCGGGCGAGGCCGTGGTGGTCGGGCTGCTGGAGGACCTGTCGGTGCGCGTGGCCCGGCTGGAGTACGTGCTGCCCGCGCAGGACCTGTCCGTCCCGCTCGGCCGGATGATCGCCCGGCCGAACAGCGGCTTCGTGATCGAGGCGGTCCGGGCCGGATGAGCGCGTACGGACGGCAGGACGACCACCAGGACGAACGGGAGGGGACGCGGGTGTCGCGGCAGGAACAGCAGGAACAGCAGGAGCAGGACGGGCGCCGCCGGGCCGGGAGCAGCCTCGCCCCGGAGGGGCCGCAGGACGTGCCGGCCCGCGGCTGGCTCGCGGTGCTGCGGCGCACCGCGAAGGAGTTCCTGGACGACGAGCTGCCGGACCGGGCCGCCGCGTTGACCTACTACGGGGTGCTGGCGGTCTTCCCGGCGCTGCTGGTGCTGGTCTCCGTGCTCGGGCTGCTCGGGCGCTCGGCGACCGACACGGTGCTGGACAACCTGCAGCAGCTCGCCCCCGGCCCGGCCCGGGACGCGCTGCGCTCCACCGTCGAGCAACTCCAGGACGGGCGCGGCACCAGCGGGGTGCTGGCCGTGATCGGCCTGCTGGGCGCGCTGTGGTCGGCCTCGGGCTACGTCGCCGCGTTCATCCGGGCCTCCAACGCGGTCTACGACATCCGCGAGGGCCGCCCGGTGTGGAAGCTCACCCCGCTGCGGGTCGGCCTGACCCTGCTGATGATGGTGCTGCTGCTGGCCAGCGCCGTGATCGTGGTCTTCACCGGCCCGGTGGCCCAGCGCGCCGGAGACGTCCTCGGGCTGGGCGCCACCGCCGTGACGGTCTGGTCGATCGCCAAGTGGCCGGTCCTGGTGCTGCTGGTCTGCGTCATGATCGCAGTGCTGTACTGGGCGGCCCCCAACGTGCGCGGACGCGGCTGGCGCTGGGTCTCCCCGGGCAGCCTGCTGGCCGTCCTGCTCTGGCTGCTGCTCTCCGGCGGGTTCGCCGCGTACGTCGCCAACTTCGCTTCCTACAACCGCACCTACGGCACCCTCGCCGGGGTGATCGTCTTCCTGGTGTGGCTGTGGCTGTCCAACCTGGCGATCCTGCTGGGCCTGGAGTTCGACGCCGAGCTCGCCCGCGAGCGGGCCGTCGAGGGCGGACTGCCGCCCGACGAGGAGCCGTACGTGCCGCCGCGCGACACCCGCAAGTGGCCCGAGGGGGAGACGGTGCCGCCGGAGGTCGGGACGAACCGAGACGAGGAGCAGTGATGACCGAGTACGGGTACTTCCTGTCCTGCGAGGAGTTCACCCCGCAGGAGCTGATCCGCCAGGCCGAACGGGCCCGGGAGGCCGGGTTCACCCGGCTGGCGATCTCCGACCACTTCCACCCGTGGAACGAGGCGCAGGGCAACAGCGCCTTCGTCTGGTCGGTGATCGGCGCGCTCTCGCAGACCGTCGACCTGCCCGTCACCACCCTGGTGACCTGCCCCACCGTCCGCCTGCACCCGGCGGTCACCGCCCAGGCCGCGGCCACCTCCAGCGTCCTGCTGGACGGCCGCTTCACCCTCGGCGTGGGCACCGGCGAGGCGCTCAACGAGCACGTCCTCGGCGACCGGTGGCCCTCCTTCGAGGAGCGCGCCGAGATGCTGGAGGAGGCCGTCGAGGTGATGCGCGAGCTGTTCACCGGCCGCCAGGTCAGCCACCGCGGCCCGAACTACACCGTCGACAACGCCCGTCTCTACACCGCGCCCCGCGGCCGGCTGCCGATCCTGGTCTCCGGGTTCGGCCCCAAGGCCGCCGCCACGGCCGCCCGGATCGGCGACGGCTTCGTCACCATGCAGCCCGACGCCGACCTGGTCGCCGCCTTCCGCGACGCGGGCGGCACCGGCAAGGTGGTCGGCGGGCTGAAGGTCTGCTGGAGCGCCGACCGGGAGGCGGCGATCGACGAGGTGCACCGCCGCTGGCCCACCGAACTGCTCCCCGGCGAACTCGCCCAACTGCTCCCCACCCCGGCCCACTTCGAGCAGGCCAGCTCCCTCGTCACCCGCGAGATGGTCGCCGACGTGGTGGTCTGCGGCGACGACGTCGACGCGCACCTCGCGGCGGTCCGCGCCTACCCGCGGGCCGGCTTCGACGAGGTGTACGTCGGGCAGATCGGCCCGGACCAGGACGCCTTCTTCGAGGCCTACCGGACGCGGGTGCTGCCCGCCCTGAAGGACGCCGAGGGCGGCCTCGAGGACGCCCCCACCGACTCCGGCCGCTGATCCGGGCCGTTGGTCCGGAACGGAGGCAGCCGGGGTGCATGACCTGCGACGGGGCGGTTAGACGGCGGTTGTTCGATTCCCTCCGTTCGGAAGGCACCGCCGTGACCATGGTCTCCCGTCTCCCCGGCGCTCAGACGCACCACTGGGACTGGCAGCTCGAAGGCTCCTGCCGCACCGTCGGCAGCGAGGTCTTCTTCCGCCCCGCGAACGAGGGCCGCGCCGAGGCCAGGCAGCGCGAGGAGGCCGCCAAGCGGGTCTGCGCCGGCTGCCCCGTCCGCCTGGAGTGCCGACGGCACGCCCTCGCCACCCGCGAGCCCTACGGCGTCTGGGGCGGCCTGACCGAGGACGAGCGGCGCGCCCTGCTGGTGCGCCGCTCCTCCGAGGAGGTCATGCCCAGGGCCGCCTGACCGAGGGCCCTGCTCATGCCCAGGGCCGCCTGAGGGCGCCGCCACGCGAAGGGCCGACCGGAACCCGGTCGGCCCTCGGCGTTCCCGGGGGTCTTCGCGGTGCGCGCCGCCGGGCCCGGGCCGGGGCGCTGTCCTCGACCGGCAGGTACGGCGCGGACCGGGTGACCTCCAGGAACCGGCGCACGCAGTGCGAGGGGGAGTCCAGGGCCAGCGCCACCCCGAGGGCGCGGGCCTCGTACCCGGTGCGCAGCAGGGTGTTCAGGGCGGACGAGGTGAACAGGTCCACCGCCCGCAGGTCCACCGACAGCCTGGCCGGGCGCTTCCGCAGGCCGTCCCGCAGGGCCAGCGCGAACACCTGCTGGTTGTCCTGGTGCAGGGCACCGATCAGTGCGCACCGGACGGTGCCGCCGGTGCGGCGGGTCTCGATCCGCAGGTCGGGGGTGCGCACCACGACCGCCCGCCCGCGGCGCCCCGTCACCGTGCAGCGCCTGCGGGGGCGGTCCGGGGCGGGGGCAGGGCGGGGGAGTCGACCGCCGCGCGCAGGGTCTCCCACAGCGCCAGGGCGTTGCCGTGCAGGTGGCCGGTGGCCGGGGCGCCCTCGTCGAGGGCCGTCAGGTAGGCGCTCACCCCGGTGATCGCGTACCGCAGTTGCGGCGGCAGGGTTTCGACGGCGCCGCTGCCGGCCGTCAGGACCTCGGTGAGGTGCTCCAGCCGGGCCCGGGTCGGGACCTCCACGACATCGCCTCCAAGCGGCCGGTGCGGGGGAGCCGGCACGTTCCACTGTCCCTGCACACACGACATGCGTCAATGAATACACGAAAATTATGTCATGAGTTACAAGTCGTGAACTGCAGTACATATCCTGGGGGGGTGGAGAGAACTGCCGAACCCAGCCGCCAGTGGACCTTCCTGACCAACCACGCCAGGGTCCTGATCCAGATCTACCGCGACCCGGGCATCCGGGTCCGCGACATAGCCACCCGCTGCCTGCTCACCGAACGGGCCGTGCAGCGCATCATCTCCGACCTGGAGGAAGCCGGGTACCTCTCCCACGAGCGCCACGGCCGCACCAACCACTACCACGTCATCGACGGCCAACTGCGCCATCCCGCCGACGCCGGGCCCACCATCGCCGAACTCCTCTCGGCCCTCCTCACCCCGCCGCCGGACACGCCCTGACCCCCGCCGCGCGGACCGGGGCGGCGGGAGTCAGGGCAGCACTGCGGCGGGCGTCAGGGGGCCTGGGTGTCCGCCGCCGGGGGCTCGGGCTCCTCGTCGCCCCCGGTCCGGGCCTTGGCCCGTACGTCGGCCGGGGTCGGCGCGGTGATCTCGCGCTCCTCGGCCGAACGCTCGCGCACGCTCTCCCCGGGCGCCTCCTCGGCGGCCCGGTCCTTGCCGTCCTGCGTGGTCATGGCTGCTCCTCTCCTGCACTCCGTCGGGACACCGGGCGGCTACCCCCGACCAGCACGGCCACACCGCGCCGACCGGGTGAACCCGGTCGGCGCGCTCAACCCCGGCCGGTGGGCCACACGCCCGTCACCCGCCGCCAGGCGACCGCGCCCGACCGGTCCAGGGCCGCCTTCACCAGGGCGAACACCGCGCCCTGGAGCGCGGCGGCCAGCAGCACCTCCCGCCAGCCGCGCTCCTCGTCGGTCGCGTCCGGCGCGTCGTCCTCGTGCGCGACCCGCTGCCACACCCGCTTGAACACCGCCCCGGCCAGCACCCCGCCCAGCGCCCCCACCACCATGCCGACCGGCTTGTACACCACCGCTGCCGCCTTCATCGGACCTCCTCCGCCGTGACCGTGGCCGTGAGTGCCGGCGCGGGGGCGCCGGGACGCCCACGCGGCTGCCCGACCGCCCCGCCGCGAAACGAACCCGGTTGCCCCGGCCCGTTCCGGGTAGCCGAGGGCCGTCCCACCCCATCCCGGACCAGGAGGCCCGATGGACGCGATCGTGCTGCTGAAGGAAGACCACAAGACGGTCGAGAAGCTCTTCAAGGAGTTCGAGAAGGCCGGTGACCGGGCCTTCGAGACCAAGCGCCGGATCGCCGACCAGGTGATCGAGGAGCTGACCGTCCACGCCGTCATCGAGGAGGAGGTCTTCTACCCGGCCGCACGCGAAGCCGCCCCGGAGACCGCCGACCACGTGCTGGAGAGCGTCGAGGAACACCACGTCGTGGTGTGGATGCTGGCCGAACTGGCCGGCCTCGACCCGCAGGACGAGCGGTTCGACGCCAAGATGACGGTACTGATGGAGAACGTCCGCCACCACGTCGAGGAGGAGGAGCGGGACTGGTTCCCCGAGGTCCGCAAGGCCATGGGGCGCAACCGCCTCCTCGAACTCGGCGAGCGCCTGGCGGCGGCCAAGGAGACCGCCACCCGCGACCCGCTGAAGGTGCCCAGCGCCGCGAAGTGACCACCGCCCGGCGCCCCGCAGTCGCCCGGCCCCCGCAGTCCCGCCCGGCTGCGGGGGCTGCGGCCGTTCACCGCCCGCCGCGGCCGCGCTGCCCGTGGCGGTCCTCCTCGTCGCGGTGCTCCTCCTGGCGGCGCTCCTCGTGGCGCAGCAGCAGGAACGGCAGCACCAGCCAGGTGACCGCGAAGTAGGCGACGGCGCAGGCCGACACCGTCGCGGCGAGTGCGGCGTTGCCGGTCGCGGTGCGCAGCAGCAGCAACAGGGCGCAGCCGATGGTGAGGGCGAGCAGCGTCAGGCCCAGCCCGATCAGGCGGGAGCCGGTGCGCACCAGCACCGGCTTCAGGTCGTGCCCGGCCAGCAGCCGGTGGAAGGAGACCGGCGCGATCAGCGAGGCGGTCGCGCAGGCGCCCAGGACGACGGTGACCGTGTACAGGCCCTTGTCGAAGCCGTCGAGCGAGGCGAAGCGCGGGGTGAAGGCCACGCTCAGCAGGAAGCCGAACAGGATCTGCGCCCCGGTCTGCGCGACCCGCACCTCCTGCAGCATCTCGTCCCACTGCCGGTCCGCCCGCTCCTGCGGGCTCTCGTCACGGCCGGGGCCGCCTCCGGACTGCGCAGAGTCGTCCACGGGGGTCCTTTCGCTCGTCGTACCGGATCGTGCCGCCCCCGCCGCCGATTCTCCGTCCGCCCGGGGGCCGCGGGCGGGAGCCGTCCGCGGCCCGTGTCGCCCTCCGCCCCCGGTTGCCCGGCCCGGCCGCGCCCATGCCGGTGGGGGCCCGGGCCGACCGGCGCCCGGGGAGTGGGAACGGGACGAACGGGCAGGCGCTGTGCCACCCGCTCCGACCCGGAGGACCCGTCCATGGACCCTGCGAAGCAACGGCGCGTCAACGACCACCGCGTCAAGGCGCTGCAGCGCTTCCCGCGCCACGAGCGGCGCGGCGAGGCCCGGCTGCCCGCGGTGCTCGCCACCCTGACGGCCGTGCTGCTCTACCTGGTGCTGCCGGAGCAGCTGCTGTTCGTCCCGCGCTTCGTCCTGCCCGGCCTGGAACTGCTGCTGCTGGTCCCGCTGATCGCGGTCAACCCGCGCCGGATGACCCGGCAGAACCGCTTCTCCCGGATCGTGTCGCTGACCCTGGTCGCCCTCATCGGCATCAGCAACCTCGTCTCGCTCGGCCTGCTGGTCAACGCCATGGTCACCAGCAAGGCCCAGCAGGGCGGCCCGCTGCTGCTCGCCGCGCTCCAGGTGTGGGCCACCGGCATCATCGTCTTCGGCCTGGCGTTCTGGGAGCTCGACCGCGGCGGCCCGGTGATGCGCACCCAGGCGGAACGCTCCGAACTGCCGCTCGCCGACTTCCGGTTCTCCCAGGACGAGAACGACGACGCCATCGAGGAGGTCGCCGACGGCTCCTCCCGCACCAGCGACTGGGTGCCCACCCTGATGGACTACCTGTACGTCTCGGTGACCAACTCCACCGCCTTCAGCCCCACCGACACCATGCCGCTGTCCACCCGGGCCAAGGCCCTGATGGCGATCGAGAGCATCGCCGCGCTCATCACCTCCCTGCTCGTCATCGCCCACGCCGTGGGCGTCCTCGACAAGTAGCCCGGCGTCCCGACCCGGAACGCCGCCGAAAGGGGGCCACGCCCCGCCGCAGCCCGGGCAGACGTTCGCCCGCCGGCGAGGGCATCGACTTCCGGCCCCCATCGGCATCGACCACGGGACGCGCCTCGTCATCGGCGACCGCACCTTCGTCAACGCCGACTTCCTCGTCATCGGCGGCGGACCCGTCACGATCGGGACCGACCGCCTCATCGGACCGCGCTGCGGGTCCATCGGGCGGACGGCGTGCAGGACCCGCCACTTCTCCAGGCCCTGGGCGGCGGTGCGGCGGATCGGGTGTTCCTCCGGGGGCCCGGGTTGCGCAGAAACCCCGCACGCACTTGTTGACGGTGCTCACATCGCATCCTATAGTGATGTGTACACCGCTTACATGACTAGTGGGGAGCCGGGACATGTCTTCGGCGCAGAACCACGGCACCGTCAAGGTGGACCTGGGTGGCCGTGCGGTCACGGTCCCCAAGGGGGGTCTGTACGACCGGTACCGGATGGACCCGGATCTGGACGCGATCGCGCGCGACCCCCGGGTCGGCGGTGTGGAGTTCTTCCGGCAGCTGCCCAAGACCAAGGTCGACTCGCCGATCGGCCCGACCCTCACCCCGAACTTCTACTACGCGATCTCGACCGCCCGGATCACCATGCTCGCGCCCTCCCGCGCGATCCGGAGCCGGTTGCCGAGGGAGCTCAGGCCGTTGGAGATCGCCCCGGGCCTGGGCCTGGTCTCGGTGATGTTCTTCCGCTACGACGTCTGCGACATCGACTTCTACACCGAAGCCGCCGTCGGCATCGCGGTGAAGCCCGCGCGCCACGGGAGGCTCGGGTTCTTCGACCTCGTCACCGGACTGAAGAACGAGCACCTCGACTCCTACGTGCTGTCCCTGCCGGTCAGCACCGAGATCGCCCAGGTCCGCGGTCACGACGGCTACGGCTTCCCCAAGTGGGTCACCGGACTCGACGTCGAGATCGGCGACCACCGCACCACCGCCCGCGTCGCCAACGACGCCGGCGGCCTCGATCTTGCCCTCCAGGCGCCCACCCCGAAGCAGACCGCCCACGCCAGCGGCGACCGCGTCAGCTCCCTCACCTCCTACACGCAGATCAACGGCACCTGGCACTCCACCCTGAGCCAGACCAACGTGCTGAACTCCGGGACGACGCGTTCCCCGCGCGGCGTCGATCTCCAGCTCGGCGAGGGCCGGATGTCCGACGACCTGCGCTCCCTGCGGCCGATGCGGACCGTCCAGTTCGACGTGATGACCGAAGGCCAGCTCGCCCTCCATATGCCGGTGCCCACCTCGGTCCCGCGCCGGTTCGAGTAAGGAGCACTCGCCATGGCCAGCACCCACGCCGCTCGCCCCACCGCCACCGGCGGCCGGGCCCTGCCCGCCACCATCACCCCGGCTCTCCTCAAGCGACTGACCTCGCGAGTCACGGCCGCAGCGGACGCGACCCGGGTCACCACCAGCGCCCCCTACTCCGGCACCCTCCTCGGCGACTTCCGGGTCTCCACCCCCGACGACGTCGAGGAGGCGTTCGTCCGCGCCCGGGCCGCCCAGGCCACCTGGGCCGCCGTGCCCATCGCGGAACGCAAGCGGATCCTGCTGCGCTTCCACGACCTCGTCCTGGCCCGCCAGGAGGAGGTCCTCGACCTCATGCAGGCCGAGAACGGCAAGACCCGCCGCGACGCGTTCCTCGAAGTCCTCGACATCGGCATCGTCTCCCGCTACTACGCGCGCACCGCTGCCAAGCACCTGAGCCCCAAGCGCCGCCGCGGCGCGATCCCGCTGCTCACCCGCACCACCGAGCTGCGCCACCCCAAAGGCGTCGTCACGGTGATCTCGCCGTGGAACTACCCGCTGAGCATGGCCGCCAGCGACGCCATCGCCGCGCTCATGGCGGGCAACGCCGTCGTGCAGAAGCCCGACACGCAGACCGCGCTGACCGCGCTGTGGTCGCTCGACCTCATGTACGAGGCGGGACTGCCGACCGACGTGTGGCAGATCGTGGTCGGCCGCGGCAGTTCCATCGGCGGCGCGCTGATGGACAACGCCGACTACATGATGTTCACCGGCTCCACCGCCAGCGGTCGGCAGATCGCGAGCGACGCGGGTCGCCGCCTGATCGGGGCCTCCCTGGAGCTCGGCGGCAAGAACCCGATGATCGTCCTGGAGGACGCGGACATCGAGAAGGCCGCAGCCGGCGCGGTCAACGCGTGCTTCCCCTCGGCCGGGCAGCTGTGCGTCTCCGTCGAGCGCCTGTACGTGGCGGAGTCGATCCGCGACAGGTTCGTCGAGGCCTTCGTCGCCCGCACGAAGAAGCTCAAGATCGGCGCCGCGTACGACTACGGCGTCGACGTCGGCTCCCTGACCACCCCGTCGCAGCTGAAGACCGTCACCGAGCACGTCGACGACGCCCTCGCCAAGGGCGCCACCGTCCTCGCCGGCGGCCGGGCCCGCCCCGACCTCGGCCCGCTCTTCTACGAGCCGACGATCCTCACCGACGTCACCCCCGACATGACGGTCCACGACCAGGAGACCTTCGGCCCGGTCGTCTCGATCTACGCCTTCCGCCACGTCGAGGAGGCGATCGCGCGGGCCAACGCCACGCCCTACGGCCTCAACGCGAGCGTCTGGACCCGCAACGGGGCCCTCGGCCGGGCGGTCGCCGCCCGCGTCCACGCCGGGACCGTCAATGTCAACGAGGCCTTCGCCGCAGCCTGGGGAAGCGTCGACGCGCCGATGGGCGGCATGGGCGACTCCGGACTCGGCCGCCGCCACGGCGCCGAGGGCATCCTCAAGTACACCGAGGCCCAGACCGTCGCCCACCAGCGCCTCCAGGGCTTCTACCCGCCCGCCCGGATCAGCCCCCGGGCCTGGGCGACCCTGCTGACCGGCACCATCAAGATCATGAAGGCGGCCGGCTTCCGCTGACCCCCGAGGCCCGTGCGCGGGACACCGCCGTCGGCCGTGTCCCGCGCACGGGAGGAAGCAGGACCACCGGGCCGACTCGCTCTCGCGGCCGGTCGGCGCGAGCGACGTCCCGGGGGAGATCGATCGGTTACTCGCTGTGGAGCGCTGTCGTGAGGGCGTCGACGGCGAGCTTCCGGGCGACGTTGGCGGCGCGGGTGTCGCGGAGGCTGTCCAGGAGGAGGAAGTCGTGGACCATGCCGGCCACGCGGACGGAGGTGACGTCGACGCCGGCCTCGCGGAGCTTGTTGGCGTACTGCTCGCCCTCGTCGCGCAGGACGTCGGCCTCGTCGGTGATGACGAGGGTGGTCGGCAGGCCCTTGAGCTGTTCGAGGGTGGCCTGCAGGGGTGAGGCGTGGTGCTCGGCGCGCTGGGCGGGGTCGGTGGTGTAGGCGTCCCAGAACCACTTCATGCCGTCGCGGGTGAGGTAGTAGCCCTCGGCGAACTGCAGGTAGGACGGGGTGTCGAAGTCGGCGTTGGTCACCGGGTAGAGCAGCACCTGGGCCTTGAGGTCGATGCCGCCGCGCTCCTTGTTCATCAGCGCGAAGACGGCGGACATGCAGCCGCCGACCGATTCGCCGGTCACGGCGATCCGGGAAGTGTCCAGGCCGTGCTCCGCACCGTGCTCGAGCACCCACCGGCCGACCGCGTAGTTCTGCTCGACCTGGGTCGGGTACTTCGCCTCCGGCGCGCGGTCGTAGACGGGGAAGACCCCCGCGGCCCCGGCGCCGACGGCGAGTTCGCGAAAGAGCCGGTCGTGGGTCTTGTCGTCGCCGAACACCCAGCCGGCGCCGTGGATGTAGAACACGACGGGCAGCGCGCCCTCGGCCCCTTTCGGGCGGATGATGCGGGTGCGGACGGTGCCCCATTCACCGGCGTCCACCTCCACCCACTCCTCGTCGACCTCCGGTCGCGGCACGTCCGGCCCGGTCTGCAGGCCCAGCAGGATGTCCCGGCCCTGCTCCGGCGGGACCTCGTAGATCCGCGGATGCGGATCGGTCGCCTCGCACAGCTCCTTCGCCGCAGGCTCGAGGTAAGGCGTGATCGGCGGGGGAAGCTCGGACATGTTCACTCCCTGTGATCTCTCCGGGCGCACGAGTGCCCGTTCTGCGGCCTCGGCGGCCGCAGCTGATGGACCCACCCCCAGGCCAACTCCCCTTCTCCATCCTCAGGGCCCGTGCACAATGCGCAACCCGTCACGGACTGCGCCGAGCAGGCAGAACGACCGGGTGCTCGGCAACGGACACAGCGCCACCATTCGCACCCCTGCCCCTCTACCGGGCGAATCCGCCGCACCCGGGCCGGGCAGGCACTCGCGGCAGCGCTGAAGATCGAGACGAACGGGACGTGACGGCAGCCGACCGGAAGGAGAGCCCCGCCGTCCTCAGGAAAGGCGAGAACATGACCCGAGTCCTCTTCGTCGTGACGGCGGCCGACCACTGGACGCTGAAGGACGGGACGAAACACCCCACGGGCTACTGGGGTGAGGAACTGGCGGTGCCGCACAAGATCTTCAGCGAGGCCGGTTGGGGGATCACGATCGCGACCCCCGGCGGGAAGCGTCCCACACTGGACAAGATCAGCATGGGCCGCACCGCCGGACTCCCGGGCACCCTCCGTGAGGTTTCCGACTACCTCGCCACCATCCAGGACGCGCTGGACAGCCCGGCCCCGCTCAGTGACGTGGATCCCGGCGACTTCGACCTGGTCTTCTACCCCGGCGGCCACGGGCCCATGGAAGACCTCGCCCGCGACGAGGTGTCAGGAGCGCTCCTTGCCGAGCAACTGGCCTCCGGACGGCCGCTGGGCCTGCTGTGCCACGGTCCTGCGGCGCTGCTCGCCGCCAGGAACGACGACGGCTCCTGGCCCTTCGCGGGGTACCGGATCACCGCGCTGTCCAACATCGAGGAGAAGCTGAACAGCTTCGGTCGCAAGGCCCCCTGGTTCCTGGAGGACCGGCTGCGCGAGAGCGGCGCGCACTACGCCAAGGGTACGTTCCCGCTCCTGCCGCACATCGAGGTCGACCGCACGCTCTACACCGGGCAGAACCCCGGGTCGGCCAAGCAACTCGCCCATCGCATGGTGTCCGACCTGGCCGACTGAACCGGGCGTCCTCTCACGCCCGCTCGGGGTTCCGGGTTGCGCGCCGGGTTGCAGGCACGCGGTGCGCAGGGAGCATGGATTGCACGCGGACACGGCGCACAGCCCCCAGGAAGCGTGGATCGGAGGCCTCCCTCGAGTGGATGGGAAGCCGCCGACACGGTGCCGGCCACGGGCCCCTCGTCCGGGCCCGTCCGGGGACGGCGACAGCGCGGGCGGGAGTCCGCCTCCGAGCGAGAGGAGCGAGCCCATGGGCAGCCTGTCACCGGGCTTCCGAGGGAAGGCCCGCACGATCGAGAGCCGGCTGCCGCCGGGTCAGTACCCGACCGAGGACTTTCCTGTCCTGTCCGCCGGGCCCACTCCCCGCATCCCCACCGACAGGTGGTCGTTCACCGTGACCACCGAGGTGGGGGAGACCCGAACCTGGACGTGGGACCAGATGATGGCCCTGCCGCAGGAGGAGCCCACCGTCGACATCCACTGCGTGACCCGGTGGTCGAAGTTCGACACCCGCTGGCGCGGTGTCTCCCTCGACGTCCTCCTCGACGCGGTCGAGACCACCGCCGATTTCGTCGTCGTCGAGTCCTTCGACGGTTACACCGCCAACCTCCCGCTGGAGGACGTGACCGACGGCAAGGCGTGGCTGGCTCACTCCTTCGACGGTTACCCGCTCTCCCCGGACCACGGCGGCCCGGCCCGGCTCGTGATCCCGCACCTCTACTTCTGGAAGTCGGCGAAGTGGGCCAAGGGCCTGATCCTCACCCCGGAGAACGAACCCGGGTTCTGGGAGTCGGCGGGCTACCACGACTACGGCGACCCGTGGCGCGAGCAGCGCTACTGGAGCGACTGATGCGCGGGTGGCGACGGGCCCGCCTGATCGAGCGGACCGAACAGACGGCGACCGGCCGCACCCTGAAGTTCGAGGTCCCGCGATGGCCCGGACACCTCCCCGGCCAGCACGTCGACGTCCGGCTCACCGCGGCGGACGGCTACCAGGCCGTCCGGAGCTACTCGCTGGCGGCCCCCGCCGACGCCGGCACCATCGAGCTGGGAGTCCAGGCGGCGTTCGGGGGCGAGGTCTCCCCGTACCTGGCCGACGACCTCCCCGTGGGCGCCGACGTCGAGGTCAAAGGACCGCTGGGGGGCTGGTTCGTGTGGACCCCTCAGGAACCCGGCCCGCTCCTGCTGGTCGCCGGCGGCGCCGGCATCGTGCCGCTGATGGCGATGCTGCGCGCACGCCTCGCCGCCGCCTCGGACGAGCCCTGCACGCTCCTCTACTCCGTCCGCGAGCCGGACGAAGTCTGGTACCCGGCGGAACTCGACGCCGCGGCCCACTCCGTCGACGTCCGACGTCTCTACACCCGCCGCGCGCCGGACGGATCGGAACGTCCCGCGGGACGCATGACGAAGCTCGACCTGCGGGACCTGCAGGCCACCGCGGCGACCCGGTGCTTCGTCTGCGGACCGACCGGATTCGTGGAGCACGCCGCCATCCTCCTGCTCACCAACGGCTACACACCCGACCAGATCCGCACCGAACGCTTCGGCTGACCCGCCCGCGCTGCACGGCAAGGAGCCAGGCCCATGAACGAGCACCCCCTGTACCTCGACGGCAACGCCCTGGCCGGCCCGCTCGGGGAGATCTTCACGATCGACCCGACCACGGCTTGGCGCCTGTGCCCGTCCTGTCGCCTCCCGGCGACCGTGGCCCAGTTGCACGTCTACGGGCCCGAGCCGGGGTTGACCGCCCGGTGCCCCGGCTGCGCGGCCGTCGCCCTGCGCGTCGTCACCCAGCCCGAGTACCTGTGGCTTCAACTGGGCAGCGGAGCGGGGGCCTTCCGCTTCGGCCTTCCGCACGCCGCACCGTGAGCAGCGGAGCGACCGCAGGCTGATTCCCCGGACCGGTCTCCCCGTCAGGCGTCCTTCAGGTGGGTGCCCTTGGTCTCGCGCATGAGGGAGCACGCGATGCCCGTGAACGCGCACAGCAGCATGACGTGGAAGCCGGAGAGCCCGGCCTGGCTGAGGTTGACGAACAACTGGTGGTGAGCGCGCCCGAATCCGCCCCCGACGCCTTCCGCCCGGCCGCGGGTCACGTCGCCGCCGTGGGGCCGGGGGCCTCCAGCAGTCGGGCGGCGACCTTCTTCGCGGTCTCCTTGGCGGATCCGGGGTTCTGGCCGGTGACGAGGTTGCCGTCCACCACGGCGTAGGGGACGAACGGCAGCCTGGCCTTCTCGTACAGGGCGCCGCGCTTCTTCATCTCCTCCTCCGGGTTGTAGGGCACGAACTCGGCGACCCGTGCCAGGACCTCCTCGCGCCAGCTGAATCCGGTGACCTTGCGACCGGCGACCAGGTGGGTGCCGTCGGAGAGCTTGGTGTTCAGCAGCCCGCAGTAGCCGTGGCAGACCGAGGAGACGACCCCTCCCCGCTCGAAGATCTCCCGGGTGATCCGCTGAAGGCCCTCGTTGTCGCGGAAGTCGTACATGACGGCGTGCCCGCCGGTGAAGTAGATCGCGTCGAAGTCCGACGCGTCGATCTCCTCGGGGCCGGCCGTGCGCTCCAGCAGCGCCATTCGCGCCGGGTCGGTGTACCAGGCCCTCGCGGTCCGGTCGAGGTTCGGGAACTTCAGTGACCGCGGTTCCAGGGGCACCGCACCGCCTGCGGGGCTGACGAGCGTCTGCTCGAATCCGTGCCGCTCGAAGACGTGCCAGGCGTGGGTGAGTTCGGACAGCCACAGTCCGGTGGGATGGGACGGGTCGTCGTAGTGGGCGACGTTGGTCACGACGTTCAGGACGCGCTTGGTCATGGGTCGGCTCCTCGGGTCTCGTTCCGGACGGCCCCGGAGAGGGCCGGGGTGATTCCGCCGTGGTCGTCGTCCAGGCGTCAGCCGTTGACGAGGACGATCTTGCCGGTGTGCCCACCGGCCTCCATGAGGCGGTGCGCCTCGGCGGCGTCGGCGAGCGGGAGGACGCGGTCGACGACGACGCTGACGGTGCCGTCCTCGATCAGGGGCCAGACCGCTTCGTGGACCTCGGCGATGATCGCGGCCTTGTCGGCGGCGGTGCGGGTGCGCAGGGTGGTGCCGTGGACGGAGGCGCGCTTGAAGACGAGCTCGGCGAGGTTGAGCGGGGCCTCGAGGCCGTCCTGCAGGCCGATGACGACCAAGCGCCCGTCCGGGGCGAGGGAGCTGACGTTGCGCTGGAGGTACGCGCCGCCGATGACGTCGAGGATGACGTCGTAGGGGCCGTGCTCGGCGAAGTCCCCGGTGCGGTAGTCGATGGTGACGTCGGCGCCCAACTCCCGTGCGCGGGCAGCCTTCTCGGGGCTGCCGACGGTGGTGACGACGCGGGCCCCCAGGGCCTTGGCGAGCTGGATCGCGGTGGTGCCGATGCCGCCGGCGCCGCCGTGGACGAGGAGGGTCTCGCCGGGCTGGAGGCGGGCGGTCATGACGAGGTTGGACCAGGCGGTGGCGACCGCCTCGGGCAGGGCCGCCGCCTCGACCAGGCTGACGCCCTTGGGGACGGGGAGGAGCTGGCCCGCGGGGACGGCGACCTTCTGGGCGTAGCCGCCGCCGCTGAGCAGCGCGCAGACCTCGTCGCCGACCTGCCGGTCGGTGACGCCCTCGCCGATCGCGCTGATGCGCCCGGAGACTTCGAGGCCGGGGAGGGGAGAGGTGCCGGGGGCGAGGGGGTACAAACCCCAGCGCTGCATGATGTCGGCCCGGTTGAGGGCGGTGGCGGCCACGTCGATGACGACTTCGCCCGCGGCGGGGGTCGGGTCCTCGACGTCGGTCCACTCCAGGACCTCGGGGCCGCCGAACTCCTTGATCGTGATTGCCTTCATGGTGCAAGTCCGTTCGCGTGGGCGAGCTAATGTTTGCACTGCATACATTAGTGCCATCGAGTGTGCAGTGTCAACATTGGCTCTTGTCGAGCAATGCTCGACGGGCCTATGGTCGACGCCATGGCCGCCATGGCCGCCATGGCTGCATCGGCGCGGCCGACGCTCCCTGCGGGCTGCTGCTGCGCGCGGGGGTGCCGGGGGAAGGGCCTTCGGCCGAGCGGGTGCGCGCGCTCGGCGGCAGCCTGGAACAGGTGGTCCGGGTCGGGGATCGACCACCCGGACGAGGTCGCCCGCCCGCAGGTGACCGTCAACCACCTTGAACGGCACCGCTGTTCGACAATTCGCTGCGCCCGACCGAGGGAGTGCCCCGTTGCCCCTGATCTGTCTGGTCCGCCATGGCCAGGCGTCCGCCGGTGCCGAGGACCACGACGTCCTGTCCGGGCTCGGTTGCGCCCAGGCCGCTGCCGTCGGACACGAACTCGCCCGGCGCGGTCTGCGTGACCCGCTCGTCGTGTCGGGCACCCTGACCCGCCAGCGCGACACCGCTCGGCTGCTCGCCGAGGCCGCCGACTTCACCCGGCCCGTCCGTGAGGACGCGCGCTGGAACGAGTACGACCACGACGCACTGCTGGCCCACTGTGCCGAACCGCTGCGGGGTGCCGCCTCCGTCCGGGAGTCGATCGATCACGCGCTGTCGGCGTGGATGGCGGACGGCACCGCGGCGGGCGGCGGGTCGTGGGCCGATTTCGCGCGGGCGGCGGCAGACGCGCTCGCCGAGTTGGCTGACTTGCTCGGCCGGGGTCGCGACGCGGTGGTGGTCACCTCGGCCGGCCCGGTCTCCGCGCTCTGCGGCGCGCTGCTGTCACTTCCGCCGGCCGGGGTCGTCGCGCTGCACCGCGTGACCGTCAGCGCCTTCGTCAGCACCCTGGTGGTGGGCGCCTCGGGGGCCGGCCTCCTGACGTTCAACGAGCACGGCCACTTCAGCGGCGAGCAGAGCCGTCTGCGCAGTTACCGCTGAAGCGGCCGCACCGCGCCCGGGCCCCGGGCGCAGGTGCGGCCGGCTAGGCGGTGACCTGCTCCGCCGGCGCGGACTCCGGTCGGGACGTCGTCGGCGCCACGGTGAGCAGCGCCTCGACCGCGGCGTCGACCTCGGCCGAGACCGTCTCGGGGGAGGAGGCGTCGAGCTTTCCGTCCAGGTACAGGAAGGCCAGGCCGTGGACGAAGGCCCACACCGCGGTGGACAGGGCCTCCGGGTCGGAGTCGGGGAAGACGCCGTGGACGATGGCGCGCACGTACTCCCGCATGGCGGCGGTCGCCGCGGCCCGCTCCTCGTTCGTCGGGTCGCAGGGCTCGGCGAACATCACCCGGAACATCGCCGGGCGGTCCAGCGCGAATCGGACGTAGGCGACGGCGACCGCCGACAGGTCCGCGGGCGTGCGCGGCGCGGGATGCGCTGCTGCCAGGTGCCCGGCGAGCTCGATGTAGCCCTCGGCGGCGACCGCGGACACGAGCGCGTCCCGGTCCGCGTAGTGGCGGTAGGGAGCGGTCGCCGAGACCCCCGCCCGGCGTGCCACCGCCCGCAGGGACAGGCCCGCGCTGCCGTCCTCCTCCAGGAGCTCCCGGGCGGCGCGCACGCATGCGGCGCGCAGATCGCCATGGTGGTACGAGGCGTGTGCTTGTGTCATGGGTCACCCTCTCCAATGTTTGCACCGCCCACATTGCTGCCCTAATGTGAGCGATGTACACATCTTAGTCGATGAAAGAGGAAGAATCGCATGGTCGGCGAACTGTTCACGCCGCTGCATCTCGGCTCCGGCGCGGTGCTGGCTAACCGGATCGCCAAGGCGGCCATGGAGGAGAACATGGCCGGCGCCGGCCAGCTCCCGGACGAGCAGCTGATCGGGCTGTACCGGCGGTGGGCCGCGGGCGGCACCGGACTGCTGATCACCGGCAACGTCATGGTCCACGCGGAGGCGTTGACCGGTCCCGGGGGCATCGTCCTGGACGAGGTCGCGCCCCTGCAGCCGTTCGTCGACTGGGCCAAGGCCGGCAAGTCCGCCGGTGGGGCGATCTGGATGCAGATCAACCACCCCGGCCGCCAGGTCGCCTCCGACATGCCCGGCGTCGTCTGGGGGCCCTCCGACCGCGGCGTCGACCTGGGCAGGCACAGCGGCCGCTTCGGCCGCCCCACCGCCATGACGCCCCAACAGATCGACGCCACCGTACGGCGCTTCGCCGTCACCGCCGCACGCGCCGAACAGGCCGGCTTCGACGGGGTGGAGATCCACGCGGCACACGGTTACCTGCTGTCGCAGTTCCTCTCGCCGCTCGTCAACACGCGCACCGACGCCTGGGGCGGGCCCCTGGAGAACCGCGCCAGGATGCTGCTGGACACCGTCCGCGCCGTCCGTGACGCGGTCGCGCCGTCCTTCGCCGTCGCCGTGAAGATCAACTCGGCCGACTTCCAGCGCGGTGGCTTCGACATCGACGACGCGCGCCAGGTGATCGAATGGCTGGCGCCGCTCGGCATCGACCTGGTCGAACTCTCCGGCGGCAGCTACGAGAGCCCCGCGATGACCGGCCGCGCCGCGGACACCCGCACCCAGGCCCGTGAGGCGTACTTCCTGGAACTGGCCAAGGACCTGGTCGCCACCAGCCCCGTCCCGCTGATGCTCACCGGCGGCATCACCCGACGCGCCACCGCCGAGCAGGTGCTGGCCGACGGCGTCGCCGTCGTCGGCATGGGCACCGCCCTCGCCGTCACCCCGGATCTCCCCAACCGCTGGGTGAACGGCCGCGAAGCCGACCGGCAGATGCGCCCCGTCACCTGGAAGGACAAGCCCCTCGCCTCCGCCGCCAGCATGGCGCAGGTCCGCCGCCAGCTGCGCCGCATCGCCCGTGGTGCCGAACCCAAGCCCGGCACCCACCCCGCCGTCGCCCTGATCGCGGAGCAGCGCCAGCAGCGACGGGCGCTGCGGCGCTACCGCGCCTGGCTGCCCGAGCGGCGGAAGGCCGTCGTGGGGAACCGGCCCCGGTAGCCCCGTCACCGTGTACGAGTAGCTCCGGACCGAAACGGACGAGGCCCCTGCGCGGTCCGGAAGCTCCGCGGGGCGGTGGTCACCCACAGCTGCGGGAGTGGGAGCGGGAGCCTCCGTACTCCGGCGCCGGAGCGGTTCGGGCCGTGCAGTGACCTCCGGTTTGGTGAGAATGCGTTGGAGGTGGGTATCGGCGGTCCGCTTCGGGACGACCAGCCGGTCGGCGATCTCGCGGTTGGACGGTCCCCGTGCGACCGAGGACGCCACCTCGGGTCGCGCGGGGTGAGGCCTGTCGCCCTCGCGTCGTTCGCTCGGATGGCGGGCTCGCCCAGCGACCGGGACGGTTCGTCGGTGTCGGCGCGAACGGCTCGGAGAACCTCGTCGCCGACGCTGTTGACCGAAGGCGAGCCCCATGCTCAACCACCCCGTATGTGTGCTCGCTCGTTCCGGGCCGTGGCAACCCACCGCAGGGCAGGGAACGGCGGGGCACCGCCTGACTGGCACCGCTGTACTCCGCGAAGAACGATCCCGCACCATCAGCCGTGCGGAGGTGGCAGTGGTCCCGAACGTGACAGCCAGAGGCGACGAGGCAGGAGGTCGGTGACCCGACGGGGCGTCAGCCGAGGATCTCGGCGATGCCCTTCTGGTAGGAGGTGACGGTGAAGTCGGGAAACCGCGCCGTGAACTTCGAGGTGTCGAAAATGTTGTCACCGAGGTAGCGGGGCAGCAGCTCTTGGACCTCTCCGAGCCGGCCGACGAAAATCCCGCCGATCCGGAAGAAGGCCAACGGCAGCACTGTGTACCGAATGCTGCGGCCGGTCACCTGTTCGGCCACCCGAATCATCTCGGCGTAGGTGGGGCGGCGCGGGTCGACGGGCAGGTGCCAGGTCTGGCCGTAGGTGTCCGGCGAGTTTCCGATCAGGGCCATGGCGCGTCCGGCGTCCGGCGTCCAGATGAGGGAGCGGGCGGTCTTCGCACTGAGGGGAACGAGTGGCCGCCTGTTCACCTTGATGCGGTCGAAAACCAGCGAGTTGGTCAGGCTCTTGGTCCTTCCCGGACCGTAGAACTCCGGAGCCCGACAGATGACGGCGTCGACGGATCCCGCCTTCATCGCATCCAGCAGCATCGTTGCGATCTGCGCGCGCACTCGGCCCTTCCGCCCGTTCGGCGCGTAACCGGTCGACTCGGTCTGTCGGGTGGTTGTCCCCGGGTACATGTACGTGTTGTCGAAGAACACGAGCTTGGTGCCGCACCGCGCACAGGCGTCGATGACGTTGCGCATCATGACGGGGAACTGCCGCTCCCACAGCTGCGAGTCCATGGGCAGTCCCGCGGTGAGGTACGCGATCTCACTGCCCTCGACGGCCTGCTGGGTGGCGGCAGGGTCCGTCAGGTCGGCCTTGACGAGCTGATCGGTATCGTAGATCTTCGCGGGGTGGCGGCTGACGAGGCGGATGTCGTGCGTGAAACTGCGGTACAGCTCGCGGGTCAGTTCCTCGCCGATGGGTCCGTTGGCGCCCAGGACGGTTTGCATGGGACGGGCCACCCCTTTCTCGGCGGTGCACGAATTGCGTCCGACGGTCGAACGGCACATGGGGAAGTCGGTGTACTTCACATGCCCTGTGCTCGACGTGACGGCAGAGCCGTTCAGGCCAGGAGCGCTGATCGGAAGCATCGACCGAGCCCCACGCCGCACCGTAGGCGTTGTCGACCGGCCAAGCCTCCAGGCGCGCCGCAGACCGCCGTCCACAACGGTCGCAGGAACTCGTGCGTGGTGCTCGAGTGGTACCGCTGGCCCGGCGCGACATCGATGATCTCCTCGAACGAATTCCGGCGCACCCCACCGCTCCCTTCCTTGCTTGAGTGAAACGCACCGGTTCGAGTGGGGACTCGATTCCCCGACCGGGCGTTTCACCCCGGATTCCGATGGTCAGGTTCCGCGCCGGATAGGGGTTGATTCGCCGGTGGGTCGACGGGTCATGAGGCTGATCACGGCGACGTGGACCATGGCTTCGAGCGGGCCGGGAGGGCTCCGTGGTCGCGGGCGAGACGGCGGTGGTTCATGAGCCGGCCGAAGGTGCGTTCGACGATCCAGCGGCGGGGCCGGACGACGGATCCCCTGGTGGCGGGGTCCCGGCGGACGGTCTCGACGTCGATGCCGAGGATGGCGCCGTGTTCGACGACGGCGTCCTTGTCGCCCATGTCCGTCCAGGCCTTGCGGACGGCGGGGTGCTCGGTGGCGACCGCGGTCAGCCTGCCATCGGGCGAAGTGGGCGCAGACGGTTTCCCAGGGCGGGTGGTCGTGCGGGAGGTAACGCCAGGGATGCCGGTGCGGTCGACGTAGGGGATCGCGTCCAGCAGGTCGCGCAACTCGCGCTCGGGTGGCCGGCCGAACGTGAGGGCCCGCTCGGTGCGGGCCCGGTGCCAGGCGGTGGGGGTGGGTTCGACCCGGGGTCGGGCCCGTGCCGTCCGACCGTACAGCGGCCGACCGGCGTGCCGACGCGGCCGGGCCCCGGCCGCGTTGCGCGGTCGGGGCCGGGATTTTCGAAGATCAGCCGCAGTGGGTCCAGCCGGAGTACCAGCGGACGCCCCCCGCTTCGCCGCCCCACGAGATGCACGTGCCCTTGGCGCTCAGGGTCACCGGGCCGGCGTAGTACAGGTAGTAGCCCGCGTCCGGAGCGTCCTTCAGGTCGCTCTGCCGCTCGATGTTCACCCTCAGGTCGTACCGGGTGGTCCCGTTCGGGCTGCGCTTCCAGGTGACGGCGCAGTTGCTGGAGCCGTTGTAGAACAGGTAGACGTCGGCAACCGTGCCGATGGGGTGCTGGTCGATCAGGTAGTACCCGCTGCCGACGCTGTTGCAGGCTCCGCTGGGCGTCGACGCCGCCTGCGCCGGAGCAGCCGCGAACAGCATTCCCGTCGTCATGCCCAGCAAGCTGAGGGCGAGCGCCGCTATCCGCTTCGACTTGCGCATGTCTCTCCGTTCGAACATCCGTACCGGCAGGTGCCGCACGCACGATAGCAGCGACCAAGATCACCCGGCTACGCCCACCCAGCCCGACCTGCCGAACCTCCCGTTCTCCAACGCCTTTTCCACACAGTCACTTGATGCTCAGTCATCACAACCTGACGATCGGTCACCGATGTGCGGCTCCTCGATGAGGTCGCGGTACGTTCGAAAGACCTGCGCGGGCGTGTCGTCGTCGTGCAGGAGGCCGAAGTGCGGGAACAGTCCCTCGGCGTGGCTCCCGGCGTCCCGTGGGGCGAAGGGCGAGCAGCCGTCGATGTTCAGCTCGCCGGCCAGGGCGGCCACCGTCCGAACGACGGTGTCGAGCACGGCGGCCTGCCGCTGCTCGCTGCGGCCCGGGCCGACGTGGTCCACGCTCCGCCGGAAGCGGCCGTCGGCCAGCGCGCCGAGGCCGGTCCAGAAGGCGTCTGCCGGGTGGACGGCCGGCACGACGTTGAAGCCCACCGCCCCCCGGTACCCGAGCGCCCGGGCCTCCTCCTCGGCGGCGATGACTCCCTGTACGAGTGCGTTCAGGGAGAGCAACCGGGCCGTCTGGTGAGGCAGAAGCCGACGAGATGACCACGATCATCGGCCCCGGCGGTATGCTCCACCTGGGCGTCTCGCCCGGGCGCACGATTCGGACCCGTGGAGCACCAGCAAGGCCGAGAAGTACTTCCCGTTCCCCACCAACCTTGTCGAGGCGCAACGCGCGCTGGAGACGGCCACGGCCCGGCGCATCGAGTTCCTGGCGGCCGCGCCGCAGTGGGTCGAACCGCAGTCGGACATCAAGGCCAAGGATGGCGCCGTGACGCCGGGCGGCACCGAGTGGAGCGAGGAGACGGAGCAGGCCGCTGTCCACGCAGCGTGGGGGCACCCGTTCCGGATGAAGCTGCAAGGCGCTGGCCGCGTCGCCCGTACCCGGCTCAAGCACCTGCCCGCCGCGTGGTCACCAGTCAACGACGAGACAGAGGAGGGCTAACCCTCTGCCCGTCCGGGCAGGGCGAGGGCCCAACGGCGTGCTCAAGCCGGGAGAGTCCGGCCTGCTGGGGCGGTGCCACCAGCGGGCCGGCTCATCAGTTGCCCCGCTCCGGCTCGGAGTCGGCGTCGTCGAGGTATGTCTCTTCGATCGCGCCGACAGCGAGCCGTGCAACGACAGTGGCGATGATCTTCTGGGTCATCTGCCAGGCCGTCGTGGGGAGGTTGTGCGGGTGCTGATCCTTCTCCGAGGACACGAGTGCTCCATGGACCAATGCCAGAGCCGCTGGCGACGGTGGACGGGACTTTCCCCGTCCCCCCGTGTCCCTTGTCGTCGCCGACCCCTGTTCTCGCATCGAAAGTACTGAACTTGATTGAGTGATATCGGTGCCGTTCGCCTGACAACCGGCCATCGGCACCGATAGTCCTGGGGCGTGAGGTACGCGCAGGGCGGCGGGCTGACCGACGCCGAGAGAACCACGCGGGAGCGGTTCCGGCTCCAGGCCGTGGAACGCTTCCAAGCCGGAGAGGGGAATGTGGAGGTCGCAGCCGCCCTGCGAGTGAGCGAACGCTCCGTCGAGCGGTGGCGCCGGGCCTGGCGCAAGAGCGGCGAGGCAGGGGTCCTGTCGAAGGAGTCGCCCGGAAGACCTTGGCTCAGTGAAGCCCAGATCACCAGGCTGGAGCGGGAGTTGGAACGAGGTCCGCTGGCCCACGGCTGGGCGGACCAGCGGTGGACGCTGGCACGGATCAAGACCCTGATCGGTCGGCTCTTCCATGTCGCCTACACGGTCGAGGGGACCTGGCGGTTGCTGAAGCGGCATGGCTGGAGCTGGCAGCAGCCCGCTCGGCGGGCGATCGAGCGCGACGACGAGGCTGTCGAGGTGTGGAAGAAGGAGACCTGGCCGCGGGTAAGAGCATCGCGGCGGAGCGCGGGGCCTGGATCGTCTTCGAGGACGAGGCCGGGCAGTCGATGACTCCGCCGCGTGCAAGGACCTGGGGCCGGATCGATCGGACCCCGGTCGTACGGGTGAGGGCCGGCGCTCCGGGTGGGTGTCGATGGCGGGCATGGCCTGCTACAAGCCCGGCGAGCGGTCCCCACACGAGGCCCAGCTCCTTCTCACCTCCGAACGCAGCGTCGGCGGCAAGGTGCGCCACATGGCGTGGGGGATCGAGTGGCACTTTGGAGTGCGCAAGACAGCTCGCGAGTCGGCCTCATGGAGGAACTGGCTGGGAAGTTACAACTGGCCGGTCGACGACCCGGAGACCTACTTCAGCGACGACGGCGGCCCGTTCCGGCCGACCGGGCATTCGACGACCTTGATCGAGGACCAGACAGGCACCACCCGGGTAGTGCTGGCTGCGGTGGTCGTCCGGAATGACGCCTCGTTCTTCGCCGAGATCCACACATTCCGCGACGGCGAGTGAGCCTTGGAGTGGCAGAGCGGTTGCTCGCCCTGGAGCGTCCCGGACCTGCCCTGGGCCCGGCAGATCGTGGACGGCCCCGCTGAGTCGGTAATGGCCCGCCTGCCGGGCGTCCCGCGGCCGGGTAGGCGGGTCCGTATTGCTCCCGGGACGACCAGCAGGCCCGTGCCTTCCGATCCGTCCCGCCTTCCGATCGAGGCTCAGCCCCCCTCCGCGAGGAAACCGGGAGCTGACCGCCCTGCCAGCCGGGTCGGGTCGGCCTTTCCTCCCCGGCACTGATGTGCTGTGAGTGGGCGTTGCCGAGCACTTCGTTCGTCGGTTGTGGATTCTGACAGGCCCGGTCTTGGCCAGACTGGTGCGGCCGGTGTGGCCATGTGCGGCCGGTGTGCGGCCGGACGCCTCTGGATGGGGTAGCACGGGGTGGCATAGGCCAAGAAGGGGCGCCTGTTCTGATCAGGCAAAACGGCATCACGTAGCACGAGGCGGGACCAGCCGTCACGAACGCTCGTGGTCTCGTAATGCGTAGGTCGAGAGTGGCCCTGAGCACTGACGGAACAGGGCAGTGGGCAGAGTCAGATGCAGTTGGGTGGTGGCCATGACCATGGAGCACCCCGCGAGCGCGGGGCTGGGCCGCGGTTCAGTGTGGTCGCCGATGGGATCCCGGAGCAACCCCCGCGAGCGCGGGGCCGAGTGCTGGAGCGGAGGGTGCTGGGCCCAGGCGGCAGAGCAACCCCTGCGAGCGCGGGGCCGAGCGCTCCGTCGCCGCGCTTGTACCGGCCCTGGCCGAGCAACCCCCGCGAGCGCGGGGCCGAGGCCGAGAAGGCCCTGCGCGACGTCGCCGACGAGGAGCAACCCCCGCGAGCGCGGGGCCGAGAACGGGTGGAGGCCGAGGTGTTCCACACGCCGGGAGCAACCCCCGCGAGCGCGGGGCCGAGGTACCGGCCGAACCGCCGAACGCGGCCCGCATGGAGCAACCCCCGCGAGCGCGGGGCCGAGGGTCAGCCCCTTCGGCGGGTAGCCGCGAGCGCGGAGCAACCCCCGCGAGCGCGGGGCCGAGTCGGTCGTCGGGCCCGCCTCGATCGCGTCGTCGGAGCAACCCCCGCGAGCGCGGGGCCGAGCGGGACACCGACTGCGTGGTCTGCAAGACGGAGGAGCAACCCCCGCGAGCGCGGGGCCGAGCGCAAGCAGCGGGCCGCCAAAAAGGGAATCGAGGAGCAACCCCCGCGAGCGCGGGGCCGAGACCACCCTCTTGGTGGACTTCTTGGCCGGGGCCGAGCAACCCCCGCGAGCGCGGGGCCGAGCGCTCCTTGGCCGCCGCCTTCTCACCAGCCGACGAGCAACCCCCGCGAGCGCGGGGCCGAGACCACCCTCTTGGTGGACTTCTTGGCCGGGGCCGAGCAACCCCCGCGAGCGCGGGGCCGAGCGCTCCTACG
>NZ_JBIAVO010000021.1:79399-135922 GCF_042894345.1 Kitasatospora sp. NPDC001540
TTGGCCGCCGCCTTCTCACCAGCCGACGAGCAACCCCCGCGAGCGCGGGGCCGAGACGGGCGGTGCCCGTGAAGGTGGCGGCGGATGCGAGCAACCCCCGCGAGCGCGGGGTCGAGCGGTCGTAGTGCTGCCAGGTGTGGCCGAGCGCGGAGCAACCCCCGCGAGCGCGGGGCCGAGTCGTCTACCGGTACCGAGGACCCCGCGATCCTGGAGCAACCCCCGCGAGCGCGGGGCCGAGGGGTACCGGTGCACCACCGGGCTCGGCGCCGGGGAGCAACCCCCGCGAGCGCGGGGCCGAGGGCGCCACGGTCGCCGCCGCGGCCGCGGCCGCCGAGCAACCCCCGCGAGCGCGGGGCCGAGTTCGCCTACGACGACGGTGAGGTCCGGCAGGAGGAGCAACCCCCGCGAGCGCGGGGCCGAGGTATTGAGGATCGCGTCGGCGAACACGTCGACGGAGCAACCCCCGCGAGCGCGGGGCCGAGGGGTGCCGGGGCCGCCCCTGCCACCGAGAGGAGGAGCAACCCCCGCGAGCGCGGGGCCGAGGGCGGGCAGCCGGTTCGGGATCGTCGCCGGGATGAGCAACCCCCGCGAGCGCGGGGCCGAGAACAGGGGCAGCATCTCGTCGCTACCGTAGAAGGAGCAACCCCCGCGAGCGCGGGGCCGAGTGGCGGCGGCCGTCGGTAAACCTGCCGGTCAAGGAGCAACCCCCGCGAGCGCGGGGCCGAGTGGCCGGTGGACAGGATCGAGTACAGCGCCGCCGAGCAACCCCCGCGAGCGCGGGGCCGAGGAAGAAGCAGCAGCAGAACCGGCCCGCGACCGGGAGCAACCCCCGCGAGCGCGGGGCCGAGTGGTGGCCGCTGCACGAGCTGCCCTTGCTGGCGGAGCAACCCCCGCGAGCGCGGGGCCGAGCAGCTGCGAGAAGTCGTGGAAAATGGCCAGCAGGAGCAACCCCCGCGAGCGCGGGGCCGAGAGATGGGAGAGGTCCGATGAGCTGGCTGGATGGGAGCAACCCCCGCGAGCGCGGGGCCGAGGAGGGCGCCAACGTGCTGCGACGGGTGCCCAACGAGCAACCCCCGCGAGCGCGGGGCCGAGCGACGTCCGGGCCGGTCGGGGAGATCGCGGGTGGAGCAACCCCCGCGAGCGCGGGGCCGAGCATTCCCCCGCAATTCGGTGAATGGGTTTCCAGGAGCAACCCCCGCGAGCGCGGGGCCGAGCGCCAACCGGGCCCGCTGCTGCACCGACTCGAGGAGCAACCCCCGCGAGCGCGGGGCCGAGGTGCGGGAGCTGGCTGGCGTCAGCACCACCCTGGAGCAACCCCCGCGAGCGCGGGGCCGAGCGCGTCTACGCCACCCCCGAGCAGTACCAGGCGGAGCAACCCCCGCGAGCGCGGGGCCGAGAAGCTGCCCGAGACGGCCGAGCGGGGGGCCTGGGAGCAACCCCCGCGAGCGCGGGGCCGAGATGCCCACCGCCAGGCCCGGTATGCCGCCCCGGGAGCAACCCCCGCGAGCGCGGGGCCGAGTTCGGTCGGGCAGCAGGGTGGAACTCGGCCGGAGAGCAACCCCCGCGAGCGCGGGGCCGAGTGGGCATGCCGCTACCTCCCGAAATGGGTCAGGGAGCAACCCCCGCGAGCGCGGGGCCGAGACCCAGGGCGAGGCCCAGCCCGGGGACCTGGTGGAGCAACCCCCGCGAGCGCGGGGCCGAGGTCTGCCGGGTGGTACGCGTCCAGGATGTTCTGGAGCAACCCCCGCGAGCGCGGGGCCGAGCCGGACGCCGTGCGCGACGAGACCCCGGGCGAGGAGCAACCCCCGCGAGCGCGGGGCCGAGTCGGACGGGAGCGTGGACCGAGGGCTCTGGCAGGAGCAACCCCCGCGAGCGCGGGGCCGAGTCCCGTTCTCGTGTTGAGATACAGGCAATAGTGGAGCAACCCCCGCGAGCGCGGGGCCGAGTGACCGGCAGCGGCCAGACCCTGGACCTGGATAGAGCAACCCCCGCGAGCGCGGGGCCGAGTCGATCGGGCCGATCCGGACGTTGCTCCGGGAAGAGCAACCCCCGCGAGCGCGGGGCCGAGCTGAGCGGCGGTCAGAGACCCGTTGGAACCGGGGAGCAACCCCCGCGAGCGCGGGGCCGAGAACCCGCCTTCGTCGTACCCGGCCCGGGCCGGGGAGCAACCCCCGCGAGCGCGGGGCCGAGCAGTCCATCGGCTGGTCGTGGAAAATCGTCCGGGAGCAACCCCCGCGAGCGCGGGGCCGAGCCGTAGTCGCGGCCGCCCGGGGTCTCCACCGGGGAGCAACCCCCGCGAGCGCGGGGCCGAGAGACGAACACCAGGTTGCGCAGCAGCGAGCCCAGAGCAACCCCCGCGAGCGCGGGGCCGAGCTACTGGCAATCAGAAACTGCACAGGTGTACAGGAGCAACCCCCGCGAGCGCGGGGCCGAGTTGTCGCCGCTGGCGCTCCCCTGCAGGGGCTTGAGCAACCCCCGCGAGCGCGGGGCCGAGGAGCCAAAGCCTCCCCAGGACTGCTGCCCCTCGGAGCAACCCCCGCGAGCGCGGGGCCGAGGCTTGGTGAGCTGGGGTGTTGTGGGTCAGGGGGCGACGATTTTATTAGTTGGGTTCGGTGGGGAAGTGCGCATGGCCTGGGTGCTGTCCGAGAGTTGTCGGTGGGGTCCTCTACGCTGCGGAGCGTAGTGGATCGGATACATAAGGTGGGCGGACTTGTGGGGAGTTGGGAGCTCTCGGGGGAGAGGGCCGGATGGCTGGGGGCGTTGTGGGGGAAGTCGGCGGGGAAGGCCGGGGGGACGGCGAATCTGCTGATCTCGCACATGCTGGACACGGCCGCAGTGGCCGAAGTGATGTGGGACGAGTACCTGCCGCCCGTGACGCGTCGGCGGCTGGATGCGGTGGCGGGTGGCCGGGGTCGGGGTCGGTCGTTGTTCGTGTGGTTGTGTGGTGTGCACGACTTGGGGAAGGCGACCCCGGCTTTCCAGCGCATGGATGCGGCTGGTGCCGCCGCGGTGCGGGCAGCGGGGTTGGGGTGGAACGAGTACGCCCTCGCGGGGGGAAAGAAGTGGCGGCACGACCGGGCGGGCGGTCGATTACTGCGGAAGTTGCTTGCCGAAGCGGGCTGGACGGAGGAGCAGGCGGCTTGGGTGTGGCCGCTGGTGGCGGGGCATCACGGCACGTTTCCGACGACGGGGGATCTGGCGCCGCCGAAGAAGAACGAGGAGTTCCAGGGGCGCGGGGTTTCCTGGCAGAGGGCCCAGACGGTGTTGCTCGAGGTCTTCAGCCGGGAGGTCGGCTTCGGCGGTGAGTGCCCGCTGGCCGAGGTGCAGCCATGTGAGGTGCCGCCTCGGGTGGTGCAGTTGCAGCTCGCGGGGTTCGTGGTGATGGCGGATTGGATCGCCAGCAACGAGCGGCACTTCCACGGTATCGCCGATCTCGCGCAGGTCTCGCTGGAAGGAGCGCGTGAGCGGGCCAAGGCAGCCTGGTCGGCCCTGGAGCTGCGCGGAGGGTGGGGGCAACTGGAGCTGCCCGGGCCGGAGTTGTTTCAAGACAGGTTCGGTGACGGTCCCAGGCAGTCGCAGCAGATGGTGTTGGACGCGGTGCACCGGATGGGCGGGCCGGGGCTGGTGGTCATCGAGGCGCCGATGGGGGAGGGCAAGACGAAGGCGGCGCTCGCGGCGGCAGAGGTGCTGGCGGCCCGGAGCGGGGCGGACGGGGTGTTCCTGGGTATGCCGACCCAGGCGACGGCCGACCCGATGTTCACTCAAGTCCGTTCCTGGCTGGGAGAGATCGACGGACGACTGGCCGACCAGGTGGCCCTGCTGCACGGCAAGCGGATCTTCAACAAGGAGTGGCGTGCCCTCCTCGACGGCGCCGACGGCATCGACAGCTTCAGTGCGGACGACTGCTACGGCTCGGTCGGTGAAGACGAGTACGGGATGACCTGGTCGTTCGGAGAGGAGGAGCCCGAGCCACAGCGGCGCGGCCCTTCCGAGTGGTTCCTCGGACGACGCCGCGGTCTGCTCAGCCCGTTCGCGGTCGGCACCGTCGACCAGCTCCTCCAAGCCGCGACCCGGACGAAGCACGTCATGCTGCGGATGGCCGGCCTGGTGGGCAAGGTGGTGATCCTGGACGAGGTGCACGCCGCGGACGTCTACATGTCCCAGTTCCTGTTGGAGGGCCTGCGCTGGCTCGGGCAGGCGGGCGTGCCCGTGCTCCTGCTGTCGGCGACGCTCCCGCCCGAGCAACGCCGCGACTTGGTGGCGGCGTACCTGGCCGGGGCGCAGTGCACCGAGACCCTCGAGATCCTGCCCGAGGTCGAACTCCCGCAGCCGGAGGGCTATCCGAACGTGACGGCGGCATGGGTGGGCGAGGACGGTCCGCACCTGCTGGTGGACAGCACGGAGACCTGGCGGGAGGACCTGGAGGTCGAGGTGCGCGTCCTCGACGAGCCGGTGGCCGATTCGAAGGACGAGGATCCGTCGGGCCCGGCTGCCGAGGCGGTTGCGGAGTACCTGCAGGACCAACTCGCCGACGGTGGTTGCGCCTTGGTCATCCGCAACACGGTCGACCGGGCCCAGCGCACCTTCGAGGCACTGCGCGCGAAGTTCGGCGACCAGGAGGTGCACCTGTTGCACGGCAGACTCCACGCCGGACACCGCGCGGACCGCACCGCGGCAGTGCTGCAGGCGCTCGGCAGGCGTGATGACGGCCGGCCGCGCCCCCAGCGGATGGTGGTCGTCGCCACGCAACTCGCCGAGCAGTCCTTCGACGTCGACGCGGACCTACTGGTCACGGACCTCGCACCGATCGACCTGCTGCTGCAGCGCATCGGCCGCCTCCACCGCCATGACGGCAACCCGCGCCCGCCCAGGCTCACGCACCCGACGGTCGTCGTGACGGGGCTGCGCCAGGCAGGCGACGGAGTCCCGTGGCTGCTCCGAGCCTCAGAGGGCATCTACGGCCGCTACCCGCTGCTCCGCACGGCGGCCGAGGTGATCAAGGTCGACGGCGGCAAGTGGAGCATTCCGGGCCAGGTCCCGGAGCTGGTCGCCCGGGTCTACGGCACCGACCGGATCGTCCCGCCCGAGTGGGCGGCGGAGGAGTCGGCGGCGCGGAAGGCCTGGGACGAGAATCGACGCGGGCGTCGGGAGTCGGCCGCGCAGTACCTGCTCGCCCGGGCCGGGGAGCACGGGCAGCCGACCCTGGAGGGCCTGCACTACGGAGGCCGGGGCGTACTGCGCGACGGACAGATGGAGGCCCTGGTCAGGGACGGCGATCCGAGCGTGGAAGCGATCCTGGTTCGCAGGGTCGGTGAGGGCTACCGGGCGATGACCGGCCGGGCGCTGGGTCCGAACGGTGAGACCGCGGCCGAGCTGCTGGACGACGTGCTCACCGGTACCGTCCGACTCCCCGCCAAACTCGCCGCGGCGGTGGAACAGCACTCCCTCGGCCCGCTGTCGGGCTGGCGCGACCATCCGTGGCTTCGCTACGGCAAGGCGCTGGAGCTGGACGAGCAGGACGAGGCGAGTCTCGGCGGCTGCAGACTCCGGTACGACGACCGGCTCGGGCTGGTCGTGACCGGCCGCCCGTAGCAAGTGCGGGGGTGGGCAAGGAGAACCCTGCCCACCCCCAACCCCGCGACAGCGGGGCCTACATGGTGCCGACCTGACCGTGTAGACACGGCTGGGGGCGATCCCCTGCAGGGGCAGGCAGCAATTCAAGCATTCCCCCTTCAACGGTCGGCGCCTGGTGCCACTATGGGGCTCAATCCCCTGACAGACAAGGCTGGTTGGGAGAATCATCTGTGCCCGAGTACAACTTGGTGGACGAGCCGTGGTTGGCCTTGCGCCCGCTCGACGGCGGTCCGCCCGTCCACCTGGGAATCGCCGAAACGCTGACGCGGGCGCACGAGTTCGACAGCCTGTCCGTCGACTTCGCCACCCAGCTCCCCGCCGTGCTGCGCCAGGTGCTCCTGCCGGTGGTCGTGGCCGCACTGGGGGCGCCCGCGACGGCGGCGGTGCAGGGTGAGCGCCTGGCCCGGGGAGGATTCAGCGCCCAGGAGGGGGAAGACCTGCTCGGGTACCTGGCCGAACACCGGGCGCGCTTCGAGCTGTTCGACGAGGTGGCGCCCTTCGCCCAGGTGGCCGGTCTGCGGACGGTGAAGGACGAGACGAAGGGCGCGGCCGCCTTGGTGGCCACTGCGGCGAGCGGCAACAACGTCCCGCTGTTCGCCAGCCGTTCGGACGCCGACCCGCTCGACCTGACGCCCGCTCAGGCGGCCCATTGGCTCCTGCACACCCACTGCTGGGACACCGCCGCGATCAAGACCGGCGTCCTCGGCGACGACAAGGCGAAGGCGGGCAAGACCACCGGCAACCCGACCGGCCCCCTCGGGCAGCTCGGTGTGATCGTCCCGATGGGACGCACCCTGTACGAGACACTGCAGCTGAACATCCCAATCACCGCCGCAGCGAACCTCGGCAAGCCCCAGTGGGAGCGCCCCCCGGGCACCCCCGCCTGGGAGCAGCGGCCCGTCGAGGGCCTGCTCGACCTGTGGACCTGGCAGGCGCGGCGCGTCCGCCTGGTCCCGGAGCGGGACGGGTCGGGCGGGACGAAGGTGACCCGCGTCGTGATCAGCGCCGGTGACCGCCTCGCCGCGACGCCGGAGTGGGAGCCCCACACCGCCTGGAAGTTCGCCCCACCGACGAAGAAGACGCCGAGCCGGGCCCCCGAGCGCCGACCGCGCCGCCATGACCAGGGCAAGGCCGCCTGGCGCGGGTTGGACGCGCTGCTCGCGCCCGTCCGCCAGAACGACGAGGGCACCTTCGAGACCAGCGTGCTGCTCGACCGGATCGGCGCCCTGCAGGAGGACGGCTGGCTACCTGCCGACTACCCGCTGAGGGTCGAGACCTTCGGCATGGTGTACGGCACGCAGTCGGCGGTGGTCGAGGACGTCGTCCACGACGCCATCCCCCTTCCGCTGCTCGCCCTCCACGGGGACAGCGAGACGCGGCTGTTCCTGCTGGACGTCGCCGAACAGGCCGAGCAACTCGCCCGGGCCCTCAACAACCTCTCCGCGGACCTGCGCCGCGCGGCCGGAGCCGAGCCGATCCCGTGGGGCAAGGGGCAGCGGCCCGGTGAACTGCTGCTGCACGTCCTCGACGGCCTGGTCCGCCGGGTGCTGGCCGGAGCCCGCTATGCGGGCGGGGACGAGGACCTGCTGGAGCGCGGCCGCTTCGCCTGGGAGGAGGCGGCGGCCTGGCGGACCTGGGAGCACGCGGACGCCCTGCTCGCGGCGGCCCCCGCCACCACGTTCGCCGGACGCACCGTCACCCCGGCGGGCAAGCAGGGCAAGGCCCACGCCTTCTCCCTCGGCACGGCGGCCGACAGCTTCAGCCGCGAGGTCGCCCGCATCCTCCCGCGCCACGCGCACACCGCCCGCACCGCCGTACGAGACCGGTTCGGCGCGCTCGAAGACACCGCGAAACCCCTCTCCGGAGCTCACGTTGACGCCTGATCAGCCCGCTGCCCGACGGCGGTACTGGGACAAGTACACCGCCCCCGACCACGGCTGGCGGATCGATCCCCGCTCCAAGCAGCCGCGCCGACCGCCGGGCGAGGAACTGGCCGCACTGCGTTCCGGACTCGGGCGGCCGGTGATGGACAGCCCGAAGATGTGGCCCTACTACAGCACCGAGGTCGACGACGTGCTGGCGCTGCGGGACCGGGTCTCCGACGAGCAGCAGGCCGAGCACGCCGCGCTCGCCCTCTACGGCCTGCACCAGCAGGGGCAGAGCAGGCCGATGCACCGCAGCGGCGTCAAACTCGGCCGGGCACTGCGCGAACTGCGCCATGACGGCAAGTACAGCGAGAACGCACTGGACGCCAGGGTCGCCCAACTGGCCGCCGCGACCAGCGTGCCTGCCCTCCTGGTCCACCTGCGAGGCCTGGTCACCCAACTGCGGACGGTCGGCCAGCCCCTCGACTACGACCACCTGATGGCCGACATCCGTGCCTGGCACCAGCCCGAGCGGCGCCCCCACGTCCGGCTCAAGTGGGCGCTGGGCTACCGGGCATGGCAGAGCAAGGCCCCTGACGCCGACGAGTGACCGCCCTCGGCAACCGCACCCCGTTCTGTCCGTCCCACCCCCAGCCTCAGGAGAAGCGCGTGCCCTCCCGTCTCTACATCGACGTCCACATCCTGCAGACCGTCCCGCCGGCGAACCTCAACCGCGACGACAACGGCAGCCCCAAGGAGGCCTACTTCGGCGGCAAGCGCCGCTCCCGGGTCTCCTCCCAGGCGTGGAAGCGCGCCACCCGCCTGCACTTCGCGGAGCGCTACGAGCCGCAGGACCTCGGCACCCGCACCAAGCGCATCGCGGGCAAGCTCGCCGAACGCCTCACCGCCCGTGCCGCCCTGCCCGCCGAGGACGCGCAGCGCATCGCCGGGGCCCTGCTGAAGCCGATGGGCATCGCCGCGGGCAAGAAGGCCGGTGACACCGCGTACCTGCTGTTCTACGGCCGCCGACAGTTGGAGGGCATCGTCGACCTGGTCGCCGCCGACGCGGCGGAGTTGGCGGCACTGGACGACCAGCAGCTGGAGGAGCGGGTGAAGAACCTGCCGGTCCGCGAGCAGCTCCAGCAGGGCCACCCCGTCGACGTCGCACTGTTCGGCCGGATGGTCGCCGACATCCCCGGCCTCAACGTCGACGCCGCCACCCAGGTCGCGCACGCCCTCTCCACCCACGCCACCGAGCTCGAATTCGACTACTACACGGCCGTGGACGACGAGACCGGCGACGAGGAGACCGGCGCCGGAATGATCGGCACCATCGGCTTCAACTCGGCCACCCTGTATCGCTACGCCACCGTCGGCCTGCACCAGCTGACCGACAACCTCGGCGAGGAGAAGACCGCCGTCGAGGCCGTCGACCTGTTCGTCGACTCCTTCGCCCGCTCCATGCCCACCGGCTACGGCAACTCCTTCGCCCACCGCACCCGGCCCAGCCTGGTGGCCGTCGTGGTCCGCACCGACCAGCCCGTCAACCTGGTCTCCGCGTACGAGAACGCCGTCCCGGTCGGCGACGGCATCCTCGCCGAATCGGCCCGCCGCCTCGCCACCGAGTACCGCACCGCCACCTCCCAGTGGGGCGACGAACCGCTCCACACCGCCATCTGCCACACCCTGGACGCCGCGAGCCCCGAAGCGGCCGCGCTCGCCGAGGCGTTCGGCGCCAACCGCACCTTCGCCGAACTCCGCGAGGGCCTGCGCACCGCCCTCACCGAGCGGACGGCGGAACGCTGATGCCCGCCGACGCCACCCCGCCGGACGACCGGGCTGTCCTCCTGCTGCGCCTCGCCGGACCGCTCCAGTCCTGGGGCGACCGCAGCGCCTTCAACCGCCGCGACACCACCCCGCAGCCCACCAAGTCCGGCGTCGTCGGGCTGCTCGCCGCAGCCGCCGGACGCCAGCGCGAAGCCGACCTCACCGACCTGGTCGGCCTGCGGCTCGGCGTCCGGGTGGACCAGCCCGGCACGCTCCTGCGCGACTACCACACCGTCAGCGACTACCGCGGCCTGCCGCTGCCCCAGGCCGGCGTCAACGCGAAGGGCGTCCAGAAGCCCACCTCGCCCAGCAAGCACACCCACGTGACGCACCGCTACTACCTCCAGGACGCGGTGTTCCTCGCCGCCGTAGAAGGACCCGCCGAACTGGTCGCCGCCCTCGGCGAGGCCGTCATCCGCCCCGCCTTCCCGCTCGCCCTCGGCCGCCGCTCCTGCACGCCCACCCAGCCGTTGAGCCTCGGCGTCCGCCGCGGCACACCGCTGGAGACCGCTCTCGCGGAAGAGCCCTGGCAGGCCAACGAACAGACCAGGAAGGCGTACGAGCGGCAGGCGAAACGCGGTCAGGTCCCGCGGCGGACCGACCGCGTCGACCTGGCGGCCAGCTTCGACGACCCGCACGGCGACGACACCTGCCGGGACGTCCCGCTCAGCTTCGATCCGCGCCGCCGCGGCTTCAGCAGCCGCAAGGTCCGCCACGAGTGGCTCAGCGTCCCCACCGGCCTCCGAGCCGTCCTCCCCACCGAGCCGCCCGCCGACGGCGGCCACGACCCCTTCGCCCTGCTGGGCTGGTGACCCGACCCATGACCTACCTCTCCCGCGTCCGCATCAACCCCCTGCGCGCGGCCAGCCGCACCCTGCTCGCCAACCCGCGCGCCCTGCACGGCGCCGTCCAGGCCGGAGTCCCCGACCAGGCCCCCGGTGACCGGATCCTCTGGCGCCTCGACACCGACCACCCGCGGCGGCCCCACCTCCTGGTCCTCACCCCCGGCAAACCCGACTGGACCCACCTCGTCGAACAGGCCGGATGGCCCGACGCCGACGGCGAGCACTACGCGGTCCGCGACTACACCCCGCTGCTCGCCCAACTCGCCCTCGGCCGCGAGTACGCCTTCCGCCTCACCGCCAGCCCCGTGCAGAACACCTCCAACCCGACGGGCAGCAGCACCCACCGCACCAAGACCGCCGACGAACTCCGCCACCGCTCCTACCGCGTCCCCCACCGCACCGCCGCACACCAACTCGCCTGGTTCCTCGACCGCACCACCCGCTGGGGCTTCACCGTCCCCGAGGCCCGCACCGACACGCCCGCTCCCGGGCTGGGCGCCCCGGACGGCGACGGGTCGCCCGCCCGCGAGGTCCGGATCACCGACCGCGACCGGCGCACCTTCACCAAACCCGGCACCCGCACCCCCGTCACCCTCACCACCGCCACCTTCGAAGGACACCTGCGGATCAGCGACCCCGTCCTCCTGAAGACCGCCCTCCTCGAAGGCATCGGCCCCGCCAAGGCCTACGGCTGCGGACTTCTCACCCTCGCCCCGCTCCCCGGCACCGGCGCGGCCCGCTGACCGATGGCCGACATCTGGTGGAAAGCCCACCCCCACGACCTGCACCGCCTCTCCGACCGCGTCTCCAGCGTCTACGTCGAACGCAGCCACATCGACCGCGACGAGAACGCCGTCGTCGTCATCAACAAGCGCGAAACCGTCCGCGTCCCGGCCGCCATGGTCGCCGTCGTCCTCCTCGGCCCCGGCACCCGCATCACCCACGGCGCGGTCAACCTGCTCGCCGACTCCGGCACCACCGTGTGCTGGGTCGGCGAGCAGGGCGTCCGCATGTACGCGGCCGGACTCGGTCCCAGCCGCGGCGCCGGACTGCTCAACCGGCAGGCATGGCTGGTCAGCCGCACCAAGGAACGCCTCGCCGTCGCCCGCGCCATGTACCGCATGCGCTTCCCCGGCGAGGACGTGGACAGCGCCACCATGCAGCAACTGCGCGGCCGCGAAGGCGCCCGGATCCGCAAGCTCTACCAGGCACACGCACGCCGTACCGGCGTCCCCTGGAACGGACGCGTCTACCAACCCGGAGACGCCCACGCCGCCGGTGACGACCTCAACCGGCTCCTCTCCGCCGCCAACGCCGCGCTCTACGGCATCTGCCACGCCGTCATCACCGGCCTCGGCGCGAGCCCCGGCCTCGGCTTCGTCCACACCGGCCTCGCCACGTCCTTCGTCCTCGACATCGCCGACCTCTACAAAGCCGACTACACCATCCCCCTCGCCTTCGACCTCACCGCCCGCGGCCACACCGAAGAACGCGACGCCCGCCTCGGCCTGCGCGACCGCATCGCAGAAGACCGCCTCCTCGGCCGGATCGTCCGGGACGTCAAAGCCCTCCTCACCCCGGACGGCATCGACTTGGAGGACCAGGACGTCAACCAGCTGTGGGACGAGAAACTCGGCACGGTCCAGGGTGGCGTCAACTGGTCCGCCGATACCGGTGGCTCGGCCCTCCAAACCATCGACCCGGGAATGGGGGACGAGGACGAGCACCTGGCGATCATCGGCCCCGAATTCGACAACGACCCGAAGCAGCCCCCGCGATGACCGTCATCGTCCTGATCGCCGCCCCCGAAGGCCTACGCGGCCACCTCACCCGCTGGATGGTCGAAGTCCACGCCGGCGTTTTCGTCGGCAACCCCAGCCGCCGCATCCGCGACCGCCTCTGGGACCTCCTCGCCACCCGCATCGGCACCGGCCAAGCCATCCTCGTCGAACCCGCCACCAACGAACAAGGCTGGACCGTCCGCACCGCAGGTACGGACCGCTGGAAGCCCGTCGACTTCGACGGACTGATTCTCTCCGCCCGCCCGACCCGATAAAATCGCAGCTCACGAAGCCTCGGCCCCGCGCTCGCGGGGGTTGCTCCACGCTGGACGTCGCCCGCATCGCGGAGAACATCTCGGCCCCGCGCTCGCGGGGGTTGCTCTTCCTCCGCCAGTACACCGGCATTTGGAGCAACCTCGGCCCCGCGCTCGCGGGGGTTGCTCCCTCCAGCTCAGCGGACCTCTTGGCCCGGATTGCTCGGCCCCGCGCTCGCGGGGGTTGCTCCCCGGGCCTGGCCCGCATCGAGCTGCCCAAGCTCTCGGCCCCGCGCTCGCGGGGGTTGCTCGGGCAGTCTGAGCCCGTGGAGGCAGCACCCGGGCTCGGCCCCGCGCTCGCGGGGGTTGCTCCGCCATCCCCTTCCCGGCCGGGCAGCAGCGCGACTCGGCCCCGCGCTCGCGGGGGTTGCTCCAGCGGGGCCTGGTGCTGCACGTCCAGGACGGCCTCGGCCCCGCGCTCGCGGGGGTTGCTCTCCATTCCGTTTCACCCGCGAACGTCATTTCGTCTCGGCCCCGCGCTCGCGGGGGTTGCTCCGGCCCGGGTCGATATCCGCACGCATTCCCGGGCTCGGCCCCGCGCTCGCGGGGGTTGCTCCACCGCCCAGATCACGGCGATTCCGAACGGCCACTCGGCCCCGCGCTCGCGGGGGTTGCTCTCCGACGGGCCGTCAAGCACACCTACACGCGCGCTCGGCCCCGCGCTCGCGGGGGTTGCTCGCTGCAGAAGTCCTACGGGGAGCCGACCGAGCGCTCGGCCCCGCGCTCGCGGGGGTTGCTCCGCCCGCCTGCTGCTGCACCAGTCCCGGCACCACTCGGCCCCGCGCTCGCGGGGGTTGCTTCCTGACGGTGCTGTCCGACACCCTCCTCAAGGTCTCGGCCCCGCGCTCGCGGGGGTTGCTCCTCGGTCTGCAGCGGCCCCTGGTGACGATGTGGCTCGGCCCCGCGCTCGCGGGGGTTGCTCCTCGGGGTCTCGTCGGGGTCGCCTTCCGGGTCGCTCGGCCCCGCGCTCGCGGGGGTTGCTCCGGCACTCGTCTTTCTACCCAGCAGCAGAAGCTCTCGGCCCCGCGCTCGCGGGGGTTGCTCCTCCAAGGGGGCCCTGAGTATCTACAATGCGGCCTCGGCCCCGCGCTCGCGGGGGTTGCTCCCACACCGAGGAGGTGTGGATGGTCTGCGGGGCCTCGGCCCCGCGCTCGCGGGGGTTGCTCCCCGCGATTCGATATCTGGGCGGACAGCGGGAACTCGGCCCCGCGCTCGCGGGGGTTGCTCCTACGGCGGGAGGACCCGGAGTTGCGTGTCTGTCTCGGCCCCGCGCTCGCGGGGGTTGCTCCGCGTTCCGGGACGCGGTCGACATGGGCACCACCTCGGCCCCGCGCTCGCGGGGGTTGCTCCATCACGTGTGCGGCGATTCTTAACGGGATCCGCTCGGCCCCGCGCTCGCGGGGGTTGCTCCGGCGCGAGCAACGTCATCAACGTCTCCGGCGCCTCGGCCCCGCGCTCGCGGGGGTTGCTCCTTCGCGTCCAGGTCGAACGGGGCGGCGGTCGGCTCGGCCCCGCGCTCGCGGGGGTTGCTCCCACCAGGACGACCCGCCCTTGCGCCCCTTCGGCTCGGCCCCGCGCTCGCGGGGGTTGCTCTCGCGGGTTGGAGCCAATCTCCGTGGAAAGGGACTCGGCCCCGCGCTCGCGGGGGTTGCTCCGCCTCGGCGCGGAAGGCGCGGCCGCGGGCCTGCTCGGCCCCGCGCTCGCGGGGGTTGCTCCGCCGCCACCGGGCCGAGCGCCGCGCATCGATGCTCGGCCCCGCGCTCGCGGGGGTTGCTCCAGAAGGTAGTCCTCTGGCCGGAGTTCCGGAAGCTCGGCCCCGCGCTCGCGGGGGTTGCTCCTCCCAGGCCACTGGCCCGGACGTCGCTCCCGCCTCGGCCCCGCGCTCGCGGGGGTTGCTCCCCGTGCCGGGTGCCGCCCTTGTCCTGGCGGTCCTCGGCCCCGCGCTCGCGGGGGTTGCTCCCGCCCCAGGAGCACCCGATGACCGTCGCCCCGCTCGGCCCCGCGCTCGCGGGGGTTGCTCCCGGATGACCGCGGCCGCCAGGATGTCCGACTTCTCGGCCCCGCGCTCGCGGGGGTTGCTCCCCACTGTGCGATCTGCTCGCCGGTCGGTTCCCCTCGGCCCCGCGCTCGCGGGGGTTGCTCCCCACTGTGCGATCTGCTCGCCGGTCGGTTCCCCTCGGCCCCGCGCTCGCGGGGGTTGCTCCTCCCCGCTGCCGCGTAGCCGGTCACGATCCCGCTCGGCCCCGCGCTCGCGGGGATTGCTCCCCGCGGTTCGGCGAAGCTGCCGCCCACCGAGGCTCGGCCCCGCGCTCGCGGGGGTTGCTCCGCGGAGCTGGCTGACGCGATCGAGGTGTCCGACTCGGCCCCGCGCTCGCGGGGGTTGCTCCTGGGCGGCGGGCAGCGGCTGACCGTCCTCCCACTCGGCCCCGCGCTCGCGGGGGTTGCTCCCCGTCGGGCGGGATGATGAACGGGGACGACGTCTCGGCCCCGCGCTCGCGGGGGTTGCTCCGGGGGTACGGCCAGGGCGGCGGCCTCGACCAGCTCGGCCCCGCGCTCGCGGGGGTTGCTCGTGGCCGGCGCCTGGCCGGGCTTGGAGAGGGTCCTCGGCCCCGCGCTCGCGGGGGTTGCTCGGCGGGAGCTGCTGTCCGGCGGCGGGGCCGGCCCTCGGCCCCGCGCTCGCGGGGGTTGCTCTCCCGCCTCAGCCCCTGTGCCCTCTCTGGGAAACTCGGCCCCGCGCTCGCGGGGGTTGCTCCCAGCAGTCCCAGCTCCTGCCCACCCCGGCCCCCTCGGCCCCGCGCTCGCGGGGGTTGCTCCGCGGTGTACAGCGGGTCGCGCCGGGCACCCTCCTCGGCCCCGCGCTCGCGGGGGTTGCTCCCCCGACGCCCCGTTGACGGGCCGCCAGCGCCCCTCGGCCCCGCGCTCGCGGGGGTTGCTCCTGGTAGTTCCTCAGCTCGGTGCCGGACAGGCCCTCGGCCCCGCGCTCGCGGGGGTTGCTCCGGCGTACTCGACGCCCGGATCAAGGCGGCCGTCTCGGCCCCGCGCTCGCGGGGGTTGCTCTCCGCGGCTGGCCGCGCGCTGCTTGGCGCGTTCCTCGGCCCCGCGCTCGCGGGGGTTGATCCCCTGACGCCCCGTTGACGGGCCGCCAGCGCCCCTCGGCCCCGCGCTCGCGGGGGTTGCTCCCCGCGACGTGCTCGAAGGAGAGGTAGAGGCCGCTCGGCCCCGCGCTCGCGGGGGTTGCTCGCCGAAGACCTCGCCGACTTCGACGTCGCCGTCCTCGGCCCCGCGCTCGCGGGGGTTGCTCCCCAGGCCCGCTCGTGCATCGACCGCTGGTACTCTCGGTCCCGCGCTCGCGGGGGTTGCTCCGGGTTCCCGGCCTTCTCCTCGGCGTAGATCCGCTCGGCCCCGCGCTCGCGGGGGTTGCTCCACCCCCACCAAGGGGGCCGCCGTGGCCGGCCACTCGGTCCCGCGCTCGCGGGGGTTGCTCCACGGCGGCGATGACGGCGGACGGTATCGCGGGAGCGACCGCACTCGACGGGGTGGAGTCGGTGATCCACGCTGCGTTGGCCCACAGGCCGGTCGCCTGGGCGAGGGCGCGGATAGCTTGCTGGAGCAGGCGCCTGGCGGCGCGCAAATGTTTGTTGTAGGCCGGGAGTTCGGGCAGGTGTAGGAACATACCGCGCAGGTGGGTGCGGACGAAGTGGCTCCAGCGGGCCTTGGAGCGGGAGACCAGCAGGACCTAGGCGACGGCCAGGCAGACCAGCTCCGGAGCCCGTCAGCCGCAGCGGACGCCCTAAGCATGGCGTTCGGATTAGATAATCATCAATCCGCACCCAGAGTGCCGTCGGGAGGGTGTCCAGCTCTTCGGTTGTCACAACCCGAACGCTGGACACCCTCCCTGTGCGTTCGAAGCAGAACCGGCAGACCCAGCCGACTTCGGAGCCACTTGTCTTGCGCCGTCTACACCTCATGGACGACGACTGCCTGGTCAGAGCCGGGCCACTCCGCGCCTCACCATAACCACCAGTATCGCGAGTTCAAACTGGGCGGGCACATAGATTGCGCCCCAGCTGGATCGGCGGTTTGTCTGGCGTTGCGGGCCCTCGCGTTCGAAACTTGCTGGGAGGTGACAACCGCTTCACCTGCTACGCATTGAGCGAACCCCGGTCAGATTCGGGCGGGGCCGGCCACCAGGCGTACAGGCGGCAGCACTTGCGGCGATCAAGATGATGATCACGATCACCAATCCCGCAATCTGCTCCGGGGAGATGCTTGTCGGCTGTCCCTTGAGCGCACAGGTGGCAGCAGTCGTGGCCAATGCAACCAGGTCCTTGTTCTGGCGCAGCTGACGTGCGACGATGATCGGGATGCTGCCGTGCATGCGGGCATCGCGGATCGGGAGACGCATATGTCCTCCAGGTCATAGTTGGGCGCCCCAATCAATGCTTCGCAGGCATGGGGCGCCCTTCTCTGTTTTCTGAGGGTGACAGTAGCGCACTGTCGCGGCCTCGATCCACCTGATGGACCATCAAGAACATTGGTAGGCACTTCATTTGAAGCAGCCGAGGCCTGAGCCACTTTGTTCTGTGCTTAAGGCGTCGCCTTGGCTCGTGACTGGTGGAGCTACCCCGCGAGCGCGGGGCCGATGCAGAGTCCTGAGCAGAGCCCTGAGCTACTTTGGAGCCATTCCCGCAGGCGCGGGACCGAGGTCTGCCGTAGCAGTATCCCCTGGATGCGCGCTGCAAGCATCCATGGGATGGCTCTCATGGTCAACTTCCCGTTGGTCAGCGCGATCCAAAGGCATCCTCGCCCCGTACGCGTTGTTGTAGCGCAATGTCGGGACCCGGCTGATGCGGCCTCGGTCCTGGGCGGGCGTCAGGTGTTCCGGGTTCAGTTTGGTTGCTGCGTACACGTTGCGCGGGTCGGGCGGGGTACCCTCCGCCAGTCGGTGCTGTTGACCGGGCCGCCCGGAGTCGGCACCCGGATGGTGGCATCACCGACCGGTAAAGAGCTGGCGGCCAGTTGCCGTTGCCGGGCTGGCGACTGGCATGCTGCCCGGAGTCCCGGCCGGTAGCGGCGCTCGCGTTGGGGTGGGGCTGGCGAGGAAGGGGTGGGCTGTCGGCCTGTCGCTGGCTCCTGGGCGAGTCGAGCTGGCGTCCCGTCTCGTCAGGTCAGCGAAGTCAGCATGAGTCCGAGTACAGCCTGGTCCACGCACCCGTACCTGGGAACCGAAGCCTCCTGAGCCGTCCCGGCACCAGCCGCACGGCGAGGTCGACTACCTCGTGCAGGCAGTCGAACCGATCTTCCGGACAGCGCGGCTGTGGAGCCCGTTCCCGCAGGTCATGGTGGTGGTGGGTGGCTGTTGGTGTCGTGGCCGGAGGCGGTTGGGCGCGCGGCCCTCCGTCTTCAATTCCCTTCACTCGTCCCATGGTGCTCCGGTAGGTTCTCAACACCGGATGGGCGAACGTAGAACCTGTACGTCTCGGTGACCAACTCCACCGCCTTCACCCCCACCGACACCATGCCGCTGTCCACCCGGGCCAAGGCCCTGATGGCGATCGAGAGCATCGCCGCGCTCATCACCTCCCTGCTCGTCATCGCCCACGCCGCGGGCGTCCTCGACAAGTAGCGGCCCGGTCCGCGGACGGAACCGGTGGCACCCGAGCGGCCGTCCTTCCCGGGCATGAACGACAACGAGAAGACTTTAGGACGACGCGGACTGCTCCGGACGGCGGTCGCGGGGGCCGCCCTCCTCCCGGTGGCCGCCGCCGTCCCCACGGCCGCCGCCGAGGAGCCGGCGCAGCGTGGCACCGGCAGCGGCACCGAGACGGCGTTCACCTGGCTCGGCAACAGCGGCTGGCGGATCGAGGGCAACGGGCACACCGTCCTGTTCGACCCGTACCTCACCCGCTTCCCCACCCACGGCTTCGACCCCGCGACCCCGCTCACCGTGGCCACCGACGTGGTCGACCGGCACATCGGGGAACCCGAGCTGGTCCTGGTCAGCCACAGCCACTGGGACCACGTCAACGACGTCCCGTACATCTCGAGGAGCCGCGGGGTGCGGGTGGTCGGCACCGCCACCACCTGCCACCTGCTGCAGGCGATGGGCGTGGCCCCGGCGCAGCTGGTCGTGGTGAAGGGCGGCGAGGTCCTCGACTTCGGCGGGTACACCGTGCGGGTGGTGGCCAGCCTGCACAGCCGCAACGCCAAGCACCGGTACTGGGCGCCCGGCACCCTCACCGCGCCGCCCGCGGCGCCGCCCGGGACGATCGGCGAACTCGTCGAGGGCGACACCCTGGCCTTCCAGGTGCAGTTCGGCGACGGCCCCGCGACCCTGCTCACCGGCGCCAGCGACTTCGTCGAGCACACCTACGCCGGGCTGCGGCCCGACGTCGCGATGATCGCCGTCGAGAGCACCGCCCGCACCACCCACCGGTACGTGCCGCGGCTGCTCCAGGCGCTCGACCACCCGCGCACCGTCGTCCCCGTGCACTGGGACGACTTCGAGACGCCGCTGACCGGGCCCGCCGTCCAGGACCCGGGGATGGACCTCGACGGCCTGCTCGACCAGGTCCGCCGACTCTCCCCGCGCACCCGGCTGATCCGCCCCGAGCACCTCGCCACCCTGCGCCTGCGGGCCTGACGGAGGGTCGGGAATGCCCGGCGGCCCGCCGGAGGTTGGGCAGGCGTCAGCCCCACCCCCTCCGGCGGGCCGCCGCCCGACCGGAAGCACCCGCACCGGAGCCCCGATGACCGCGCCCCGCTCGTTCCTGTTCCTGCTCGGCAGCGCCCGCACCGGCGGCAACACCGAGGCGCTCGCCCGGGCCGCCGCCGAGCAGCTCCCGCCCGGCACCGAGCAGCGCTGGCTGCACCTGGCCTCCCTCGACCTGCCCGAGTTCGTCGACGCGCGGCACGCCCCGGGCGGCCCGGAGTCGGTGCCCACCACCGGGGACGAGGCGCTGCTGCTGGAGGCCACCCTCGGCGCGAGCGACCTGGTGATCGCCTCGCCGCTGTACTGGTACTCGCTCTCCTCCGCCACCAAGCGCTACCTCGACCACTGGTCGAAGTGGCTGCGCACCCCCGACCCGGAGTTCCGGGCCAAGATGGCCGGGCGCACCCTGTGGGGCGTCACCGCGATGGCGCACGCCGAGCAGGAGGTGGCCCGCCCGCTGGAACTGACGCTCCAGCACACCGCCGCGTACATGGGCATGCGCTTCGGCGGCGTCCTGCTGGGCAGCGCCAGCCGCCCGGGCCAGGTGCGGGACGACGAGCGGGCGGCGGCCCGGGCCAAGACCTTCTTCGCCCGGCGGCCCGGCCTCGCCCGCTTCCCCTACGAGCAGTAGTCCCGGCCTCAGCCCGAGGAGGCGTGGCGGGCGAGGTTGCCCAGCAGGCGGCGGTTGCGCAGGTGCAGGAGCAGCTCGGTCAGCGGGTTCTCCAGCCGGGCCCCGAGGCCGCGCAGCGGGTGCTCGTCGAGCAGCAGCAGGGTGTCCTCGCCCCAGGGGACGAGCGAGAAGGCGATCCGGGCGGTGCCCAGCGGGTCCGCCGCGGCCTCCAGCTCGAGACGGCGGCCGGGCTCGCAGATCCGCACCACGCAGGTGTCCTCCAGCGTGGCGGGCCCGAGGCCGACCCGGAACCTGAGCCGGGCCCCGACCTCGGGCCAGTGCTCGTCCGCGGCCAGGACGTCCTGCGTCCCGACCACCCACTGCGCGTAGCTCCGGGCGGTCGCCAGGACGTCCCAGACCTGCTCGGGCGGACAGTCGATCAGGCGTTGGCGCTGTGCCATGGGGTCCGTTCCCTTCGGACGGGGCGGGTCAGCGGTGCGGCCCGCGCCGGGTGGAGGAGCCGCCCACCGGCAGGAAGCGGGCCGGGGAGCGACGGTGGGCGTTCAGCGCGGCGCGCGCGGCGTTGGCGCCGCACGCCCCGTGCACGCCGCCGCCGGGATGGGCGGAGGCGGAGGCCAGGTAGAGCCGGGCCACCGGGGTGCGGGGCCCGGCGGTGCCCGGGGTGGGACGCAGGAACAGCTGCTGGTGCGGGGCCGCGGTGCCGCCGTTGAGGGCGCCGCCGACCAGGTTGTCGTCCAGCGCGCGCAGCACCGGCGGGGTGAGCACCCGGCGGGCGGCCACCAGCTCGCGGAAGCCGGGCGCGAACCGCTCCACCTGCCGCTCGATCCGGTCGGCCATCGCCTCCCCCTCGCGCTCGTCCCACCGCCCGGTGATGCCGTCCGGGCCGAGGTCCGCGGCGATCCGCTGCGGGACGTGCGTGTAGGCCCAGGCCGACTCGGTGCCGCGGGGCGAACGGGACGGGTCGGCCACCGTCATCTGCCCGAACAGCGCGAACGGACGGGCGGGCAGCCGCCCGGTGAGCACCTGGTGGGCGTAGTCGCCGAGCTCGTCCAGGTCGGCGCCCAGGTGCACCGTCCCGGCCCGGCCCGCCAGGGGCGCGCTCCAGGGCACCGGCCCGCGCAGCGCCCAGTCCACCTTGACGGTGCCGAAGTCCCACTGGAAGCGGCCCATGTCCCGGCGCAGCGACCCCGGCAGGTGCTCCCAGCCGACCAGACCGCCGTACAGGGCGGTCGCCGCGGTGTCCGCCAGGACGGCCCGCCGGGCGCGGTGGCGGCAGCCGTCCGCGGTGCGCACGCCCAGCGCCGTCCCGTCGCGGACCAGCACCTCCCGCACCGGCTGCCCGCAGCGCAGCTCCCCGCCCCGCGCCTCCAGCCGGCGCACCAGCGCCTCCGTCAGCGCGGACGCCCCGCCCACCGGCACCGGCCAGCCGTGCCGCCGCCCCAGCATCGCCATCAGCCAGCCGAACGCGGCGCTGCCCGCCGCCTCCGGCAGCAGGTCGGCGTGCAGGGCGCAACCGGCCAGCAGCAGCCCCGGCCCGTCGCCCGCGAACTCCTCCTCCGCCAGGCGCCGCACCGGCAGCGCCAGGAAGCGCGCCAGGTCCAGCAGCCCGGCGGTGCGCAACCGGGCCGCGATCGCCGCCCCCGCCCGCACCGGCGGGAACGGCTTCAGCAGCGCGTCCACCAGGTGCGGCTCCAGCTCGTCCCAGCGCTCCGCCAGCCGCTGCCAGGCCCGGGCGTCCGGCCCGCCGAACATCCGCTCCAGCCGCTCCCCGTCCGGCCCGTCGATGCCGTCGCCGTCGCGGTACAGGCCGGCGCAGCGGCCGTCCGGCAGCGGGTGCGCCAGCACCAGCGGGGCGCGGCTCCAGCGCAGCCCGAACTCGCCCAGCCCCAGCCCCCGGATCGCCGGGGAGGTGACCGCCAGCGGGTGGAAGGAGCTGAACAGGTCGGAGACGAACTCCGGGTCCACGCCCCGGTCGCTGCGCACCGCCCCGCCCGGGTCGGGCTGCGCCTCCAGCACCAGGACCTGCCAGCCCGCGTCCGCGAGCAGGTTGGCCGCCACCAGCCCGTTCGGGCCGGAGCCGATCACGATCGCGTCAGCCATGCCGCCTCCTCGGAGCCTCGACGGCCCCGCGCCTGCCCCGGCCGGCCGGAACGCACACCTCCGGCCGGGGCCCGCGTCGCGCGGCCGGGCGGGGAGGGCCTACCGCACCTCGATGCCGACCAGGCAGGTGTCGTCGTCGGTGTCGGCGCCGCTGAAGCGCAGCAGGTGGTCCAGGTGCGCCTCCAGCGCGGTGGCGCCCGCCTGGGGAGCGGTCTCGGAGAGGGCCACCAGGTTGGCCAGCGAGGCCTGCAGGCCCTGGTCGCGGCGCTCGATCAGACCGTCGGTGTACATCACGATCCGGTCGCCCGTCCGCAGCTCGATCTCGCTCTCCTGGTAGTCGGCCTGGCCGATCACGCCCAGCAGGATGCCGTCCACCTGCGGCAGGCACCGCGCCGTCCCGCCGCGCAGCAGCACCGGCGGCAGGTGCCCGGCCCGGGCCCAGCGCAGGCGGCGCCGCTGCGGGTCGTACAGGCCGCAGATCGCGGTCGCGGTGACGTTGTCGGTCAGGTGGTGCGTCACGCTGTTCAGCCAGGCCAGCAACTGGGCCGGACCGGCGCCGGTGGCGGCCAGGCCGCGCAGCGCGTTGCGCAGCGCGACCATCCCGGTGGCGGCCTCGATGCCGTGCCCGGCGACGTCGCCGACGCACACCAGCACCTGCCCGGACGGCAGCGGCAGCGCGTCGTACCAGTCGCCGCCGACCAGGTGGTCCTTCTCCGCGGGGCGGTAGCGCACCGCGACCTCCAGGTCGCCCAGCGACAGCGGACCGGCGCTCGGCGGCATGATGGCGTGCTGCAACTGCCGCACCAGCCGGTGCCGTTCGGCCACCTGCTGCTCGGTCTGCGCCAACTGGTCGCGGGTCGCGGCGAGCGCGACCTCCGTCCAGTGCTGCGCCGAGATGTCCTGGTAGGCGCCGCGGACCGCGCTGAGCCGCTCCCCGTGGTCGTGGACCGGCTCGGCCACCACCCGGATGTGCCGGGTCACGCCGTCCGCGCGCTGCAGCCGGAAGGCGGTGGACGCCGGACGCCGGTGGTGCAGCAGGGTCCGCAGGAAGCGGTCGACGGCGTCGCGGTCGTCCGGGTGGGCGTGCTCGGCCAGCTCCTCCAGGGCGATCGGCCGCGCGGTGGGGGGCATCCCGTACAGCTCGAACAGGGTGTCGTTCCACACCACCTGGCGGGAGTCCAGGTCCTCCTCGAAGCCGCCGATCCGGCCCAGCCGCTGCGCGTGGTGCAGCAGGCGGGCGATCTTCGGGGTGTGGTCGGCCAGCCGCCACAGCACGGTCACGTGGTCGCCGTGCCGGCTGACCGACACGTACGCGTCCGCGGTCAGCAGCACCCCGTCGACCAGGGCGGCCAGCCGCATCCCCGGGTCCCGGAACGGCGCCCCGGTGGCGTGGACGTCCTCCACCGCCCCCAGCAGGCCGCCCTCCCGCGCGACCAGCGGGTACGCCTCCAGCAGCGGCGAGCCGACCAGGGAGGCGGTCGGGCGGCCCGCGAAGTCCACGAACGCCGGATTGGCGTGCCGGATCACGAACTGCGGCGGGAAGGCGTCGTCGACGGGCTCCAGGACCATGCACGGATCGAGCAGCCCGTCGACCAACCGGGTCAGCTCGTCCAGCCGCCCGGACGCCGGGGTGTCGTCCGGGGCGTCCTCGGCCCAGGTCTCCAGAGTGGCGGCGCACAGCTCGGCCAGCGCCTCGAACTGCCGCTGCAGCGACTGCGATCGCTCCGGCGGCTCCCCGCGCCAGCACACCTCCAGGACGCCGGTCAGCCGACCGCCGACCCCGGCCGGGACGGCGGTCCGCCCGCCGCCCGTCTCGTGCTGCCCGATCGACGGGACGCCCGCGTCGGCCAGGGTGCGGTACTCCACCGTCGTCCGCCCGTCCAGGGCCCGGCGGGCCGCGGTGAGCACCCCCGGCGGCACGTGGTGCCAGCGGCGCGCCTCCGCCTCGGTGAAGCCCGCGCTGCCCGCCAGCGCCAGCGAGAGGTCCGGCCGGGCCGCCCAGATCGCCACCGCGACCGCGCCGAGCGGCCGCAGCGCGTGCTCCAGCATCGCCCGGGCGGCCGACGCCGCGTCGCTGCCGCTCAGCGCGTCCGCCTCGGTGTTGCGCAGCCGCACGCCCACGTCCGGGTCCGCCGGTTCCGTGGTGCGCGCCACGAACTCCTGGGCCGCCTCGGAGATCTTGTCCGCGGCGGCCTGGTTGACCAGCCCGGCGGCCAGCGCCAGCGGAGTGGTGCCGGCCTGCTCCGCCAGCAGGTGCAGCTGCTTGGCGGCCTCGGTCGGCCCGCAGCGCAGCCGCTCCACCAGGATGCCCACCGCCATCTCCACCACCGAGCGGCCCGCGGCGTGCGCCTGCGCCTCGTCGAGCTGGCGGCGCAGCCGGTCCACCGTCCCGGCCAGCCGCCCCAGGGCGCCGCTGACCGCCGCGCCGTCCGGCCCGGCGTGCGCTTCGAGCACGGCGGGCCGTGGCACGCCGATCAGTTCGGCCCGGCTCGTCGGGATCGACAGCTCCTGGCCGGGGTGCGGCTCCCGGGACTGGTGCACGGCGTGGACTCCTGCGGTGGTGCGGGCGGGCGGACGGGGGCGGAGGGGCGCTACCGGGTCAGCTGGGCCTCGATCCGGCTGATCAGCTCGCCCGCGTCGACCGGCTTGGTGACGTAGTCGCTGGCCCCGGAGGCGAGGCTCTTCTCGCGGTCGCCGACCATCGCCTTGGCGGTCACCGCGATGATCGGCAGCGTCGCGTGCTCCGGCATCGCGCGGATCGCCGCGGTGGCGGTGTAGCCGTCCATCTCGGGCATCATCACGTCCATCAGGATCACGTCGACGTCCGGGTTGGCGGCCAGCGTCTCCAGCGCCGCCCGGCCGTTCTCGGCCTGCAGCACCCGCATGCCGTGCAGCTCCAGGATGCCGGTGATGGCGTACAGGTTCCGGTCGTCGTCGTCGACCACCAGCACCAGGCGGCCGTTCAGGGCGGAGCTCCCGGCCTCCCACGGGTCGTCCTGCGGGAGCCCGCGCACCAGCGGGACGTCCTGGGGGTGGTCGGCGCTCATGTGCAGGGCGATCCGCTCGCGCAGCTCGTCCAGGCTGGAGATGACCTCCAAGGGGCGGGACCCGGAGCGGGAGAGCGCGTCGGCGTCGCCGGGCGTCCCGCGGTTGCTGTGGACCAGCACCGGCACGCCCTGCAGCGCGGGGTCGCGGTCCATCTCGCGCAGCAGCGCGGGGGCCGCGCCCTCGGGCAGGTCGAGGTCCAGCACGACGCAGTGCGGGGCCGCCGCCGCCAGGACGGCCGCGGCCTCCGCCGCGCCGACCGCGGTGACCACCTCGGTGCGGCGCCGGGCCTCCCCGGGGCCGACCGGCTCGGTGGTGGCGTTCTCGGCGACCAGGGACAGCAGGCCGCCCTGGCGCTCCTCGACGACCAGCAGGCGGCGCGGCCGCAGCGCGGCCGGGCCCTCCTCGACGAGCTGGCGCGGGCCCTCGGCGGGCGCCTCCTGCTCCTCGTCCGACCCGGCCCGCTGCTCGGCCTCCAGCACCAGGAACTCCGGGCGGGTGACCGGCAGGAACAGGGTGAAGGTGCTGCCGCTGCCCAGCACGCTCTCGGCGGTGATCGCGCCGCCCAGCAGGTAGGCGATCTCCCGGCTGATCGACAGGCCCAGGCCGGTGCCGCCGTACTTGCGGCTGGTGGTGCCGTCCGCCTGCTGGAAGGCGCCGAAGACGCTCTCCAGGTGCTCCGGCGCGATGCCGATGCCGCTGTCGGAGACCTGGAAGGCCAGCACCGGACCGCCGCGGCGCACCCCCTCGGGGACCTGCTCCTCCGCGGCCAGCCCGATCTGCAGCTCGACCCGGCCCCGCTCGGTGAACTTCACCGCGTTGGACAGCAGGTTCCGCAGCACCTGGCGCAGCCGGTAGTCGTCGGTGACGAGCTGCTCGGGCACGTCCGCGGCGGTGCGGACGGTGAAGGTCAGGCCCTTCTGCCCGGTCAGCGGCTTGAAGGTGGCCTCGGCGTACTCCAGCAGGCTGCGCAGCGACACCGGCTCCGGGTTGAGGTCCATCTTGCCCGCCTCGACCTTGGACAGGTCGAGGATGTCGTTGATCAGCTGCAGCAGGTCGGAGCCGGCCGAGTGGATGATGCCCGCGTACTCGACCTGCTTGGCCGTCAGGTTCCGGGTCGGGTTCTGGGCCAGCAGCTGGGCCAGGATCAGCAGGCTGTTCAGCGGGGTGCGCAGCTCGTGGCTCATGTTGGCCAGGAACTCCGACTTGTACGTGGAGGCCAGCGAGAGCTGGTGCGCGCGCTCCTCCAGCTCCTGCCGGGCCTGCTCGATCTCCAGGTTCTTGGTCTCGATGTCCCGGTTCTGGGCGGCCAGCAGGGCGGCCTTGTCCTCCAACTCCGCGTTGGACGCCTGCAGTTCCTCCTGCCGGGCCTGCAGCTCCTGCGAGCGGGCCTGCAGTTCGGCGGTCAGCCGCTGCGACTCGTCCAGCAGCTCGTCGGTGCGGACGTTGGCGACGATGGTGTTCAGGTTGACGCCGACGGTCTCCATCAGCTGGTCCAGGAAGGCCCGGTGGACGGGGGCGTACGGCTGGACCGCGGCCAGCTCGATCACGCCGAGCACCTGCTCCTCGACCACGATCGGGACGACCAGCAGCGTCAGCTCCTCGGTGCGGCCGAGCCCGGAGGAGGCCGCCAGGTAGCCGGCCGGGAGCGCCTCGACGGCGATGGTGCGCTTGCTGCGGGCGGCCTGCCCGACGAACGACTCGCCCAGCCGGAAGCTGGTCGGCCGCTCGCCGTCCGGGTAGGCGTACGAGCCGATCAGCCGCAGCACCGTGCCGCCGTCGGCCTCCTCGGCGAGGTAGAACGCGCCGACCTGGGCGCCCACCAGCGGGGTGAGCTCGTCCATCACCGCCTCGGCGACCACGGCCAGGTCGCGCTGGCCCTGCAGCAGGCCGGAGAAGCGGGCCAGGTTGGTCTTCAGCCAGTCCTGCTCCTCGTTGGCGCGGGTGGTCTCGCGCAGCGAGCCGACCATCGCGTTGATGTTGTCCTTGAGGTCGGCGACCTCGCCGGAGGCGTCCACCGTGATCGAGCGGGTCAGGTCGCCCGCCGCGACGGCGCTGGTCACCTCGGCGATCGCCCGGACCTGCCGGGTCAGGTTCCCGGCCAGCTCGTTGACGTTCTCGGTCAGCCGCTTCCAGGTGCCCGAGACGCCCTCCACCTCGGCCTGGCCGCCCAGGCGGCCCTCGCTGCCGACCTCGCGGGCGACGCGGGTGACCTCGGCGGCGAACGAGCCGAGCTGGTCGACCATGGTGTTGATGGTGGTCTTGAGCTCCAGGATCTCGCCGCGCGCGTCGACGTCGATCTTGCGGGTCAGGTCGCCGTTGGCGACCGCGGTGGTGACCTGCGCGATGTTGCGGACCTGCGAGGTCAGGTTGTGCGCCATGAAGTTGACGTTGTCGGTGAGGTCCTTCCAGGTGCCCGCGACGTTCGGCACCCGGGCCTGGCCGCCGAGGATGCCCTCGGTGCCGACCTCGCGGGCCACGCGCGTCACCTCGTCCGCGAACGCCGAGAGGGTGTCCACCATGGTGTTGATCACCCCGGCCAGCGCGGCGACCTCGCCCTCCGCCTCGACGGTGATCTTCTGGCTGAGGTCGCCGCGGGCCACCGCGGTGGCGACCTGCGCGATCGAGCGGACCTGGCCGGTCAGGTTGGACGCCATCACGTTGACGTTGTCGGTCAGGTCCTTCCAGGTGCCGGAGACGCCCCGGACGGTGGCCTGGCCGCCCAGGTTGCCCGCCGTGCCGACCTCGCGGGCGACGCGGGTGACCTCGTCGGCGAACGCGGAGAGCTGGTCGACCATCGTGTTGATGGTCTCCTTCAGCTCCAGGATCTCGCCCCGGGCGTCCACCCGGATCTTCTGCGACAGGTCGCCCTTGGCGACGGCCGTGGTGACCTGCGCGATCGCCCGGACCTGCGCGGTCAGGTTGTCGGCCATCACGTTCACCGACTCGGTCAGGTCGCGCCAGGTGCCCGAGACGTCCCGGACGTCGGCCTGCCCGCCGAGCCGGCCCTCGGTGCCGACCTCGCGGGCGACGCGGGTGACCTCGCCCGCGAACGAGCTCAGCTGGTCGACCATCGTGTTGATGGTGTCCTTCAGCTCGAGGATCTCGCCGCGCGCGGCCACCGTGATCTTCTGCGACAGGTCGCCCTCGGCCACCGCGGTCGCCACCTGCGCGATCGCCCGGACCTGGCCGGTCAGGTTGCCCGCCATCGAGTTGACGCTGTCGGTCAGGTCGCGCCAGGTGCCCGAGACGCCCTTCACGTCGGCCTGGCCGCCGAGGATGCCCTCGGTGCCGACCTCGCGGGCGACGCGGGTGACCTCGCCCGCGAACGAGCTCAGCTGGTCGACCATCGTGTTGACGGTGTTCTTCAGCTCGAGGATCTCGCCCCGGGCGTCCACGGTGATCTTCTGCGACAGGTCGCCCTTGGCGACGGCGGTGGCCACCTGGGCGATGTCGCGCACCTGCGTGGTGAGGTTGCCCGCCATCGCGTTGACCGAGTCGGTCAGGTCCGCCCAGGTCCCGGACACCCCGGGGACGACCGCCTGGCCGCCCAGGCGCCCCTCGGTGCCGACCTCGCGGGCGACGCGGGTCACCTCGGAGGTGAACCGGGACAGCTGGTCCACCATGCCGTTGAACACGGTCGCGATCTCGCCCAGCAGCCCGTCCGCGTCCCCGGCCAGCTCGGTGCTGAAATCGCCGTCGCGCACCGCGGTCAGACCGGCCAGCAGCAGCCGCAGCTCGGCCTCGCCGATCTGGGAGCGGTCGGCCGCCGGCTCCGGTCGGGAGTCCTGCGACGTCGTCGAGCCAGCCATCGAAAGCTCAGCCTCCTAGCAGGCTCCGCCGTCCGGCGGAGCAACCGATCGTGCGCACAGGGCCCGGACGGTCCGAGTGCGGTCACCCCGGGGCCCCGGGCGAGGCTACCCCAGCCCCGTGAAGCGGGGGAAACGCCCGGTCGGGCCCGGGGCCCCTCAGGAGGGCGGCGCGCGGCCCCCGGAGGGCAGCACGGTGACGCGCAGGCGGCCGGCGCCCCGGTGAACGCCTCCCCGCCGACGGCGCCGGGGGCCGGCGGCAGGTCCACCGTGAACGCGGTGCCGCAGTCCGGGACGGACGTGGTGGTGACCGTCCCGCCGTGCAGCTCGACCGGCTCCGGGCCCCGGGCCGTCCACGTCGAGAAGCGCGAGGGGAGCACCGGGCCCACCGCCGAGCCCAGGCTCCGCGGCCAGTGCGCCGGGTCCCCGGCGGCGTGGCCGCCTGGTCGACCCGCGCCAGATCGGCCCCCACCACAGGATCGGCACCGAAGATCCCCGCGCCCGCTCCCGGACGCGGCAACCACCCGGCAACTCCCCGGCCCCGGGCCCCGCCCGGCTAGCATGACCGCCATGACCGACCACACCGCGGAGCCGCCCGAGGCGACGGTGCTGCAGCTGCGCGGCGACCTCGACCACGACAACGAGCGCGAACTCGCGGCCGCGGTCGACGGCGCCCTCGCCCGCAGCACGGGCGTCCTCGTCCTGGACGTCTCGGCGGTCACCTTCGCCGACTCCTCCACCCTGCGGACGCTGGTCCTGGCGCAGCAGCGCACCGAGGCGGCGGACGGCGCGCTGGTCCTGCTCGGACCGCTGGGGCCCGCGGTGCGGCGGCTGCTGGAGATCACCGCGACCGACGGCTACTTCACCGTCGCCGACAGCCTGCCGCAGGCCCTGGCGGCGGCCGCGGAACTCCTGCGCCGCGACCAGCACGGAGCGGGGGGCGGGTGACCCGCAGCCCGTCCGCGCCGCATCATCCGCCCTTCCCTGGGCACACGCTCCCCGACCCCTCAGCCCGGCCTCACCGGCCGGCACGAACGGTGCCGTAGACGATTCGAGGTCGTTCATGCCCCACGACGACGCCCTGCCGCTCACCCCGGAGGCCGCCGTCCCCGAAGGTCGGCCGCCCGAGCCCGCACGTCCGCCGGAGCTCGAGCCCGCGCCCGTGCGGACGGCCGGTCAGGCCCGCACCGCCCTCGCCCGGCTGCTGGACGCCGCCGGGCACCCCGGCGGCCAGGTGCTGGCCGACGCGCAGCTCGCGGTCACCGAGCTCGTCGCCAACGCCCTGCGCCACGGCGGCGGCCTGACCTGCTTCGAGGCCCGGCTCGGCCGGTGCGGCACCGAACTGGTCGTCGAGGTCGAGGACAAGGACGACCGCCACCCCGTCGTCCTGTCGCTGCACGACCGCGACCCCGCCACCGCCGGGGGCCGGGGCTGGGCCATCGTCCAGGCCCTCGCCGCGACCTGCCAGGTCGTGCCGCTGCCCGCGGGCGGCAAGCGCATCCGGGTCACCTTCGCACTCTGACGCCCGCCCGGACGGGCGAGGCACTAGCGTGGCGGTGGACCGACACCCGCCGCACGGAGGAGGACCGGCATGGCGGTCAGACGGATGGACAACGTCCTGGTGGTCGTCGAGGACCTCGACGCCGCCGTCGCCTTCTTCGTCGAACTCGGCCTGGAACTGGAGGGCCGGGGCCCGCTGGAGTGGAGCGGGGCCGAGCGCGTCATCGGCCTCCGCGACGTCCGGCAGGACGTGGCCATGCTGCGCGTCCCCGGCGGGCACGGCCGGGTGGAGCTGGTGAAGTTCCACCGGCCCCGGGCCCTCGCGCCCGAACCGCGGGACGCCCCGGCGAACACGCTGGGCCTGCGCCGGATGATGTTCGCCGTCGACGACCTCGACGACCTGCTGGAGCGCCTGCGGGCCCACGGCGCCGAACTCGTCGACGAGGTCGTGCGCTACGGGGACGTCTACCGGCTCTGCTACGTCCGCGGCCCCGAGGGCGTCGTGGTCGGACTCGCCGAGGAGCTCGGCTGAACGACCGCCCCGACCGGCCGCTCCGACCCGCCGCCGACCCGCCGCCGGAAAATCGGAGGATTCGACCGTTGCCGACAGGTCAGACTGGGCCCGTGAACACTGATCGCCACCCGCTGTGGCAGCCCTTCTCCGAGACCGCCACCCACCGCCCGCTGCACCCCCGCGACGGGCAGCGGCCCGCGCCGGTCACCGCGTCGCCCTTCCTCGAACCGAGCCCGGCGACCACCCGGCGGCCCGTGGAGCCCCACCCGGCCGCCGCGTCCCCGAACGAGTGACCCCCCGGGGCCCGGGGCCCGCTCACCCGCCCGGCCGGGCGCCCCGCCCGGCCGCCAGGTCGGCCAGCACCTCGCGGGCGGCCCGCGCCCCCGACGCCAGCGCGCCCTGCACCGAACCGGTCGCCCGGTGGTCGCCGCACACGTACCGGCCCGGCGCCCAGCGGCTGCCGCGGGTCAGCGGGTGCGGGGCGGGCATCGCGGGCAGCGCGCCCGGGATCCGGTACGCGGCCAGCGGCTCCCACCCCGAGGTGTCGCAGCCGTACAGCTCCGCCAGCCGCAGCCGCACCGCCCGCTCCCCGGCGTCCGTGCCGAGCACCGAGGTGGACACCAGCGAGCGCCCCGGCGGCGCGCAGCCCGGCACCACCTCCGACAGCACCACCGAGTTCAGCAGCCGCCGCCCGCCGTCCACCAGCAGGGTCGGTCCGGCCGGCGGGCGGCGCTCCGCGGCGTGGTAGAAGGTCGTCACCGCGCGGGTCGGCGGCACCGGCAGACCGGGCAACAGTGCCGCGGCCGCCGCGGGCTCGGTGGCCACCACCACGCAGCGCGCCGCCAGCTCCCGGCCGTCCGCCCGCAGCAGCCCGCCCCGGTGCACGGACGCCACCGGCGCGTCCAGCTCCAGCACCCCCGGGGGCAGCAGCGCGGCCAGTGCCGTCGGGACGGCCCCGATGCCCGCCGCCGGGAGGGCGAGCGTCCCGCGGACCATGCTGCGCCAGTACAGGTGGAACACCCGGGCGGAGGTGGTCAGTTCGTCCTCCAGGAAGACGCCGGCCAGGAACGGGCGCAGCACCCCGTCGACGGTCGCCCGCGACACGCCCGCCGCGCGCAGCGCCGCCGCCGTCGGCACGTCGCGCCCGCGGCGCAGGGCCGCGGCGGGCAGCAGGGCGTCGCGCGCGGTCAGCGCGGCGAGCACCGCCGCGTCCCGGGCGGGGAGCACCCGCCCGCGCAGGAGGTCGCCCGCCAGGCCGGGGCGGCGCAGCGGGTCGACCACCCGACGGTGCCCGGCCGGGCCCGCCAGCACGAAGCCCGGCGTGAACGGGTGCAGGCGCAGCGGGCGCAGGGCCAGACGGCGCCGCACCTGCGGGTAGGAGGTGTTGAACACCTGGAAGCCGCGGTCCAGCCGGAAGCCGTCGCGCCGGTCGGTGCGCATCCGCCCGCCCACCGCGTCCGAAGCCTCCAGCAGTCGCACCCGCCACCCGGCCGCCGCGACGTCCAGCGCGCAGGCCAGGCCCGCCGCCCCGGCGCCGACCACCGCCACGTCCACCGCACCGCTCGCGTCCACCGCGCTCCTCCTGTCCTCGGTCCGTGCCCCGCCACAGGCGTTCGTACGGGTTCGGAGCCGGACCGGCGGACGGATGGGACCGCCCGCCGGTCCGGACCGCGGACTACCGTGGAGGGCATGGACGCGGAACGGGTGGACCTGCGGGAACGGCTCGGGGCGGCCCTGTTCGCCAAGGTGGCGGGGCCGGAGGGCCCCGCCGTCCGGCGGCGCATCCACGGCACCCCGGGGCCGCGCCCGTTCGGCCCGGACCGGCCGATCCGGCGGGTGCACGGCGACGCCGCGATGTTCGTCGGCGGGCTCGCCGCGCTGCTGGTCCAGTCGCTGCACCCGTCGGCGATGGCGGCGGTCGCCGCGCACTCCGGCTACCGCAGCGACCCGTGGGGCAGGCTCCAGCGCACCAGCACCTTTCTCGCCGTCACCACCTTCGGCACCGCCGACGACGCGCGGGCCGCCGTGGAGCGGGTCCGCGCCGTGCACGCCCGGATCCGCGGCACGACGGCCGCCGGGGTCCGCTACCGGGCCGACGACCCGCACCTGCTGGCCTGGGTGCACGCGGCGGAGACCGACAGCTTCCTGCGCGCCCACCAGGCGTACGGGGCCGCGCCGCTCGACCCGGCGGGCTGCGACGGCTACGTGGCCGACACCGCGGAGGTCGCCGCCGCCCTCGGCGTCGAGCGGCCGCCGCGCAGCCGCGCGGAGCTCGACGCGGTGCTCCGCTCCTACCGACCGGAGCTGGCCCGGACGGCCGAGGCCCGCGCGGCCGCCCGCTTCCTGCTGCTCCACCCGCCGCTGCCGTGGGCGGTCCGTCCCGCCTACGGCGCGCTGGCGGCCGCCGCCGCGGGCCTGCCCGCCCCCGAGCACCGCGCCCTGCTGGGCCTGCCGACCGACCGGCTGAGCGCCGCCGCGGTCCGCCCGCTCGGCCTGGCCGTGGTGCGGACGATCCGGTGGGCGATGCCGGTGCCCCGGGAGGCGGCCTGACCGGCCGGACCCGATCCGGAGGAATGTTTCCGGACAAGCCGGGCATACGGAACTCCGTCAGTGACGGAACGACCGGTCAGGAGGCCGCGATGGGCATGGGCGACAAGATCGAGAACGTCGGCGACAAGGCCAAGGGCACCGCCAAGGAGGCCGCGGGCAAGGCGGTCGGCAACGAGCGCCTGGAGGCCGAGGGCAAGGCCGACAAGGCCAAGGGCGACGTCAAGCAGGCCGGCGAGAAGGTCAAGGACGTCTTCAAGGACTGAGCGCAGCGTCCCACTGGAAGGGGCCCGGAACCGTCCACCGGTTCCGGGCCCCTCCGCTGTTCCCGCGCCACCGTCACAGCACGTCGCGCCGCTCCTCGATCACCACCTCGTCCACGCCACGCCCGCCCAGGTAGCGGCGGCGCCCCAGCACCCGCGCGTAGACCACCACGCCGATCAGGCCCGCCGCCATCAGGACGACGCCGACCACCGTGAGGTTGACACCCGCCAGGTGCCAGTGCACGCCGAACGCCAGGATCGCCCCGACCGCCAGCAGGATGATGCAGCCACCGAGCCCCATGATCGCCTCCGTCACCGTCTCGTCACGCCCCGGGACCGGGGCCGACCGGCGTCTACCCCCGACCGGCCGGAGGATTCCCGTCCCGCTCCCGGTCGCTGACGACGCGTCGGCCGCCCGGAGCGCTCAGGGGCCGTCGGGGTGCCAGGCGGCCAGCAGCACGGTGGCGTCGTCCCGCAGGCGGTCGCCCTGGTGCGCGGTGATCCGCCGGACGAGCCGGCGCAGCGCCTCGGGGGCGGGCAGGCCGTCCGCCATCGCCCGGGAGACCACCTCGACCAGCAGCTCCTCGCCGAACGGGGCCCCCGCCGCGTCCCGGCCCTCGGTCACCCCGTCCGAGTGCACCAGCAGCTGGTCGCCGGGCTCCAGGCGCGCGGTGTGGACGGTCGGCGCGGTGCGCGGCAGGCCGGCGGGCAGGCCCAGCGGCGGGTGGACGGGGCGCTCCAGGGCCCGGGCGAGGATGCGGCCGCGGCGGATCAGCAGGGGCGTCGGGTGGCCGCAGTTGACCCAGGACAGCACGCCGGTGGTGAGGTCGAGGTCGGCGATCACGCAGGTCAGCAGGCGGTCGGGGATCCACTGGGTCAGCGCGTCGTCGATGGCCCCCGCGATGTCGGCGAGGGTGCCGCCGGCCCGGCGGGTGGAGCGGCAGGCGGCCAGGGCGACGGCGCTGCAGCCCCCGGAGGCCAGGTCGTGGCCCATCGCGTCGACCAGGGTCAGGTGCAGGCGGCGGTCGGCCAGGTTGTGGTCGAAGGCGTCGCCGCCGATGTCGTAGGCGGGCTCCAGGACGGCGCTGGAGGTGACCTCGCGGCTGCCGATCGTGCGCGGCGGCAGGATCGCCCGGACGAGTTCGGCCTGCAGGGTCATCGCCCGGCGCCGCCCGGTGCGCACCAGCAGGTCGCTGAACGGCGTCTTGGAGGCGATCAGCAGCGCGGTCACGGAGGCCAGCGCCCGGCAGGAGTCGAGCAGGCCCTCGTCGAGGGCGGGCGCGGTGACCTGCAGCACCCCCAGGCGTCCGATGCCGTCCACGATCGGCACCCAGCCCACCGTGCCCGCGCCGGCCCCGGTGCCCGCGTCGCCGCCCGCGTTGCCCGCACCGGCGGCGCGCCCGGTGCGGTAGGCGCGCCCGGCCAGCGAGTTCTCCACGTCGAGCACCTCGGGGCCCGCGGGCCCGGTCAGGTGCGGCGCCTCGGGCGGGACGGGCAGCGCGGTCAGGCAGGTCTCCTGCACGTCGGCCAGGTAGATCCAGGCGCCGGTGAGCCCGATCCGCCGGGCCGCGTCCTGCACCAGCCGCGGGAGGTCCCGGGGCCCGGCCCGGTGCGAGTCCTCCAGCAGGCCGAGCACCGCGGCCCCGGCCCGCTCCTCGTCGTGGCGGTGCATCCTCGCTCACCTCCGCTGTCGGCCACCCCTCCGTCCGTTCCTACCCTCCCGGACCGCGCGGGCCCCCGCCCGCCGGGGCCGCGGGCCCGGGCGCTCCGGTCGCCGCTGAAAACCGTCATCGGTGCAGCCTTTGCCAAGGTGCGAGGCGGTGCGCTTCACTTCCCCGGGTCGAACGAGCGGACGGGGAGGGCGGAGCCATGGGCGCGGAGCACGACCACGGGCACGGAGACGGCGGCCACGATCACGGGCACGATCACGGGCACGGCGGGCACGCGCACGGGGTCGCGGCCGACGCCGACCGCCGCTGGCTGGCGACCGCGCTCGGGCTGATCTGCGCCTACATGGCGGTCGAGGTCGCCGTCGGTCTGGCCGCCGGTTCGCTCGCCCTGCTGTCGGACGCGGCGCACATGCTCACCGACGCGGCGTCGATCGTCCTCGCGCTGGTGGCGATGCGGCTGGCCGCCCGGCCCGCCCGGGGCGGGTTCACCTTCGGGCTCAAGCGGGCCGAGATCCTCTCCGCGCAGGCCAACGGGCTGTCGCTGATCCTGCTGGCGGCCTGGCTGAGCTACGAGGCGGTGCGGCGGCTGGTCAGCCCGCCGGAGGTGGCGGGCGCGCCGGTGCTGTTGACCGCGCTGGCGGGCATCGCGGTCAACGTGGTCGCCGCCTGGTGCCTCTCCCGGGCCAACCGCACCTCGCTGAACGTCGAGGGCGCCTACCAGCACGTGCTGAACGACCTGTTCGGGTTCGCGGCCACCGCCGTGGCGGGCCTGGTCGTGATGGCCACCGGGTACGCCCGGGCCGACGCGACCGTCTCGCTGGTCGTGGTGGTGCTGATGGTCAGGGCCGGATGCGGGCTGCTCAAGGAGTCCGGCCGGATCTTCCTGGAGGCGGCCCCCGCCGGGCTCGACCCGGACGCGATCGGCGACGCCATGGTCGGCCGCCCCGGTGTGGTCGAGGTCCACGACCTGCACGTCTGGCAGATCACCTCCGGCCAGACCGCGCTCTCCGCGCACGTCCTGGTCGCCCCGGACCGGGACTGCCACGCGGTGCGCGAGGAGCTGGAGCGCGACCTCGCCGACCGCAACGGCATCACCCACACCACCCTCCAGGTCGACCACGCCGCCGCCGAACTGCTCACCGTCGGCGCCGCCGCCCCGCGGGCCGCCGACGGCCACTGCGCCCAGCCGCACGGCGCGGTCCACCGCGGGGAGCCCCACCCGCACTGACCGTCAGCACCGTCCGTCCGCCGGTCCGATGGGGCCCGAACGAACTGACGCATCGTCAAGTTCCTTGCCGATTATCGGGTTTCGTTCATGTTTCATTTCCGGAATCCGACCCTCCGGCGCCGTCCCGCACCTAAGCTGGAACGGCACGGCGACCGGGCCGGGCACGGGCCGGGGAGGTGGGGATGACCGGACGCGGAACGACGCGGGGCGGGCGGCTCGCCGTCCTGCTGGCCGTCGCCCTCGCCGCGGTGCTCGCCGTCCTCACGGCCGGGCCCCCGGCGCAGGCGCAGCCCCGGGCGGCCCGTCCGGCCGCCGCCTCGGTCGCCGAGGAGCACCTGGAGTGCGCCCACCCGCACGAGGCGCCAGCCCCGGCGGGCCGCGGCACCGGGCGGCCGCGGGCGAACGGCGGCCCGCCCGTGCGCGGCGCGGCCCGCTCCGGGGGAGCGGACGCCGGGGAGCCGGGCGCGCAGACGTCCCCGGTGCCGGTGGCGGTCGTCGGCGGGTCCAGACCGGCCGCGCTGGCGCGCCTCCAGGTCTTCCGCTGCTGAGCGGGCCCGTGAGCTGACTGAGGACGGCGACGGGCCGGGGCCGGTCCGTCCGGACGCCGCCCCCGCCCGCCCTGACGACACGTCGGTTCGCTCCGTTGCCCTGACAGCAGCCCCCGTCCGGCCGCGGCCGCACGGGCGGAAGGAGACACCCATGCGCTCGTCCACGCACCACCACGTCCGCGCCCTCCCGCACCGGGAGGTCCGACCGCTGTGAACACCACCGACACCACCACCCGCCCCTCCGCCGCGCGCCGGGCGCTCGCCCACTGGCGCCAGGACCTGCCCGCCTCGCTGGTGGTCTTCCTGGTCGCCGTCCCGCTGTGCGTCGGCGTCGCCGTCGCCTCCGGCGTCCCCGCCGAACGCGGGCTGGTCACCGGCATCGTCGGCGGCCTCGTGGTCGGCCTGCTGCCCGGCAGCAGCCTCCAGGTCAGCGGCCCCGCGGCGGGCCTGACCGTCCTCGTGTTCGACGCCGTCCAGCGCTTCGGCCTCGGCTCGCTCGGCGTGCTGGTGCTCGCCGCCGGGCTGCTGCAGATCGCCATGGGCCTGCTGCGCACCGGCCGCTGGTTCCGGGCGATCTCGCTGTCCGTCGTGCACGGCATGCTGGCGGGCATCGGCCTGATCCTGATCCTCGGCCAGCTGTACGCCGTCTCCGGACGGACCGCGCCGGGCAGCGGCGGCGGGAAGATCGCCCACCTGCCCGCGCTGGCCGCCGACTGGTTCACCGGCCGGGCCGCGACCGCCGCGCTGCTGATGGCGGCCGCGACCGTCCTCCTGCTGACGCTGTGGAAGAAGCTGCCCGGCCCGGTCCGCGCCGTGCCCGCCCCGCTGGCCGCCGTCCTGCTCGCCGCCGCGGCCACCGCCGCGTTCGGCCTGGACGTGCCCCGGGTCGAGGTGGACGGCCTGCTGGAGTCCGTCGCCCCGCCCACCGGCGACGGCCTCGCCGCCGTCACCGGCGCCGCCGGGCTCGGCACCGTCCTCGCCCTCGCCCTGATCGCCTCCGCGGAGAGCCTGTTCAGCGCCGCCGCCGTCGACCGGATGCACCACGGGCCGCGCACCGACTACGACCGCGAACTCACCGCCCAGGGCATCGGCAACACCCTGTGCGGCCTGCTCGGCGCCCTCCCGATGACCGCCGTCATCGTCCGCAGCGCCGCCAACGTCCAGGCGGGCGCCCGCAGCAAGGCCTCCCGCGTCCTGCACGGCCTGTGGCTGCTGCTGTTCGCCGCCCTGCTGCCCGCCGTCCTCGGGCTCGTCCCGCTCGCCGTGCTCGGCGGCGTGCTGATCCACGCCGGGGCCAAACTGATCCCGCTGCGCCCGGCCGCCGCCCTGTGGCGCGGCCACCGCGGCGAACTCGCGGTCCTCGCCGTCACCACCACCGCGATCGTCCTGACCACCCTCTTCGAGGGCGTCCTGATCGGCGTCGCCCTCGCCGTCGCCAAGAGCGCCTGGCAGACCTCCCACCTGCACATCGACCTCACCGACAGCGGCCCCGGCGGCCCGCTGCGGATCCGGCTCAGCGGCAACGCCACCTTCCTGCGCCTGCCCCGCCTCCTGGACACCCTGGAGTCCCTCCCCACCGGCCGGGCCGTCGAACTCGACTGGACCGACCTGCGCCACCTCGACCACGCCTGCCGCACCGCCCTGCTCACCTGGGCCGGGCGGCACGCCGTCGACGGCGGCCCCGCCATCACCTGGGAACCCCCGCTCACCGCCGCCACCGCCGGAACCTGACCCGTCGCACCCCGGCCCCCGCGAGGGCCGGGGAACGGCCGGATCCCGCCCGGCCCGCCCCGCCCCGCTGACCGGCCCACCCGGCCCTGGTGGCGGGGCGGGGAGGGGGACGGGGCAGAATCTGCTGCGTCAGGATGTGGTCGGGGGTCGGTGAAAGGGCCGTGGAGTGCCGTACGTCGTCGTCAGCGCGCTCAGCCATGACGGGGTGGTCAGGGACCACAACGAGGACAGCCTGGTGCTGGGCCCGTGGACGCTGAGCGCGCTGTCCACCGACAGCCCGCAGTCGCTGGTCTTCCCGCTCGGCGGGACCCCGGTGGTGGTCGCCGTCGCGGACGGGCTCGGCGGCCACCCGGCGGGGGACGTCGCCTCCGCGCTGACCGTTCGCCACCTGGCCGCCGCCGGGCCGCAGTTGCGCACCGAGCAGGACGTCACCGAGGAGCTGCGGGCCTGCCACGCCGCCCTGCGCGAGGCCGCCGAGGCCGACCCCGCGCTGGCGGGCATGGCCACCACCGTGGCCGGGGCGGCCTTCGGGGCCGAGCACGTCCTGGTCTTCAACGTCGGCGACAGCCAGGTCTTCGAGATCACCCCCGACCGCGGCGACGGACTCGGCCTGCGCCAGCTCAGCACCGACGACAGCCCGCCCCCCGCGCCCGGCCGCCGCACCAGCCACCTGGTCACCCGCACCCTCGGCGGCCCCACCGCCCCCGAGGACCTCGACCCCCACCTGGTCCGGCTGCCCGTCGCGCCGGGCGCCCGCTACCTGCTGTGCACCGACGGCCTCACCGACCCGGTCGCCCCGGACGAGCTCGCCGCCCTGCTCACCGAGGCGGACGCCGAGGCCGACGGCGACGCGCAGGGCGACGACCAGCGGGCCCTGGTCGACCTCTGGCGCGCCGCGATCCGGGCCGGCGCCCCGGACAACGTCACCCTCGCCCTGGTCCGGATCGAGGACTGAGCCGGACCGAGGGCCGAGCCGCCGTCCTCAGCAGGGCCCGGGACCGGGCACGCCCACGAGCTTGCGCAGGAAGCGGTCGACCTGCTCCTCCAACGGCGGCCAGGGGTGGCCCGGCTGGTTGACCCGCATGGAGACCGCCCCGTGCACGGCCGCCCGCAGGTCGAGCGCGACGGTGGCGGCGTCGTCCGCGGGAGCCAGCCCGGCGTCCATGCAGGCCTGCACCGCCGCCGCCGTGCTGCGGCCCAGCTCCTCCTTGAAGGGCATCTCCGCGCGCTGGTTGAGGGTGCTCTCGTGGAGCACCTTGTAGAGCCCGGGGTGCCGGTGCGCCCAGGCGCCGAGGACGAGGGTCCGGGCGCGCAGCCGGGCCACCGGGTCGTCGGCGGCGGTGAGTTCGGCCCGCCGCACGGCGTCCGTCAGATCCCGGTGGCAGTGCTCCAGCGCGGCCAGGACCAGGGCGTCGCGATCGGGGAAGTGCAGGTAGACCGAGGTCGCGGCGACGTCGACCTCCCGGGCGACGGCGCGCAGGGAGAGTGCCTGGTCGTCGCCGAGCCCGTCGAGCATCCGGAGCGCGGCGGCCAGCACCTCGGCGCGCAGGCGGTCGCCCTGACCCCGGGGGTTGCGTCCGCGGGCGGCTCGGGTGCTCGGTGACTTGGCTTCCACGGTGGGTGATTGTATCCCTACGGCAGTTGCCCTACAGTCGTAGCGCTACAGCTGTTCACACATGAGGGGGAGCCATGTCGAGTGCACGACTCGAGGAGAACAAGCGGACCGTCCTGGCCTTCTACCGGGCGGCGATCAACGACAAGGACCACGCCGCGGCCGCCGCACTGCTCGGCGACCACTACGTCCAGCACAACCCCCGGATCGCCGACGGGCCGGACGGCCTGCGGGAGTTCGTCGAGACCCTGCGGACGAACTTCCCGCGGCTGCGCGCCGAGGTGCGGCGGATCTTCGCCGAGGACGACCACGTGGTCGCGCACGTCAGGGGCGTCCGGGTGCCGGGCGGGCCGGGGACCGCGATCGTCGACATCTTCCGGTTGGAGGACGGCCGGATCGTCGAGCACTGGGACGTCATGCAGCAGGTCCCCGACGAGGCCCGCAACCCCAACGGCATGTTCTGAGCACCCCGCGAGGTCGGCGGGATGACGCCGCGTCACCCGCTCCGCGAACTGACGGTGCGTCACCGCACGGCTCCGTCGAGGGTGGCAGGGAGGACTGTTCCCTTCCCCCTTTGCGAGGCGTGCGGTGTACCAGAACCAGTTGGCGCAGACCGGTGCGGGCGTGTTGGTGATCGGCGGGCTGACCCTGGCCGGGTGGTGGGTGGCGGCGGCCGCCGCGGCGCTGATCGCCGTCGGGGTGCTGTGCGTGCGGATCGGGTTCCGCCGTGGGCGCTGAGGGGGTGGGCGCTGAGGGGGTGGGAGCCGAGGCCGTGGGCGCCGGGAGCACCGGCGTCCTGACGGCCCGGCGGCGCAGGCCCGCGGTGCTGCTCGCCGTACTGGCGGGGCTGCTGGTGGTGGCGACGGTGCCGGCCGCGTACGGGCTGCGGGCCTGGAGCGTCGCGCTGGGCGCCGAGGACCGGTGGGCGCAGTGGATGTGGACGCCGCTGGCGGCCGCGCTGGTGCTGCAGACCGCGCTGTACCTGGCGGAGCGGCCGGTGCGGGCCGCCCCGGCGCAGCAGTGCGCCCTGGACCGGCTGGAGGTGGCGGTGCTGGTGCCGGTGTTCGACGAGGACCCCGGCTACCTGCGCTCGGCCCTGGCCGCGCTGCTGGAGCAGACCCGCCGCCCGCAGTCCGTCCACGTCGTCGACGACGGCTCCATCGTCGACTACCGCGAGGTGCGCGCGCAGTGGCTGCGCGCCGCCGCCGCGGCCGGGATCCGGACGAGCTGGCAGCGGCAGCCCAACCGGGGCAAGCGCCACGCCCAGGTCGCCGCCGTCCGGCACTGCCCCGGCGCGGACGTCCTGGTGACCGTCGACTCCGACGCCCACCTCGACCCGCACGCCCTGCACGAACTCCTCCAGCCGCTCGCCGACCCGCGGGTGCAGGCCGTCGCCGGGGTGGTCGTCGCGCACAACAACCGGCGCGGACCGATCAGCCGGATCGCCGACCTGTGGTACGTCACCAACCAGTTGGTGGACCGCTCCACGCTCTCCCCGCTGGGCGCGGTGGTGGTCTGCTCCGCTCGCTCGCCGCCTACCGCGCCGAGGTGCTCACCGACCACCTGGACGAGTACGTCGCGGAGCGCTTCGCCGGACGGCCCGTCACCTTCTCCGACGACTCGATGCTCACCTTCTACGCCCTGCGGCGCGGCCGGGTCGTGCAGCAGCCCACCGCGATCGTCTTCTCCGTCATGCCGGAGACCGTCGGCCACCACCTGCGCCAGTACCTGCGCTGGATGCGCGGCTCCACCATCCGCTCGCTGTGGCGGGTGCGCTACCTGCCGCTGTGCCACCCGGCGTTCCTCGCCCAGGTCCTGCGCTGGTACCAGCACCTGGCCGCCACCGCCGCGGCCGCCCTGCTGCTGGGCCACTCGCTGTACGGCGGGACGCCGCTCCCGCCGGAGCTGCTCGCCGTGCCGCTGCTGATCGTCTCCGGCCAGACCCTGCGCTACCTGACCGTGCGCCGCTCCGACCAGTCGCTGCGTTCGCAGCTCGGCACCCGGGCGCTGACCCCGCTCGCGGTCGCCTGGTCCTGGGCGGTGCTGCGGCCGGTGCGCTGGTACGCCACCGCCACCTGCCTGCGCACCGGCTGGGGCACCCGCCGCAACGGGCCCGAGGTCACCGCGGCGCCGGTCCGCTGAGGCCGGGGCGCCCCTGCCCGCCGAGGCCGGGGGACGGTCAGGACAGGCCGGGGGGGGACGGTCAGGACAGGCCGAGGGCGGGCAGGACGACGGACTCCACGTACCGGGTCAGGTACTCCGCGTCGGCGGGCCGTCCGGAGATCAGCGGCCGGATCCGCGTCACGCCGAAGATCATGCTCGGGACGAACTCCAGGGCCGGGTGGCCGACCGGCACCTCGCCCCGTTCCACCCCGCGCCGCAGCACGGCCTCCAGGGCCGCGACCTCGGGGGCGACCACGGTCTCCCGGACGGCGTCCCGGAGGTCGCTGTCGGTCATCACGGCGTAGCCGAGGGCCTGCAGCAGCGGGGTGTCCTGGTCGGACCAGGCTCCGGCCGCGGCGGCGACCAGGCGCAGGTCGCCGGCCAGCGAACCGGTGTCGATGCCCGCGCAGCGCGGCTGCCGGTCGGCGCGCAGGGCGGCCGCGACGAACCGGGCCTTGGTCCGCCAGCGCCGGTAGAGCGTGGACTTGCCGCACCGGGTGCGGGCGGCGACGCCCTCCATGGTGACGGCCTCGTAGCCGTGGGTGCGGACCTCGTCGAGCACGGCCGCGAAGAACTCCCGTTCGCGCTCGGAGCTGATCTTCGAGCGGGTCGCGGCGGGGGCGGGGTCCGGGTCCGGAGCGGGATCCGGGGCGGGGTGGTGCGTCATGCCTTCCCCATGGTGTCGGTGCGGTGGCAGGCGTATGTACACTACCGAAACGTATCGATACGCGTCCGTATCGATACGTCAGCGTATCGGCACTCGCAGGCGCGGGTCGTGCACGGCCCGCCGGTAAGGGGGGAGGGTTGCAAGCCCGCACCGGAGCCCGCGTCGCGGCTCGCACCAGGGCTCTCGTCGGGGTCCTCACGAGGTTCGGCACCGGAGGCGGGGTCAGGCCCCCGCTGCTGCGGGAGCTGCTGCTCGTCCTGGGGCTGTTCTCCGTCTACAAGTTCGGCCGTCGGATGGCCATCGGCCGCACCGACGCCGCCTTCCACAACGCCGACCGGGTCTGGAGCCTGGAGCGCACCGTCCACCTCCCGGGGGAGGGCGCCGTGCAGTCGCTGCTGCTGCACGACCACGCGGTGGTCCAGGCGGCCAACACCTACTACGCCACCGTCCACTTCCCCGCGACCGCGCTGTTCCTGGTCTGGCTCTACCTCCGCCGCCCCGCCCACTACCTGTGGGCGCGCCGGGTGCTGGCGGCCGTCACCTCGGTCGCGCTGGTGCTGCCGTTCACCTTCCCGCTGGCGCCGCCGCGGATGCTCGCCGCGACCGGGCTGCAGGACACCGGACGGCTCTACGGGCCCTCGGTCTACGGCCCGCCGGACGTCGACCGGATCTCCAACCAGTTCGCCGCGATGCCCTCGCTGCACTTCGGCTGGGCCCTGATGGTGGCCATCGGCCTGATCGCGGCCACCCGCTCGCGCTGGCGCTGGCTGTGGCTGCTGCACCCGCTGGTCACCCTGACGGTGATAGTCGGCACGGCCAACCACTACTGGCTGGACTCGATCGTCGCCACCCTGATGTTCCTGGTCGCCTTCACCTTCATCCGCGCCCCGAACCGCAGCCCGGCGCCCCCGACCCGTCCCGCGCCCCCGGACCGCCCGGTGCCAGGCCGTCCGGTCCCGCCCCGGAGGCCCGGCCCGGAAGCGGCCCTGGCACCCTGATCGCCATGACGACACCGGGACCGGAGCCCACCACCTCCGCACGGCGCGGCCTCGCCCTCCTCGGCGAGGCCGCGTGCCGCTACCGGGTGGACGGGATCCGCCCGGAGGACCTGCCGATGATCGCCGCCGAGGCGCTCGCGGCCGGACTGGACACCCCGACCCTGTGCGAACTCGCCGGACTGCCGCGCAACTCGGCGAGCGGCGACGTCCACGACGCCTTCGCCCAGGCGCTCGCCGAGTGCGGCCTCCCGCTGCCCGACCCGGTCACGGCCCGCCGCCACGCCCTGCGCAGGCTGGCGGCCGGGCTCGTCGACGGGACGGTCGACCCGGGGGAAGCGGCGGGGGAGGAGTGGTGGGAGGCGCAGACCGGCACCGCCGAGGAGCGGGCCTTCGTCGCCCTGATGCCCCAGTGCACCTGCTGCCTCGCCTACACCGTGGGGACCGACCTGCGGACCTGGACGGCCGAGCTGCGGGCCGCCGCCCGCGCCCTGACCGCCGCCGTCCCCGCCACCCCCGGCTGCTGACCCCCGCCCCGCCCGGCACCTCCACCGCGCGTGAGCCGAGGACGACGTTCCCCTGCCGGGAACGGACGAGCGGTGCCGCCGTGGCGTCCCACGGCGGCACCGCTCGGGTCGGACCGGATCGGCGTCGCCGCCGGAGGCTCAGGCCACCGCGGGCCGCGCCGCCTGCTCCTGCCGCTCCGGCTGACGGCGCAGCAGGCTGCCCAGCGCGAAGCTGCCCGGCCCGACGGCCGCGATCAGCAGGAACACCCAGCAGAACATCGCGGACGGCTCGCCGCCGTTCTGGATCGGCCACAGCGCGTTCTCCTGGTGCACGCTGAAGTACGCGTACGCCATCGAGCCCGAGCACAGCAGCGCGGCGGGCCGGGTGGCGATCCCGACCAGCACCAGCGCGCCGCCCACCAGCTGGATCAGCGCGGCCCACCAGCCGGGCCACTCGCCGACCGACGGCGCCTTGCCGTGGGGGCCGCCCAGGACGTTGAACAGGGTGGCCGCTCCGTGGCAGGCGAACAGCAGCGACACCACGATCCGGGTCAGGCCGAGCACGGTCGGCCGGGACCGATCGGCGAGTCGCGAGAGGTCTTCGAGCATGATGGGGACTCCTGGTGTGGGGACGGGGTCTCGAGCAGGTGCGGGAGCTGTCTGCGCCAGGGTGGTACATCGCCTGATTGAGCGGACTCCGACAATTCTGACGCACCATCAGCGGGCGGGCCAAGCTCTTGATCCTCTGAGAATCCTCTGAGAATCGCCCCCCCCGTTTGAGAGCGCGCGGGCCCCGATCGCGCCCCTCCCGGCGTTCCTCCCGGCGCCCCGACGACGGAATCCGTCGAGCGCCGCCGCCGTCCCTCCGGCTACGGTGCGGCGGTGACCAGCACCCACCCGCCGACCCCCGCCCGGGCGGCCACCCCCGCCGACCTCGACGCGATGGTCTCCACCCTCACCAGCGCCTTCTTCCACGACCCGCTCTGGGGCCCGGCCTTCCCCGACCCGTCCCGGCGCGCCGAACAGGCCGCGGTCATGTGGCGCCTGTACGCCGCCTCGGCGCTGCGCTACCCCTGGACCCTGGTCACCCCCGGCGCGGAGGCCGTCGCCGTGTGGATCCCGCCGGGCGGCACCGAACTCACCGCCCGGGAGGCCCGCGACCTCCCCGCCCTGCTCACCGCCGCCGCGGGCCCGGAGGCGGCCCGCGCGATCCTGGGCATCTACGACCAACTGGAAGCCGCCCACCCCGGCGTCCCCTGCTTCTACCTCACCCTCCTCGGCGTCCACGACGACCACCGCGGCCAGGGCCTCGGCATGGGACTCCTCGCCCGCAGCCTGGCCCGGATCGACGCCCTCGGCGCCCCCGCCTACCTGGAGTCCTCCAACCCCGCCAACCTCGCCCGCTACCGCGGCGTCGGCTTCGTCCCCCGCCAGGACGTCACCACCGCCACCGGACACACCGTCACCACCATGTGGCGCCCGGCCCGCTGACCGCAGGCCCCGGCGGGGGCGTCCGCCGGGGGAGTCGACCGCTCGACGACGCGTCGGCTTCCCCGGCACTTTGTTGTCATGTCACCCGAAGGACCGTCGGGTGGTCCATCCTGTTCGCTGACCGGCCGTCAGTTCGGGCCGCCCGACCGTCCAGGGGACCGCATGAACCTCCGCCGCACCGCCACCCTCACCGCCGTGCTCCTCGCCGCCTTCCTGCTGCCCGGCCGGCTCGGCGCCGTCGCCGACGCCGCCACCGCGGGGGAGCAGCCGTTCGCCTCGACCACCGGGGTCGGCCTGCACAACACCTACGACCCGGCGGCCTTCGGGCACCTCGCCGAGGCGCTGGACACCGGGACCTCGATGATCGAGCTGGACGTGTGGACCGACACCGTCACCACGGAGTGGAAGGTCAGCCACTCCAACCCGCTCGGGAACGCCAACAACTGCGTCAGCGCCGACACCCCCGCCCAGCTGTACGCGGGCGGCACCAACAAGAACCTGGAGAACTGCCTCGACGACGTCCGGGTCTGGCTGGCGGCGCACCCCGGGGCCGGGCCGCTGACCGTCAAGCTGGAGCTGAAGGGCGGGTTCGCCGCGAACCGGGGGATGGGGCCGACCGAGCTCGACGCGCTGATCGCCGCCCACCTCGGCGGCGCCGCCCTCCGCCCGGCCGAGCTGCTGGCGAAGCCGGGCGGCGGCAGCTACGCCACGCTCGACGACGCGGCCCGGGCCGGGAACTGGCCGAGCCGGGCGGCGCTGGCCGGGCGCGTCCTGGTGTACGCGATCCCCGGGACGGTCGAGGAGGGCAACCCCTTCGACACCCTGCACACCGACGTCGAGGAGGCCCGCCACCTGCGCGACCTGGCCGCCGCCGGGCGGATCGGCGAGGCCCGGGTCTTCCCCGCCGTGCACGGCGCCGCCGCGGGCGACCCGCGCACCGGCTACGCCGAGACCACCGTCCGCCCCTGGTTCGTGGTCTTCGACGGCGACGCCGCCGCGTACCTGAACGGCATCGACACCGCGTGGTACGACCAGCGGCACTACCTGCTCTCGATGACCGACGCGCAGAACGTCGCCCCGGCGATCAGCGCCACCGACCCCACGGCCGACCAGGCCCGGGCCCGAGCGGTCCAACTCGCCGCCGCCCACGCCACCCTGGTCTCCTCCGACTGGCGGCACCTGCCCGAGGTGCAGTCCCTGGTCCTGCCGCGCGGCTGACCCCGCGACGGGACCGGCCCGGCGGGTCAGCCGAGCGCGCGGGTCTCCGCCAGGACGCGCAGCAGGGCGGCGGGGTCGGCGCCGTCCGGGCCGGACAGGCAGAGGCGGTCGGCCAACGCGCCGTAACGGCGGCGCAGTTCGCGGGCGGCCTCGGCGGGCGGGCCGGTGACGGCGAAGGCGGACAGGACGGTGTCGTCCAGGGCCTCGCCCATCTCCTGCCAGCGGCCGCGGGTGGAGAGCCGGTGCAGCTCCTCCTGCAGGTCGCCCCAGCCGTGGGTCTCCAGGACCGGACGGTAGGCGGGCGTGGAGGCGTAGAAGGCGATCCGCTCCCGCACCAGGCGCAGGTTGGCCCGGTACTCCTCCTCGTCCCGCCCGGTGGCCACCAGCACGTTGGCGACCACCTCGAACGGGCGGGCGGTCCACGGCTCCCGGGCGGCCTCCGCCCGGGCCCGGGCCGCCCGGACGCCGGGCAGCACCTGCTCGGCGAGGTGCCGCGGCGTGCAGAACGGGTGGGCCAGGAACCCGTCGGCGACGGCCCCCGCCGCGGCCGTCATCAGCGGCCCGACCCCGGCCAGCAGCAGCGGCGGCGGGCCGGACGGCAGCGGGTCGGGCGCGAACACCGGCGTCATCAGGGTGTGCCGGTAGAACTCGCCGCGGAACGCCAGCCGTTCACCGCTCTGCCAGCTGTGCCAGATCGCCCGCACCGCCGCCACGTACTCCCGCATCCGCGCGGCCGGCCGGTCCCACGGCATGCCGAAGCGGCGCACCACGTGCGGCTTGACCTGGGTGCCGAGCCCGATCGCGGCCCGCCCGCCGGAGCTCTCCTGCAGCCCCCAGGCCTGGTACGCCAGCACCATCGGCGTCCGGGCGAACGCCACCGCCACGCCCGTGGCGAGCTCGATCCGGGAGGTCCGGTCGGCGGCCCGGGCCAGTTGCAGGAACGGGTCGTGCGAGGTCTCCGCGAGGCTGATCCGGTCGGCCCCGGACTCCTCGGCCAGCCGGGCCAGCTCGGGCGAGGCGGCGGGCAGGGCGGTGGCGGAGAGGTCGAGGCGCATCGCGGGTCCTCCTCGGGCGGCGGCGGTGACCGCCCGATGCTATGCGCCCGCGGGGCCCGGAGCCGCCCGCGGGGCCGCCACCGCGTCCCGGCCCTCCTGCTCCGCCAGGTACCGGGCCAGGCACTCGGTGACCAGCAGGTGGTCCTCCAGCTGCGGCAGGCCGGAGACGGTGACCGTCCCCACCATGCCGGTGCCCCGCACCAGCAGCGGGAAGGAGCCGCCGTGCGCGGCGTACCGCGCGGGGTCGAGGTCGAAGGTGCGGCCCTTGGCCCGGTGGCGTTCGCCCACCAGGTAGGAGGCCTCGCCGAAGCGGCGGACCACGGCCGCCTTGCGGCGGATCCAGTCGTCGTTGTCGGCGCTGGTGCCCGGCAGGGCGGCGTGGAAGGCGAGCTGCTCGCCGTGGCGGATGTCGACCGCGACCGGGAGGCCGCGCTCCAGGGCGGTGGCGACGATCAGCGAGCCGAGCCGCCAGGTCTCCGCCAGACCGGCTGCGGGGAGCTGCAACTCCCGGTGCTGGCGCTCCAGTTCGGGGATGCCCAGGCTCACGGCGCCACCACCTCGCCGGTGCGGGAGGAGCGCTGCGCCGCCTCCAGCACGCGCAGCACCGCCACGGCGTCGCCCGCGTCGACCGGGGAGGGCCCGCGGCCGCGCAGCGCCTCGGCCACGCCCGCGTAGTAGTCCTGGTAGCCGCCGGGCAGGGTCGCCACCGCCTCGACGGCGTCCCCGGCCCGCAGCGAGCCCCAGCGTTCGGGCGGGGAGACGCCCCAGCCCTCGTCCGCGGGGGTGCGGCCCGCGCGCAGCGCGTCCTCCTGGCCGTCCAGGCCGTGGACGACGTACGCGCCCCGCGAGCCCAGGACGCGGAAGCGCGGGCCGAGGTCGCCCGCGGTCGCGCTCATCCACAGGTGCGAGCGGGTGCCGTCGGCGTGGGTGAGGGCGACGAAGCTGTCGTCGTCGGCGGCGGCGCCGGTGCGGCGCGCGTCCAGCTCGGCGTAGACCCGCTCGGCCGGGCCGAACAGGAGCAGCGCCTGGTCGACCAGGTGCGCGCCGAGGTCGTAGAGCAGGCCGCCGGCCGCGGCCGGGTCGCCCGACTCCCGCCAGGCGCCGGTGAGTTCGGGCCGCCAGCGCTCGAAGCGGGACTCGAAGCGGTTGACCCGGCCGAGCCGGCCCTCGTCGAGCAGCTGCCGGACGGTGCGGAAGTCGCCGTCCCAGCGCCGGTTCTGGAAGACGCTGAGCAGCAGCCCCCGCTCCCGGGCCAGCGCGACCAGCCGCCCGCCCTCGGCGGCGGTGGCGGCGAGCGGCTTGTCGACCACGACCGGCAGTCCGGCCTCCAGCGCGGCGGCGGCCAACGGGACGTGGGTGCGGTTGGGGGAGGCGACCACCAGCAGGTCCAGGCCCAGCTCGGGCGCGGCGGCCAGCAGCGCGTCGGCGTCCGCGAACAGGGCGGCCCGCGGGTGCTCGCGGGTCGCCCGGGCGCGGCGCTCCGGGTCGGCGGTCACCACCGCGGCGAGGCGCAGGCCCGGGGTGGTGCTGATCAGGGGCGCGTGGAAGACGGCACCGGCGAGGCCGTAGCCGACGAGTCCCACGTTGAGGGGCGAGGAGTCCATGCGCCAAGTTAAACAACAGTGTGGACTAACCGGCAAGCTCCCATAATCGACAGGTGACCACCGACCCGCCCGCCCCGCTCGACCCCGGCGCCCCCGCCCCGGCCTCCTCGCCCGGCGCCCTCAACCTCGCGCTGCTCCGCGACCGCAACGACGCCGCCGTGCTGCGCGCCGTCCGCGCCGCCCGGGACGGCACCAGCCGGGTCGAACTGGCCGTCCGCACCGGCCTCACCGCCCAGGCCATCAGCAAGATCACCGCCCGGCTGCTCGCCGACGGCCTGCTCACCGAGGCGGGCCGCAGCCACGTCGCGGGCCGCAGCGGCAAGCCCCGCACCCTGCTCCGGCTCGTCCCGGACGCCCGCTCCGCCCTCGGCGCCGAGATCGGCCGCCGCGAGCTCCACCTGCTCCGCACCGACCTCACCGGCGCCGTCGTCGCCCGGGCCCGCACCCCGATCGACCCGGACGGCGAGCCCGGCCCGACCCTGGACCGGCTGGCCGCCATGGTCCGCGAACTCACCGCGGACACCGGGGGCGGCCGCGTCCTCGGCCTCGGCCTGGCCTGCCCCGGCCCGCTCGACACCCGCGACGGCATCCTGCACCAGGTCACCGGCATGCCCCGCTGGCACGGCCTGCACCTGCGCGAAGCCGTCCAGGACCGCACCGGGCTCCCGGTCCTGGTCGAGAAGAACACCACCGCGGGCGTCCTCAGCCGTCCCGGCCCCGACCACCGCGCCTTCGTCTACCTCGGCGACGGCGTCGGCGCCGGACTCGTCCTCGGCGGACGGGTCCAGCGCGGCGCCCGCACCAACGCGGGCGAGTTCGGCCACCAGTGCCTCGACCCGGACGGCCCGCCCTGCGCCTGTGGCGCCCGCGGCTGCCTCGAAGCCCTCTGCCTCGCCGCCCTGCGCACCGGCCGCACCGACCGGGCCGCCGCCGTCCTCGCCCTCGGCGTCGCCAACCTGGTCCGCCTCCTCGACGTCGAGGAGGTCACCCTCGGCGGCGCCACCCTGCTCGGCGACCCCGAACCCTACGAGGCCGCCATCCGCACCGCCCTCGCCGCCCGCCTCCCCGACCCTCACTGGCAGCGCGTCACCCTCGCCCGCGCCACCGCCCTCGCCGTCCCCCAGGGCGCGGCCGCCCTCGCCCTGTCCCGCCTCTTCGGCTGACCGCCCCGCCGCTCCCGGCGCCGCCTCCCGCACCCGCCCCGCCCCCGGGCCGTACCGTCGAAGCCGACACCGAGGAGGGCTCCGATGCGCCACGTGACCTATTCGATGGGCGTCTCGGCCGACGGCTACGTCACCGGGCCGGACGGCGAACTGGACTGGGGCTTCCCCGACGAGGAGGTCTTCCGCCACGCCACCGAGGAGGTGCGGGGGGCGGGTGTCCACCTGATGGGGCGGCGGCTGTACGAGACGATGCTCGTCTGGGAGAGCATCGACCAGGACCCCGCGCTCGCCTTCCCGACCCACGAGTTCGCCGCGCTCTGGAGGGCGCTCCCCAAGGTGGTCTTCTCCACCACCCTGACGACGGTGCGGGGCAACGCCCGGCTGGCCTCCGGCAGCCTCGCCCAGGAGATCGCCCGGCTGCGCGCCGAACCGGACGGCGGCGACATCGCGATCGGCGGCGCCACCCTCGCCGCCGAGGCCGCCGCCGCCGACCTGATCGACGAGTACCGGCTCCGGATCCACCCCGTCCTCCTCGGCGGCGGCACCCCGTTCTTCCCCCGGCACGGCCGCCGCGTCACCCTCGACCTGGTCGAGAACCGCCCCCTCGGCGCCCGCGTCCTCCACCACCGCTACCGCGTCGTCCGCTGACCGGTCCGCCGGTGCGGAGGAGGGCTCAGGTGGCGGGGACGGCCGTCGGGACCGCTTCCGTCCCCGGCTCGGCCTTCTTCCGTCCGGGCGTGTGGTGGAACAGCAGGTTCAGCAGGAACGCGGTGACCGTCGTGCTGGTGATGGCGCTGCCGCCGATGATCTGCACCCAGGTCGGGAAGGCGTGGTAGATGGACGGTGCCACGACCGGGAGCATGCCCGCGCCGATCGACACGGCCACGATCAGCAGGTTGCCGGTGCCCTCGAACTCCACCTTGCGCAGGGTGCTGATGCCGACCGAGGTGACGGTGGCGAACATGACCAGGCCCGCGCCGCCGACGACCGGGCCGGGCAGGGAGGCGACGACCTCGCCGAGCTTGGGGACGAGGGCGAGGACGAGGAGGACGCCGCCGGCGACCGCGGCGACGTACCGGCTGCGGACCTTGGTCATGCCGACCAGGCCGACGTTCTGGGCGAAGACGGTGTCCAGGAAGCCGTTCATGACGCCGCCGAGGACACCGGAGACGCCGTCGGCGGCCAGGCCGCGCGCCAGGTCCTGCCGGGAGAGCGGGCGGCCGGTCATCTCGCCGACGGCGAGCATGTCGGCGGTGGACTCGGTGAACGTCACCAGCATGACCACGCACATCGAGATCACGGCCGCGATCGGGAAGTGCGGGGCGCCGAAGTGGAAGGGCGAAGCCAGGCCGAACCAGTCGGCGCCGCCCACGGAGGAGAAGTCCGTCAGGCCCATGGGAACGGCGACCAGGGTGCCGACGACCAGGCCGAGCAGGACGCCGAGCTGGGAGAGGAAGCCGCGGGTGAAACGACTGACCAGGACGATCAGCAGCACGATGCCGCCCGCCAGGGCGAGGCGGCCGGGGGCGGCGTAGTCCTCGGCGGTGGAGTCGCGGCCCGCGATCAGCCCGGTGGCCACCCCGATCAGCGACAGTCCGATGACGGTGATGACGGACCCGCTGACCAGGGGCGGGAAGAACCGCACCGCCCGGGCGAAGGGCACCGCGACGAGCAGGCCGAAGACACCTGCGGCGATCATCGAGCCGTAGACGGCCTGCACGCCGTACTCGCCCGCGATCAGGATCATCGGGGTGACGGCGCTGAACGTGGCACCCGCGACGACGGGCAGCCGTACGCCCAGCACCTTGCCGACGCCCAGGGCCTGGAGGAGCGTCACCAGGCCGGCCACCAGCAGGTCGGCGTTGATCAGCAGGCCGACGGTGGAGGTGCCGAGGCCGGCGGCGCCGCCGAAGACCAGCGGGACGGTGACGCAGCCGGTGTACATCACCAGCACGTGCTGGAGACCGAGCAGGCCGAGCCGGGCGGGCGGCAGGACCTCGTCGGCCGGGTGCCGGGCGGACACGGTCGGGGGCTGGGGCGCGGACGCGGGTGCGTCGGGGGCCTGGGACACGGGAAGCCTCCGAGGGCGAAGCCGAGTTGGGGATGAGGCCCGATCGACCGGATCGGCGAGGTCAACTTTTTGTTGAATTGATTGCGCCCGCGTTTCCGCGGACGAACGGCGGTGTTGCTCTTGCGGTGGCCACCGCCTCCGCGAGCACCCGCCCTGCCGCGACCTCCGCCGTCCACGCCCGCAGGAGTGGCCCCAACTGCCCTCCTGCACCCGTCCGTCCGGAGCGGCCACCCCGGTCCGCCGGGCGTAGGCGGGAGGCCCTGTTCACCGCTTCGGTCCCTTGCGGGGCGGCTTCCCGCCCTTCTCCGCCTTCTTCCCGCTGTCGGCGTGGGGCGCCGCCGCCGGGGCGGTCTTCGGGTCGGGTCCGGGCCGCGCTGCGTCCTGCGGGGCCGACCCGGCGGGCGTGCTGGCGTCGGCGGTGCTCGCCGTCGGTGTCGGCGCCGGCGCGGTGGAGGGCGTCGGCGCGGGGGAGGGGGTGGAGGTGATCGCGGGCTGCGGGGCGGGCGGTGCCGCGGGGTGGCCGGTGCCGAAGGCCATGCTGCCGGCTCCGGCGGCGAGCAGCAGGCCGACCGTCCCCGCGGACAGGGCGACGCGCTTGCGCCGGGTGGTGCCCCGGCCCGCCGGGGCCTCGGGCCCGACGGTCGGGAGCCGCAGCGTCCGCGGGTCGAGCAGGTCCGCGCAGGCCGCGGCGGAGGGGCGCGCCGCGGGGTCGGTCCGGGTCATGGCGTGCAGGGCCCCGGCGAGCGGTGCGGGCGTGCCCGGGGGGACGGCGGGGGAGTGCAGCAGGCGGGCCACTGCCGCTTCCATGGGGCCGCCGGGATAGACGCGCCGACCGGTGAGGCACTCGATCAGCAGCAGGCCCAGCGCGTAGACGTCGGCGGGCGGGCGGGCGCCCTCGCCGCGGATCTGCTCCGGTGCCAGGTAGGCGGGGGTGCCGACGACGAAGCCCGTCCGGGTCGCGTCGGCGTCCTGGGCGTACTCGTCCCAGGGGTGGCGCGCGATGCCGAAGTCCGTGAGGCGGGGGGTCCCCGAGGCGTCGATCAGGACGTTGGACGGTTTGACGTCGCGGTGGACGACGCCGTGGGCGTGGACGAACGCCAGGGTGCGGGCGAGCTCCCGGCCGAGCCGGAGCGTGGCGGAGGCGGGCAGCGGTGACGCGCGCAGCACGTCGGCCAGCGTCGTCCCGTCCACGAGTTCCAGGACGAGGTAGGGGCGGTCGTCGGCGCTCCCGTGGTCGTAGACCTCGACCACGCCGTGGTGCCGGAGCCGGGCCAGCGTCCGGGCCTCGGCGGTGAACCGGCGGGCGAAGTCCTCGGGAGCGCCGCGGCGCAGCACCTTCAGCGCGACCTCCCGGCCCAGGTGGAGGTCGACGGCGCGCAGCACCTCGGCGGCGCTCCCCTGCCCCAGGGTGCCTTCGACCCGGTACCGGCCGGCGAACAGGGCCGTGTCGTCGATGCTCTCTACTGTCACGTTCATGCCACTCTCCGTTGCCGGACGGCCGACCCCACCGTGCAGGTGGGCCGTGGTCCGCTGGCGCGTACCCCCGATGGGCGGCGCGATGCCCGGCCCGGCCGGGATGTGCGCCACCGCCGCCGGTGCGGGTCGCCGTCCGGGGCCGGGAGCGCCCGTCTCCAACGCGACCGCCGCCGGCCGGGGGCTCGCGCACGGGCGCGCCCGGCCCTACCGGCCGCGGCGCAACGGCGAGGTCGAACGTCGGCGGCGGCGAGCACGTGGTCGGGCAGGTCGACGGTCCGCTGTCGAACCGGCGGGTCCGGGCCGTAGCCTGTCCCCCTGGGCCGATCGGCTCGGCGGGGGTGTCATGACCGGGGGTGGGGCTGTGAACGGGAGCGGTCGAGCAACGAGGGAGCCGGTCGCCGGGGAGCCGGTGTCCGAGGGCGGCGCGGCACCGGGGGCGGCGGGTTCGCCGCCCCCGCAGGCGCGCTGGTGGCGGCGCCAGCGGCGGACGGTCGCGTTCGGACTGCTCGCGCTGGCGGCGCTGCTCGTCGCGCTGGTCTACGCCGCGGCGCGAGCCACCCGGGACGGCGGACCGGTGGTCCTCATCGAGGGCTTCCACCACCCGCTGCCGTACGGCGCCGCGGTGCTGGCGCTGATCGTCCTCGCCGTCCTGGCCGGGTTCCGCTCCCGGGCGACCAGGACGCTGCTGCTGGTCCCGATCCTCGGCTGCGCGCTGCTGGCCTCGCCCTTCGCGCTGCTCGGCTTCGGCAGCGCGCCGCACAAGACCGCGGACCGGTCGGCCCCCGGACGCTCCGACCGCAGCCTGGTGATCCACGAGGGCAGCGCGGTGATCGACCCGCTCTGGTGGGTCTCGGTGGACGCCGGCTCCGGCCTGACCGCGCGGCGCTGGCCGGTCGGCTACTTCAACGGCGACGACCCCGACAACGCCCTGGCCTCGGCGCAGTGGGACGGTCCCGACCGGATCAAGCTGACCACCGAGGGCGGCGAGGTGTTCGTGGTGGCCCTCGACCCGGGGACCGGAAAGCCCGAGCGCCGGGTACGCATGGGCTGAAGGCCCGGCTCCGCAGTGGCGCGGAACGGTCCGAACGCCTCGGCCGCGCAGGCGACGTACGGTCAACGGCGGCTTCGGGGCTACGCGTTGAGGTCGGGCCCCGTCGTCGGCCGCTGGTCCGGGCCCTCCGGGGAGAGCGCAAGGGCCCTTTCCCCAGGGGAGTGACCACCGAGGCCTGCGGGAACAAGGGCCTCCAGTTCCAGGACGAGAAGAAGTGACGGACCCCGTGGACAACGCCCTCGAGCACCTCGGCCGCCTCCTCCCGCGCCCCGCCGGCGTCGAGCCCAAGGACTGGGACCTCGTCCGGCACCAGCTCGGCACCGACCTGCCCGGCGACTACAGGACGTTCATCGACACCTACGGCGGCGGTTGCGTCGACCACTACCTGTGGGTCCTGGAACCCGGCTGCGCGAACGCGTCCTACGACCTCGTCGACGCGGACGAGGAACGCGCCGAGGCCAACCAGTGGCTCTGGGACGGCGGCGAGGAGAAACCCGCGGAACTCGAAGGAGCCGACGCCCGCCTCGTTCCGTGGGCGTCCACCGACAACGGGGAGTTCCTCTACTGGCTCGCCCGGCCCGGCGAGGACCCCGACGAGTGGACCGTCATGGTCAACGAGGCCCGCGGCCCCCGGTGGGAGCACCTGGACATGGGCTGCACCCGGTTCCTCGCCGCCGTCCTCAGCGGCGACCTCCGCTCCGAGATCCTCTCCGACTCCTTTCCCACCGACCCCCACGCCTTCCTCCCCTCCGCCGACTTCGGCTAGGGAGCGTATTTGGTCGTGATCAAGGGGTGGTCCTGGTGAGGTCCTTGATCCAGATCATCGCGCCGCGAAGCTGGAGGCCGGCGAGGTAGCTCTCGGGCTTCTTGTCGAACCGGGTGGCGAT
>NZ_JBIAVO010000022.1:0-127524 GCF_042894345.1 Kitasatospora sp. NPDC001540
GCCCGCGCCGCCCCGCCCCGGGGCGGGGGGGGGGGCGCCCGCCCCGGCCCCCCCCCCCCCCCCCGGGGGCCCCCGCCCGGGGCGCGCCCGCGGCCCGGCCGGCCGCTCGCGGGGAGCGGCCGGCCGGCCCGTTCGGGCAGTTTCACGAGCGGGCGGAGCGGCGGCGCAGCGCCATGACGCCCGCCGCCGACAGCAGCGTGCCTCCGGCCATCGCGGCCGCGCCGGCGATCGGGAAGCCACCGAGGGCGAGGCCGCCGAAGCCCGCCTCGACGGAGCCGCCGGGGTTGTCGGAGACGGCCTGGTTGACGGCGGCGGTGTTGGGCAGTGCCACGTAGGGGAAGTGGTGGCCGAAGGCGTGGTCGTTGGCGTTCACGCCGTCACCGGCGGCCAGGGCCGGAACGAGGGTGCCGGTCTGGGCGGCGCCCTCGGCGGCCTGCAGGGTGATGTCGACGACGTCGTCGGCCAGGCGACGGCCGTTCGGGAAGCCCGCGAGGTCGCCCGCGAGCACGCCGAGCCGGTTCGGCGCCGCCGCAGGGGCGACACCCATGTTCAGGCGCAGCTCCTCGGAGGGCACGAAGGCGTCCTTCTTGACGTCCTTGTTGAGCAGCTGCGAGTTCAGGTCCGCCTGCACGGGGCCGCACGCCTTGCAGACGCCGGTCAGGAAGATCTCGACGAGGTCGTTGCGCGGCGCTGCCGGGGCGGGGATGCCGTAGATGCTCTGGACGAGCTTGGGCACGATCGGGTCCTTGACCTTGTCGACCACGGGGGTGACGGTGTGGTCCTTGTCCGGGGTCAGGGCGTTGAAGGCGTCCTTGTACTTGATCGGGACGACGACCTCGTTGACGAGCGGGTTGCCGAGCCGGGAGACCTGCCGCCAGTCGCCCTCGGCCTTGCCCTCGCCGCCCTTGTCGCCGCCGGGCTTGCCCTCGCCACCCTTGTCGGTGACGACGGCGCCCTTGCGGTCGGTGGTCGACCACACGCCGATCACCGGGTTGCGCTCCGCGTCGCCCTTCAGGGCCAGGGCCGTCTTCGGCACCTGGAGGGCGATGGTGTTGACGTTGTAGCCGGTCAGGGTGTCGTGGCCGGACTCCTTGAGGTTCCCGCCGTAGAGCAGGTCGAAGACCCGCAGGTCGAGGAAGAACGGGTCGTCGGCCTGCCCGGCGAAGCTCTGCCCGCCCTCGGGGAGTTCGGTGACGGCCTGCTTGCGCAGCGAGCCGTAGTCGGGCATCGACGCCTTGCCGACGTTCGACGGCGCGACGGGCGCGTCCTTCAGCAGGACCTTGCACTTCCCGTCCGGGCCGGTGACCGTGAGGGTGTAGGTCTGGCGGAAGTTCAGCGTCGGGTCGTCCAGGGACTTCACCACGCCGGTGTTGTAGAGGAACTGGTTGGCGTCGTCGCGGTAGTGGTTGGCGAAGGTCCAGGTGTAGGTGGTGTCGGGCTTGCCGTCGCCGTCACTGTCGATCTTGATGTTGTAGCGGGCGTCGTCGGCGAACGGGTAGAAGTTCGGGCCGCCGTTGGGCTCCTCGAACGGGATCCAGTTCGCCACCAGGGTCACGGTGTCGGGCTTGTCCGGGCTGACGAACGCGTACACGTCCGTGTTGTCGGCCCGCGGGTCGCCCGCGATCAGCGGAGCCTCCCGGTGACTGGAGGCGTGGCCCACGCCGGGGGCGAGGCCGGCGAGGGCGCCGGCGGCGGCGAGGGCCAGCACCCCGAGGCCCGCCATGGGCTTCTCGGAACGGCGGGCGAGGGACGACAGCTTCAGGGACGGCGGACGCTGCATGGCCTGTCTTTCGTGAGAGAGGAGCCGGATCACACCGCGCGGCCCGATCGGGCACAGCGCGCCAAGCCGCCGGTTCCGGTGGTCGACGGCACGGGGGCGGACCTGAGCACGCATCAACTACTCACAGGTGTAAGCCCGAGATAAGACGAACACAGCTCCCGCCCACCCGCCCCCTCGGCTACGCCCACGGGGAAGGCGACTCCACCCGTGCGGTCCAGTGGGAACAGTCCGTCCGATGTCCGGAACAGGCGTCGGCCCGTGGAAGCGGCGCCGTTCCCGGCCGGGGCGGTCGGGGTTTGCCGGGGCGGCATGTGGACATGCGCGGGGCGGTGCCGGATCTGGTTGAGCAGACAGCCCGCGCCGGGGCCGCTGGTCGGTACCGGGTGTCCTGTCCGGTACCGACCGGCGGGCGGGGGGTTCTTCAGGTGTCCGTCCCGGGGGTGCGGGTCAGGGCGTCGCGGAGGGTGGGGAGGGTGGGCAGGACAGTGTCCATCTCGGTGATCTCCAGCACCCTGCGGGCCGGCGCGGAGGGCTGGGCGAGCAGCAGGGCGGCGTGGGTGCGGCGGGCGGCGCGGTGGGCCTTGAACAGCAGGTGGAGGGTGGCGGTGTCGCAGAACCGCACGGCGGACAGGTCGACCACCAGGCGTCGCGGGCGGCGGGCGAGCGCGCGGGCCAGGGCGTGCTCCAGTTCGGGCACCCGGTCGTGGTCGAGGTCCCCGGCGGGGCGGAGCACCACCGTCGCGCCGGGCAGGTCGGTCATGGTGATCCGCAGGCCGGGCTCGTGACGGTGGCTGCGGGTGCGGGGGTGGGCGGGCACGGGGGCGGCCTCCGTTCGGGTCCGCGCGGCAGGGGGCTGGGCTGGCGGTCGGGCGGTCGGCCGAACCGGCCGCGGTGGGGGCGCGGTGGCAGCCGCCGCGGGTGAAGCGGTCCGGCGTGGTGGCGCTCAGGTCGCGCGGTTGGGCCGGCTCGGCGTGCGCGGCGGTGGTAAGCGCCTGCCGGGTGGAGCTGTCGGCGGCGGGGGCGGGGGCTGGCACGTCGATCGGCTCAGGGGTGTTCGCGGTGTTCATGGTCACCACCGGGAAGGGGGGCGTCGGTACCGGTCGCGGAGTCGAGGTCGGCGAACAGGGCGAGCAGTCCGGCGATCTCGTGGCGGGATTCTGCCGGGTGGCGGAAGAAGGTGTGCCGGGCCACCCGGTAGTGGTTGCGGCGCCCGTTGCGGGTGCGGGTGAGGTAGCCGGTGTCCTCCAGGTCGGTGAGGATGCCCTGCACCGCCCGCTCGGTCACCTCGCACGCCCTCGCCACGTCGCGGACCCGGACCTGCGGGTCGCGCGAGACCATCAGCAGGACCCGCGCGTGCTGGGTCAGGAACGTCCAGCCCGTGCGCGGTCCGGGTGCGTCCGCCACACCACAAGTATGAACCCGGATTCCGGTTTCCCCGGTCCGGTTTCCCCGGGGCAGGGGCCTGGCAGCGCTCCGCGCCCGGCGGCCGCGGTCACGGGCCCTTCCCCGAGGTGTGGTGGACGGCGGCCCGGGCATCCGCGGGGCACCACACGATCCGTCCGCGGGGCGGCCCATGCGAAACGATCCGGAACCGCAACCGCCGCGCCGTCGCCTGTCGTTCCCCGCCCGTACCGAGGCACCGGTCGGGCCCGCCCTGGACTTCACCCGCCGGGCCCTGGTCGCGTGGCACCTGTGGGAGCCGTCGCCCGGTCGGCCCCACCTGGCAGACGACACCCTCCTCGTGGTCGGCGAGTTGCTGTCCAACGCCTGCGACCACGGCGGCGGACCGCGCTACCTCGAACTCGAACGCCGTCCCGGTGCCGTCCGCGTCACGGTCGGCGACCGCAACCGCGTCCTGCCCCGGCGCCGCCCCACCGGGCCGGGGGCGTCCCACGGCTTCGGCACCGTCGTCCTCGACCGGCTCACCACGCGATGGGGGGCGGTGGCGGGGCAGGGTGGGAAGTCCGTGTGGGCGGAGCTGGCGGCCGGGTAGCCGCCACCGTGGCCGGGGGCGGGCCCGGCCGGTCTCGGGCGTAATGGAAGGGACAGCGGACGCGGGGGGCCGGGGCGGATCAGGAGGCAGGCATGGCGGTGATCAGCGGCGGCGAACGGCGGCGCGGCGGGGGAGCGGAGCGGCCCGCGGGGTCCGGGGAGCACCTGCTGGAGGTGCTGCTCGACCGGGCCCGGGAGCTCGCGCCGGCGCTGATCGCCCCGCTGGTCGCCGAGGCGGTGGCCGGGCTGGGCGGCCGGGAGCCGGCGCTGCTGCTGCAGGACTACGGCCAGTCGGTGCTGGTCCCGCTGTCCGGCGAGGGCCTGGCCGGGGGCCCGCCGCTGCCGATCGTCGGTTCTGCTGCCGGTGAGGCGTTCCTGCGGGGCACTGCGGTGGAGGTGCCGCAGGACGGCGGGGTGCGGGTGTACCTGCCGCTGCTGGACGGCGGGGACGAGGCGGGGGTGCTGGCCTTCACCCTGGACGCGGTCGGCGACGGCGACCGGCTGCCGCTGCGGCGGCTGTCGGCCCTGGTGGCGGACCTGCTGATCACCAGGAGCGGCTACACCGACCTGGTCTTCCGGGCCCGGCGGCTGGAGCCGATGAGCGTGGCCGCCGAGATTCAGTGGTCGCTGCTGCCGCCGCTGTCGATGTCCGTGCCCCGGGTCGCGGTGGCGGGCATCCTGGAGCCCGCCTACCAGGTGGCGGGCGACAGCTTCGACTACGCGCTCGACGACGACGTGCTGCACGTCGCCACCCTGGACGCGATGGGCCACGGCCTGGACGCGGCCACCATGGCGACGGTGGCCGTCGGCGCGTACCGGCACGCCCGCCGCGCGGGCGTCGGACTCGCCGGGATCTATGCCTTCATGGACCGGGCCGTTGCCGGGCAGTTCGGCCCCGACCACTTCGTCACGGCGCAGATGATGCGGCTCGACACCGCCACCGGCCACCTCCAGTGGGTCAACGCCGGTCACCCGAAACCGCTGCTGATCCGCGACGGCGCGGTCGTCGGACGGCTGGAGAGCGCCACCACGCTGCCGGTCGGGTTCGGCGGCGAGCAGCCGGTGGTCAGCGAGCGGGAGCTCCGGCACGGGGACCGCGTGCTGTGCTTCACCGACGGCCTGGTCGAGGAACGGGGCGCGGGCGGCGAGCAGTTCGGCGAGGAGCAGCTGATCGACTGGGTCGACCGCATCGAGCGCACCGGCTCCGGCGTGCGGGCCACGGTGCGCGCCCTCTCGCACGCGCTGAAGGCCCGCCGGGGCGGGCAAACCAGCGACGACGCCACGCTGTTCCTGATCGAGTGGCGCTGAGCGGCCCGACCGCTTCTCCCGGTGCCGCCGGTCCGGCGGCAATTCGCCTCAGTCGATCAGGAGTTCGGCCGCCGGGGTGTGGTTGCCCGTCGCGGAGGCCCCGGTCATCGCGGCCGCGGCGGTCGCGGGCGGGGTGTCCGGAGGCACCACCAGGAGCAGGAAGTGGTCCTGGAAGCCCCGGGTGACGCTGATCGTGGCGTCGCTGCCGTCGAACCGGTTGATCCTGACCATCACGCCGTCGACCACGACGGACCGCGGCACGCCGTCCCAGGCCAAGGTGTCCAGGCCGACCCGGACGATCCGGCCCAGGTGGGCGCCCAACGCGGTCACCAGGTCCGGGAGTTCGGCGAGGAGGTGGGTGCTGCGGGGCCACCAGGCGCCGTCGAAGACGCCCTCCCGGGAGAGGGTCGGCTCCATGGTGAGGCGCGGCAGCAGGGGGGAGCCGGGCACCGACCACGGGCCGGGGGAGGAAGGAATGGGGAGGGGGATCGGCATCACGGCTGGCCGCCCGTCCGGTCCGTTGCGGGACCACTCATGACCCAGGGCGACGTCGGCGCGGGTGCCGGTGTGCGGGATGTCCTCGGTTGTGCTCCCCACGCTACTCCGCGCCCCGTCCGGCCGGGCCGCGGTCGGCGCCCCGCGACTCCCGCTCCGGACGGGAGTAGCCTCGGAGGCGTCCAGGGCATCCCGCATCCCGGTAGCCGTTCCGGCCTCGTTCTGGGTGAACGAAAGCCCGGCAGCCGCACGCGCGCGGGCCGCCGGAGAGGAAGCGGTGAGCCCCGTGACCGCCACCGAACGCCCCGACCTCCCGCTGCGGCACCGCCGCGGCCTCACCGTCGCCGACGCGATGGAGCCGTGGACGCACCAGATCGCCGACGACAGCACCGTCGACCGCGCGAACGACGTCCTGGGCGGCTCCGGCGCCGGGTACCTGCTGGTCCGCGACCACGACGGCCGCTGCGAGGGCGTCGTCACCCGGACCGGGCTGCGCTCCGCCCCGGCCCGCCCCCGGCACACCGAGCACACCGGTCGGAGCACGGTCGGCGCCACCGCCCACCAACGCGGCCCGTTCGCCTGGCCGACCCTGGGGCTGGCCCTCGCCGCCGTGGCCATGCGGGTCAGGCGCCTGACCGTCTGGCCCGTGGTCGACGAGGACGGCTACCCCCTCGGCGTGCTCACCGCGGACCGGACCGCGCTCCTGCTCGCCGCGCCGGGTGAAGGGGCGGAGGGGTGAGCCCGGCGTTGCAGCCCGGTCCCCTCACCGTGAGGCGGAGCTGACGCACCGTCCGGCTACCGTTGCGCCGTCCAGTAGGCGGCGCGCTGCCGTCGCGGAGCAGCCCGCCGACCGGCCCCGCGGGTGCCGTCGAAGCGCGCGGTCGCCGCCGCCCCGTCGGGGCGCGGCCGTGGCCCCTCCCGGCGGGCCGGTTCCCGTGCGAGCACGTCGCTCGCGGCCCGGGTGTTGCGCGGGTCGGACGCCTCCGCCATGAACCGGTCGGCGTCGACCGGGTCCGTCTGCGGGGGGCAGCAGGTCCAGCCGCCGACCGTACGAGCAGAGCATGACCATGTGCTTGTCCTGCTCGGTGGTGTACCAGCCCGCGTGGACGACGTGGCCGGCCACCGGGACCCGGCGGGGGACCACCGGCCACTGCGCGGGATTCACGGTGATCCGGGTGACCCGCCCCCACCGCGCGTCCAAGGCGGCTGCCAGCGCTGGAAGTTCGCGCAGGAGGCCGTTCGACCGGGGCCACCAGGCACCGTCCAGCCGGCCCGGCTTCCGCCGGTCGGGGGCGAGCAGGAGCCGCAGGGGGCGGCCGGGAACGGCGGGTGCGGCGCGATCGGGGATCGCCTTCATGGTCGGAGACCCGCCTCCGGGCCCGGCTGCACCGGATCCGGGATCAGTCGTTCGCCGGAGACGGGGCCGGTGTCCGGTGCCGGTCCGCGCAGTGCCCTCGGTGCCGACCAGCCTACTCCGGGCCCGCCCCGGCAGTACGCCCCTCCCAGCCGGGAGGAGGAGGGCGGGTCGGGGGAGGGCGGAGAGTAGGCTGGACGTCACCGAAGGCACTTCGCATGCCGGCACCGGATACTGGCGTCGTCTCCGGCGAACGGCGATGCCGGGTCCGAGCCTTCGGGCCGGTCCCGGAGACAGGTCCTCAGTCATGACCACGACGTTCGATCCTGCCGCGGCGGCGCCCGCCGCCCTGGAATCCGTCCCGCGACTCTCCCTGGCCCCCGGCGGTGTCCGGCCCGGCCGCCTGGACGGAGCCTGGTGGCCCCGCTCGCGCGACCTCCTCCTCGAACTCCCCTCCCTGGCCGCCGAACTCGACGCGCGGTGGGGCCGGGTCACCCGGATCACCGTCAACCCCGCGCAGTGGCCCGTCGTCCCCCGGCGCGTCCCGGTCACCGGGCACACCGTCCACGTGGGCTGGTACACCACCGAGCAGGACGAGCACATGATCATGGTGTGCTCGTACGCCCCGCGCAGACTGGACCTGCTGGTCGTCCCGCCGGGGACGGACAGCGCCGACGCCGCCCGGCTGATGGCCGAGGCCGCCGACCCGGCGAACACCAGGACCGCGAGCGAACTGCTCACCGCGGGCGGCGGCGGGGCGCGCCCCGGGCCCGGTTCCGGGTTCCTGCCGTCGTCCGTCGCACCTCCCGGCGGCGCCGGTGCGGCCGACCGGCGGGCGGACACCGCCCGGAGCCGGGCCGCCTCCTGGCCCGCGTCGGTGTAGACGGCCGACGGGCGCCGCGCCGCGGGCCGCGCGGGCGCGGCGGGTCGGTCCGGTTCCGGTCCGGGGCCGCCGAACCGCTCCGGTCTCCTCCGGGAGGCCGGAGCGGCGGGCGTGTCCGCGCGGCGCGGGGGCGGGTCGTTCGAGTGGAGACGGGGTGCCCGGCCCCGGTGGGCCGGGCACCCCGTCGGTGCGGGAGGGGTGCCGCGCGTCACCAGTAGTGGCGGCGTCCGGCGACCTCGTGGCCGAGCGCGCCCGCGACCACCAGGCCGAGGCCGACGACGGCGAGGATGATGCCGATGGTCCACAGGACCGGGATGCCGGCCAGGAAGCCGATGGCGAGGAGGATGACTCCGAGGATGATCATGGTGACCTTCGTTCCTGTTCCCCCCGGGTGGTGCGGTGCTCCGCGGTGCGGAGTCGGTGCTGCTCCTTTCGGTGGTGCGCCCGTCGTGGCGGCCGGCGGCCGGCGCGCGGGCCGGGGCCGGTCCTCGCGGCGGGTCAGGGTCCTCCGGGGGTGAGGCCGGAGAGGAGGATGTCGAGGCCGCGTTCGAGTTCGGCGGCCCCGTCGTAGGAGGCGAGTTCGGCCGCGAGGCCGCGCAGGAGGGGGAACTCGCGGAGCGGGAGGCGGTACAGGCCCAGGCGGAGCAGGTCGTCGGTCTCGTCGGGGTTGTCGACGAGTTCCTGCAGTTCGTTCAGGACGTGGCCGTGCAGGAGCCCGGTCAGCGAGCGGTAGGCGTGCAGGGCGGCGGCGCCCGTGAAACCCGCCCCGGTCAGGAGAGCCAGGACGTCCTCGAGGGGGCGCAGGGTGCCGGCGGGGCGCAGGGCGAGGGGGGTGGCCAGGGGGCGGGTCACCAGGAGGGGGACGGCGTTGGGGTGGTCGAGCGCCAGTTGCCGGTAGCCGCGGGCGAAGGCGCGCAGCTGGCCGGCCCAGTCGGGGTCGCCGGGATCGACGCTCAGCCGGCGCAGGAGCGTGTCGGCGACGCCGTCGAGGAGGGCCGCCTTGTTGGGGGCGTGGCGGTACAGGCTCATCGGGTCGTGGCCCAGGGCGCGGGCCAGGCGCCGCATCGACAGCTTCTCGACGCCGTCGCGGTCGACGATCTCCAGCGCGCAGGCCAGCATGCGCTCCAGGTCGAGCCGCTCCGCGAACGGCGCTCCGGCGTCCCGGTCGGACGCGCGGGTCGGGGTGACTGCCATCTCTGGGCCTCCTCGTCGTGCCCGGGTCGTGCCGGATCGTGCCGGGCGTGAGCACCGGTGACACAAAGTTCGTAGTTATACGGTGTAGACACCAGTGTAGTCCCGGCGTTGACTGTAGGCATACGACGTAGACCCGTTGGGAGCACGTCATGATCATCCTCCTCGGACTCCTCCTCCTGGTCGCCGCGGCCGCCGTCGCCGTGGCGGGGATCCTCGGCAACACCGGCAGCGCGCACGAACTCAACGGCGCCTTCTCGGTGTTCGGCCACCACATGACCGGCTCCACCGGGATGCTCTTCCTCTGGGGCATCGTGGTCGGAGCCGTCGCCGTGCTCGGCCTCGCCCTCCTGCTGGCCGGCCTCCGCCGCCGCCGCGCGACCGCCCGGCGCGGACGGCGGCATCCCCGCCACGAGGCGGCGGACGCCCGCGCCCACGACCGCGCCCCCGTCGAACGGCGCGACGACGCCCGCACCGGCACGGCGACGGCCGACGGGTACCGCGACGACTTCGCCCGGCAGCGCGAGACCCCGGACAGGACTCCCGACCACGCCCGGGAGCAGACCGCGGGCACCCGGACCGGCCCGATGCCGCAGGACCCCGGACCCGCGGCCGACGACGGGGACCGCGGGTCGCGGCTGCTGTGACCGCTCCCGACGGCCGTGCGGACGGCACGGGCGCAGCTGCCGCGCCGCCTGCGGACGGTGTTTCGGGAGCGGCCCGGCCGCCCGGGTGATGCGGGCGCCGGAGTGGCTCCGGGCCGCGTGCGGCAGGACGCGGGTGCGCTGTCCGACCCCGGCGTCCGGTCCTTCTGCCGCGCGCCGTGCTCTCCGCCTGCCCCCGCCCGCAGGCGGTCGGGGTCGCCGGGCGGGCCGGGTGAGGGGCGGTGCTGCCTGTGAGGGGCCGGCGGCGGCCGGCCGGCGGCACGTGCCCTTCCCGGGAGGGGCCGCCCTGTGCCGCGTTTCCGGTCAGTCCGGTCAGTCGGTGGCCGTCAGCGCCTCGCGTGCGGTGGTGAGGATCTTCTCGGAGAGCGGGGAGCCCTTGGTGGCACGCGACAGGACGAGTGCGCCGACCATGGTGCAGAGCCGGGTGATGCCGTCCTGGTCGTCGGTGGCGAGCCGGTCGGCGAATTCGCCCACCCCCCGGGTGTAGACGCGGCGCGCCTCGCCGTCCGCGTCGTCGCGGGCCATGTCGCCGGCGAGCGCGGCGGCGGGGCACCCGTCGGCGGCGCCGTCGCGGTGCTCGGTGGAGAGGTAGGCGTCGATCAGTGCCCGCTGGGCGGCGTCGCGCCGTCCGGGGTACCGGTCGAGCCCGGCCTCGTGGTGGCGGGCGAGTGCGGCGAAGGCGTGGGCGGTGGCTTCGTCGACGAGGGCCTCCTTGGAGGCGAACTGCTTGTAGAAGCCGCCGTGGGTGAGGCCGGAGGCCTTCATGAGGTCGGCGACGCTGACGTGGGTGCCCTGTTCCCGGAAGAGCCGGGAGGCGGTCTCCACGACCCGTCGGCGGTTCTCCTGCGCTTGTGCCTGCGATACGCGGCCCATCGGTCACCCTCCCGTTTGGATGTCGAGTGGAATCTATTCTAGGCTGCAGTTTAGATGTCAGACGACATCTATCGCGGCGGCCAGCTGCCGCCCCACCTCAGGAGTGCTCATGGAACTGAAGGACGCGGTCGCGGTGGTCACCGGCGCCAACCGGGGGCTCGGCCGTCACCTGGCCGCCCAGCTCGTGCAGCACGGGGCCAAGGTGTACGCGGCGGCCCGCCGCCCCGAGACGGTCGACCTGCCGGGCGTCGTCCCGCTGCGGCTGGACCTGACGGACCCGGAGTCGATCCGGGCCGCGGCCCGCACCGCCGCGGACGCGACGCTGCTGGTCAACAACGCGGGCGTCTCCACCGGGACCCGGCTGATCACGGGGGAGATCGACGCGGTGCGCCTGGAGACGGAGGTGAACTTCTTCGGCCCGCTCGCCGTGACCCGGGCCTTCGCCCCGGTCATCGAGTCCAACGGCGGCGGCGCCGTGCTCAACGTCCTGTCGGTCCTGTCCTGGCTGCACCCCGCCGACCTCGGCGCCTACGCCGCGGCGAAGGCGGCGGCCTGGGCGCTGACCAACGCGGCCCGGGAGGAACTGGCCCCCCGCGGCATCACCGTGACGGCGCTGCACGTCGGCTACATGGACACCGACATGGCCGCCGACGTCCCCGCCGACCGCAAGGCGGACCCCGCCGAGGTCGCCGCCCAGGCCCTGGCCGCCGTGGCGGCCGGCCTGCCCGAGGTCCTCGCCGACGAGACCACCCGGTACGTCAAGCAGGGCCTGGCCACGTCGCCGAACGCGGCGTGAGGGGCCCCGCGCCGCATCGGCGCGGGGCGCCGTGAACCAGCGGTGACCGGCGGAGAGCGGCCCGTACCGGGCGCGCCGGAAAACGAGCGGGGACCCCGTCCGCAGGCGGGCGGGGCAGGAAGACGGAGAGATGAAGACCTACCTGATCGAGAAGTACGGCGACCGGTCGGCGGTGCGCGCCGCCGAGAGGCCCGATCCGCGGCCTGGCCCCGAGGACGTCCTGGTCGAGATCCACGCGGCGAGCGTCAACCCGCTGGACTTCAAGATCCGCGACGGCGCCTTCAAGAGGATCCTGCCGTACCGCCTTCCACTCGTCCTGGGCAACGACCTGGCCGGAGTGGTGGTCCGGGTCGGCTCCGCCGTCACCCGCTTCGCGGTGGGTGACGAGGTCTACGCCCGGCCCGACAAGGACCGCATCGGCACCTTCGCCGAACTCATCGCCGTCCACCAGGACGACCTGGCCCCCAAACCCGCCGCCCTCACCATGGCGCAGGCCGCCTCCCTCCCCCTGGTCGCCCTCACCGCCTGGCAGGCGCTGGTCGAGAGGGCGCAGGTCCGCCCCGGCCAGAAGGTCCTGGTCCACGGCGGCTCCGGCGGAGTGGGCACTATCGCCCTCCAACTGGCCAGGCACCTGGGCGCCCACGTGGCCACCACCGCGAGCGCGGCCAACGCCGACCTGGTCGGGGAACTCGGCGCGGACGTGGTCGTCGACCACCGCACCCAGGACTTCGAACAGCTGCTGGACGGCTACGACGTCGTCCTGGACACCCTCGGCGGCCAGACCCTGGAGAAGTCGCTGCGGGTCCTCAAACCGGGCGGGAAGGCCATCAGCATCGCCGGGCCGCCCGACGCGGACTTCGCCCGCGAACTCGGCGCGAACCCGTTCCTGCGGCAGGCGATGAACGCACTGAGCTTCACGACCCGGCGCCGCGCCGAGCGGCACGGCGTCACCTACTCCTTCCTCTTCATGAAGGCCGACGGTGACCAGCTGCGCGAGATCACCCGGCTCGTCGACGCCGGGAAGATCCGCCCCGTCGTGGACCGCGTCTTCCCCTTCGACCGGACCCGCGACGCCATGGAGTACGCCGAGGAGGGCCGCGCCAAGGCCGGAAAGGTCGTCGTCGCGATGAAGTGAGGCCCGTCGGCCGGTCCCCGTCTCCGGCTGACCGGCCGCTCCCGGCGGCGCAGGAACCGTCCGGACGACGCTTCCACGTCGCCGCGGACCGCGGCCCGGTCGGCGCGAACGGCGGTTGGCGGGTGCGGGAGGAGCCAGCCGGAGACCGCGGGTGCTGGTGTCCGGGCGCCGACGGGGGCACGCTGGATGGGGAGGGCCTTTCGGCGGGCCGGCCATCCGGGTCGTCCTGCGGGCGCTCCCCACGAGGTGAGCCGGTGCAGGGAGCGATGGTGATCGAGGCGGCAGCCATCCGCGCGTGGCGCACGCATGACGTCGTGGACGCGGACGGTCACAAGGTCGGCACTCTGGAAGCGATCCACGCGGACACCGGCACGCACGAACCGGCGATGGCCGCCGTCCGGATCGGCCCGCCCACCCGCCACCGCCCGGTCCTCGTCCCCCTGGACGGCTTCGGCGTCGGACCCGGACACGTCGAGGTCGTCCACGAGAAGCCGCCGGTCAAGGACCGCCCTCCCGTCGGCGCCGGCGACGCCCTGCCCGCCGAGGACGAGGAAGCGGTCTTCCGGCACCACCGTCCGGCCTACCGGTCGGGCACCGCGGGTGAGCGGCAGCTCGCCCGCCGCTGAACAACCCCGCCCCGCAAAGGAGGCGTGCGATGGTCCTCTTCCTCCTGGTCCTCGTCGTCGCAGTCGTGCTCGGCGTCGTCGGCGCCGTCGTCGACGGCATGCTCTTCTTGCTCGCCATCGCCGTCCTGCTGCTCATCGCCGACGTGGTCTACTTCGCGGTTCGCTCGGCAGTGAACCGCTGACCCGTCTCCTCGACGGGATCGAAGCACTTCGGACCGTCTCGGAGGTCGAGTGGCGGTTCGCGGGGACCGGGGCCCGAACACCGAGGTCTGAACGCGGTGCCGGAAGGGCGGTCAGACCTTGACGACCTCGATGGTGGGTCCGCAGAGGAGTGTCAGGTCTTCGGGGTCGGAGGTGAGGAGGGTGACCGGGGCGGGGGCGGTGCGGGCGACGGCCGCGAGGACGGCGTCGATGGCGTACTTGTGGCCGTGCAGGTGGTGGGTGCGCAGGAGGGCGGCGGCCTTGTCGGCGATGTCGGCGGTGACGTCGTGGACGTCGATGCGGGAGAGGACCCACGTGATCCGGGCGCGGTGGATGCGCTCGTAGTCGGCTTCGAGTGTGGTCATGGCGGTGGTGGCGACGCGCACGCCTTCTTCGGCGGCGGCCTGGACCAGGGCCATGACGGTTCGGTCCTTGAGGTAGAGCTTGGAGAGGCCCTCGCTGTCGAGGAGGAGGGTGCCGGGCATCAGGCGGCGGCCCCGCCGGCCTGGCGGTGGTCGTGGCGCAGCAGGGCCCGGGCCGCTTCGATCTCGGCGCGGGTGAGCTCGTCGTTGTCGGTCTCGAAGTCGGCGACGATCTCACGGAGCTTGTCCATGGCGACGCGCTGCTCGAGAGCCTCGGCGACGTAGGCGGAGAACCCGCCGGGGCCGACATGGGCGCGGACGGTCTCGGCGAGGTTCTCGGGCAGGCTGATCGAATACTTCTTGCTACCGCTCATGGTCTCGATGCTACCTCTGGTGGCAGGCGATTGGCCGGGGATCGCCCGCATCCGCCAGAGAGACGGCTGCTGGGCCCGTGCGGGTCGGAAGAGGCCCTCTCGGCGGACCGCTGTGATGGCGCTGGCACCGATGATCCGCCCTGGTGAAGCGTCGATCTCCTGGCCGTCGCGCATGCGCTTGAGCAGCGGGATGACCTGCGTGGGCCGGCAGACGGTCTCCGGGAGGGCATACGTCTTGAGCTGGTCCACGGTGCGGCCGGCAGGGGCGGAGGCGAGGTGATCGAGGAGGATGCGGCGCAGCGGGCCGGTGTCGGGCTCGAATTCGAGGTCGAGGGCCTGCTGGTCGGGGTCCTTGGGACCGCGGTAGCGGACGCCGGAGGTTCTGACGACCACCCACATGGCGTCCTTCATCTTCTCGACCCCCGCTCGTGTCGGGTGCCAAAGATGAGGTGGAGCAGGTGGCCGGCTTCGTCGATCATCTCGAAAGCCAACGTGTGCTGGAATCCGGCGCTCTTGAGCGTCGCGCGGTACTGGTCGCGGAGGTATGCGGCCTTGGCGCTGGACGGTTGCCGGAAGACGTCGTGCCAGCCGGAGCCGCCGAAGAAGGCATCGCCAGCAGCGTGGTGGTGCTCGTTCTTCTCGGCGAAGCGGTCAAGGAAGGAGGGCTGGAAGGTGACCATCACCTCGTTGCTGTGGTGGGCACCGGCGATCCGCCGCAGGAGGTCGAACGGCATCTCCGGGCCCCGAAGCCGTCGAGGAGGACGAACACCGGTCGGCGCATGCTGTCCGTGCGGGTCAGTCCCTCCAGGAGGACGGGATGGCAACTGCCCTGGCCGATCCGAACATCCAGGCGTCCCGACCGCAACTGCCGGGAACGCGCCGCGGCTGCGATGCGCTGCTCCAACTCCGCCTTGCGCCGAGGGTCTTCTGCCACCAGCACCACCCGTACCCGGCCCGGTCTGTCCCGGAGGGCGCTGGCGAGCACGTGGTAGGCGACGACAGGCGAGCCCTGCTCGCCACCCCGGTAGACGCCCGGGCCGGCGAACACCCCCTGCTCGCCAACAACCACGGCACCTACCCAGGGGCCGACGGCCAGGACGTCCTGTGGCAGGCGCTCGACGACCGCAGCGCGGTGGCCTTCGTCCACCCCGCCGAACTACCCGCCCAACCGGTCAGCGGCATCCCGGCCTTCGCCGCCGACTTCCTGCTCGACACCACCAGGGCCGCCTACCTCCTGGTCCGCAACGGCATCCTGCGCCGCTACCCGAACATCCGCTTCATCCTCAGCCACGCTGGCGGCTTCCTCCCCTACGCCTCCCACCGGATGGCCGTCACCCTCGCCAACGACACCGCGCGCAGCCCGCTCGGCGTCCTCGACGACTTCCGCTCCTTCTACTTCGACACCGCCCTGTCCTCCAGCCCGGCCGCCCTGCCCACCCTCCTCGCCTTCGCCCGCCCCGGACACGTCCTGTTCGGCAGCGGCTGGCCCTTCGCCCCCACCCCCGCCGGGCAGTACTTCGCCAACGGCCTCGACACGGGCGTCGACCCCGGCACACTCACGGCCGTCAACCGCACCAACGCCCAAGCACTCTTCCCCCGGCTGGCGACCACCCGCCCGGTCCCGCCACCCACCCCGCCGGCTGTCTCCGAACTCGCGGGAGTGCGCCACCACGTACAGGGGTGTGTGCACCGCTCAGGCGCGTCGGCGTCACGTTCTCTCCCGCCTGGCCCTGCTCCGGTGCTGACGGGAAAGTGGCGGAGGGACAGCGGGCGGGATGGGCGGATGTTGTTAGGGGCGGTCACTCGCGCCGGCCGGTGCGTTCGCCGGTGAGCCGTGCCTCGAAGCCGTCGAGGAGGGACTGGAGGCCGAACGCGAAGGTGTTATCCGGCGCCGCGGCGTACTCCGTGGCGGCCGGGGTGCCGAGGCGTGCTCGCAGGCGGGGGAACTGCGCGGCGGTCTCGGTGGCGCGTGTCATCGCGTCGACCATGAGCCGTTCGGCGTCCGTGCCGTTCCGGCTCAGCCGGCGGTTCAGCGAGACCTGCGCGGCGGGGCCGAGCGCGCTACCGAGTACGAAGGTGAGAACGGTGGCGGCCGCCCGGTCGGCGTCGTCGGCGGTGAAGCCCGCCTCTTCGTAGATGGTGAGGCTGAGGTCGTTGTGCAGGGCTTGGCCGGGTCCGTGCAGGAGGTGGTTGCCGAATGCCTGGACGAGCCAGGGGTGGCGGGTGAGCATGGCGTGCATGCCGGTGGCGTGCGCGGTGGCGGCCGTGCGCCAGTCGGTGGTGGCGAGGCCGGGCGCCTCGACCTCGTGCCAGATCGCATCGCTGGCGAGTCGGACCAGGTCGTCCTTGGTCTTGATGTGCCAGTAGACGGCCGTGGCGGCCGAGCCGAGCCGTTTCGCCAGGCTCCGCATGTTCAGGCCGTCCAGTCCCTCCTCGTCGAGCAGCTCGATGGCCGCGTGAACGATCCGGTCGGCGGTCAGTGTGTCCCGAGGCATGGCCACCACCTTACTTGTACTTAGTTCATTCCGAGTCTTGCACTTTGTTCAAGTGGCTGTCTATGCTGCTCTTGCACTTAGTTCAAACATGTGGAGGGGGAAGCAGTGCTGCAGGACAAGCTGTCGGAGTTCGTCAAGGCGCAGGCCGCCGAGTTCGGCGTTCCCGGTGCGGCGGTCGGAGTGCTCTCGGGCGGCCGGGAGATCTACGCCTCCCACGGCGTGACGAGCCTGGGCAACCCGATGCCTGTCGACGAGAAGACCCTGTTCCCCCTGGCATCGGTGTCCAAGACCTTCACCGCAACCGCGCTGATGCGTCTCGTCGCCGAGGGGAAGGTGGACCTCCACGCGCCGGTACGGCGCTACGTGCCCGAGCTGGAGCTCGCCGACGAGCGGGCCGCGGCGCAGATCACCGTCCTGAACCTGCTCAACCACACCTCGGGCCTGGACTGGAACCTGATCGACGACGGTGAGGGCGACCGCTCCCTGGCCGGGCTCGTGGCGAAACTGCCCCGGCTGCCGCTGATCGCACCGCCCGGAACCCGCGCCTCCTACAGCCAGGCCGGGTACAACCTGGCCGGCCGGATCATCGAGAAGGTCACGAACCTGCCCTTCGAGCAGGCCATGGCCTCGCTCGTCCTGGAACCGGTGGGCCTCACGGACACCGTGTACGGCCTGTCCGAGGTGATGGTCCGCAAGTTCGCCGTGGGCCACAACCGCGGCGACGACGGCGAACTGCGCCCCGCCCGGCCTTGGGCGGCGTTCAAGGAAGGAGCCCGTGCCGACAACCCCGGCGGCGGCCTCGCCTCCACGGCGAGCGATCTGCTGCGCTGGGCCCGGTTCCACCTCGGCGACGGCCAGGGCGTACTGCCCGCCGCGGAACTGCACCGCATGCGGGAGCAGACGGTCGAACTGCGCGCCAGCACGCTCGGCGAGGGCTTCGGCATCTGCTGGTTCCTGCACGACCTCGACGGCCTGCGCGGGATCGGCCACGGCGGCTCCGGCAACGGCCAGTTCGCCGAGCTGCTCATCGTTCCCGAGCGCGACTTCGCGGTGGTCTGCCTGGCCAACGTCGGCCCGGACGGCTACCTCTTCAACCAGTCCGTCGTGCGGTGGGCGCTCGAGCACTGTCTCGGCGTCGTCGAGAAGACGGTGGAACCGCTCCCGTACGACGAGGCGCAGGCCCAGCAGGTCGTCGGCCGCTACGAGATCGACGCCATGAACCTCGACATCGCCACCGACGGCACCCGCCTCACCCTGGCGGTCGGGATCAAGCCGGAGATCCGTGGGGCGTCGGACGAGGAGATGCCACCGGACCACCCGGCCGCGGACATCGGCTTCCTGCCCGGCGGCGACGAGTACGTCGTCACCGAAGGCGGCCTCAAGGGGCAGCGCGGCTACTTCTCCCGCGACGCCGACGGCACGGTCACAGGCGTCGACCTCGCCGGCCGCCTCTTCCACCGGATCACGCCAGCGTCCTGATCCAGCGCAGGCAGGGGCGGTGCCAAGCAGCCACCCCCGCCGGCACCCCGAGCCGACAACGGTCGGTTCACGAACGCGACCCCTCTCCGCCGCCATGCCGGTGCACTCCCATCCGTACGGAGTGGTGCACACCCGCCTGTACACCGACACCGGTCCCGCTGTGCATCCGCCGAGCAGCCCAACACGCCCCAGCGCGCCTGGCGTTCAAGCTCGTCCAGCCCGGCACGGACTGATCAGGCTTCCGTCCATGCCTCCAGCCCACGCCCCGGGCGGGAGTCCCTTCCACGGCAGGTCGGCAAGACACGAGACCGGTCGTCGCGACCTGGAACACGGCTGCGGAGGGGCGACGGGGGCCTGAACCGGGCAATGCGAGGCCCCGCAGCGGGACCGGCTTCGGAGCCTTCCGGCACCTGGACTCGGTGCTCCGAGCCGGTCCTTCCGAACCGCAGTAGCGGGCGGCCAGCTGCCTGTTGCGTCAAGCCGCTGATTGCACAGGCGAAGCGTGGCGTTCCTGTTGGCTTTGGTTGCTGTCGGCGCGATCGAGTGCGCTGCTGAGTGCGGTGACGGCTTGGTCGGCGGAGTCCTTGAGGAGGTGGCCGTAGAGGTTGATGGTGACGGCGAGGGTGGTGTGTCGGAGGGTCTTGGAGATGACGGCGATGGGGACGTTCTCGGCGATCATGATGCTGGCGGCGGTGTGGCGCAGGTCGTGCAGGCCGATGGCGGGTAGGTCGAGTTCGGCGGTGCGTTTACGCAGCTGGTTCAACAGCCATTGCGGGCGCAGGGGCTGCCTGGCCGTCGGGGCGGGGGAAGACGAGTCCTTCGAGCCGGCCTTGTGGGTGGGCGCTCATCTGGATCGCGGCTTGGCGGTGGAGGGCCGTCATGCTCCTGGGGGAGAGGCTGATCCAGGCGCGGCTGGCCTCGGTCTTGGGCTCACCGAAGCGGATCTCGGCGTTGTTGATGGCGGCGAGGGTCCAGCGGACGTAGAGCTTGCGGTCCATGAGGTGGACGTCGGACCAGTGCAGGGCGAGGATCTCGCCGCGGCGCATGCCGGTGCCGAGCATGACCTCGAACAGGTCGGTGAGCTGGTCGGCGTAGTGCTCCTTGTTGTGCCGCAGGAACGCGGCCGCCTCGTCCGGGGTCCAGCAGGTGCGTTCGGCGGCGCGGGGCTTGGGCGGGACGGCGTACTTGGCGGGGTTGTAGCGCAGCCGCCATGATCGGACGGCCGCGTTCAGCGCGTTGCGCAGTGTTGCCATCACCCGGTACACGGTCACGCGCCCGCGGCCGGCTTCCTGCTGGGCGCGGATCCAGTCCTCGATGTGCTGGGGGCGCAGATCCGGCAGCCGGTGTCGGCCGAACGCTGGGATGAGGTCGCGCTGCACGCAGTCCGCGTACCCGGCGTAGGTGTTCGGCGCCAGCTCGATCTTCCGCGCCGCGAGCCACTCCCGCAGGAAGCTGGCCACCGTGGTGCGCCGGTTCTCGTAGACCCCGCGCAGCTCGCCGTCCAGGACCGCGGCCATCTCCCGCGCCGCTTCGGCGCGGGAGGAGAACCCGCCCCGCCGACGGGTGCGGCGCCGTCCCTCGTCAGGGGCGAGGTCGACGCAGTACGTCCAGGTTCCGTGCTTCACGTCCGCGGCCAACTGCGGACACCACGACCCCAACTGCTTCCCGCTGCTGCCGTCCTTGCAGCCGCACCGCCGATACACCCTGCCTCGCTGGGGACGCTGTCCCATGAACCCCTCCTCGCACTCGGTGCTCTCTGCCACCAAGGTTCGCCGCTCTGTTCGGCGTGTCGGCAGGGCGTACAGGACCGGGCGTGGAGCACGCGGCGGCCGGTCGGCGGCGACACGCGCCACACGACACGCTGAACGGGAGATCACGGCACGTAGCCGATGGGTAGGCGTCCCTGATCCGCGCCGTGCAGGCCGTGCGACAGGTGAACCCGCAGGCCGAGGTCTCGGCCGACATCTCGGCACCTAGCGGGTGGCTGGCGAAGGGCTGTTACTCCGCGTGTCCGAGCCCTGGGCTGGGCCTTGGGACCATTTTGGGACTGGGGGTCAAGGGGTCGCAGGTTCAAATCCTGTCGTCCCGACTGTGAAGTCGGTTGTGGAAGACGGTACTTGGGAAATCAGGTGCCGGCTCTTTCCGTTGCCGCCTCAGGTGGTGGTTGCACGGTGGCCGCCGGGCCGTACGAGCCGGTCCTCGGTGGGGGCGTTGGCGCGTGGGCGGCCGTGGCGGTTCCGAGGGCGGCGAGCAGGCCGCGCCGGTCAGCAGGGGCGCAGAGGGTGGGGGTGATGCCCCCGCTGCCGGGGCGGGCGCCGAGGTGGGGAAGGGAGCGCATCGGTCGACGCCTGCTCGGGAGTGGTCGAGGGTGGGTGCCGCAGGCCGCGCCGCTGGCGGGCGGGCCCGCGGGACGCTGAGCTGTGCCGTGGGTCGGGCGGGTCGTCACGCACTGCTGGGTGGAGCACCGTTCGGGGTCCGTCGGCCTGCCGGGTCCGGCCGGTGGCCGTCGGGGCGGCAGGCTGGCGCGACGTCAGGATCCCGATGAGAAGCAGCTCCGGGTGGCATGCGCGTCCGCGGCCTCCCAGGCGTGCAGCCCGGCGCCGAGGCAGCCCGCGCGGTCGCCCAACGCGGCCGCGACCAGGCGGGGCCGTCGGTGGAAGGTCAGCTTCTCGGCGAGCCGCGTCCGCACCGGGTCGAGCAGGAGACCGCCGGACTCCGCGAGTCCTCCGCCGAGGACGACGACTTCGGGGGCGAGCAGGGTGACGGCGGTGGCGAGCGCGGTGGCGAGCCCTTCGACGGCGCGGGCCCAGACGGCCCGGGCGGCCCCGTCGCCCCCGGTCAGCCGCGCGGCGACCTCGGCGGCGCCCACGACGGGCCGCCCGGACAGCGCGGTGTAGGCCGCGGCGATCTCCGCCGCGGACGCCACGGTCTCCAGGCAGCCGACGCCTCCGCAGGGGCACGGCGGGCCGTCGGGTTCCACGACGAGATGGCCCAGCTCGCCCGCGTAGCCGCCGGCCGTCAGCAGTCGGCCGTCGCTGACCGCGGCCGCCGAGACCCCGGTGCCGATCGCCACGAACAGCGCGTCCCTGCTCCCCCGGGCGGCGCCCAGCCGGACTTCGGCCAGGGCCCCGGCCCGTACGTCGTGGCCGAGCGTGACCGGCAGGCCGGTGCGCTCTTCGAGGACCGCGGCGAGGGGCAGGTCGCGCCAGCCGATGTTGGCCGAGTGGACGGCGAGGGAGCGCTCGGCGTCGACGATGCCCGGGACGACCACTCCGGCCCGGCGGACGGTGAGCTCCGACCGCGCCGCCTCGCGGGCGAGGGAGCCCAGGGCCGCCTCGACGGCGTCGACGACGGCTCCCGGCCCGTGCGCGCGGGGGGTGGGCCGCCGTTCGGTGGCCAGGAGCCCCGACCCGCGGTCGATCAGGGCTCCCTTCATGCTGGTCCCGCCGACGTCCAGGGCGATCACGCACTCGCCGGGCGGCGGGTCGTCAGACGTCCGGCTCCTCCCGGGCGCCGGGGCGGCGGAGCCGGTGCGGGGCTGGGCCTGCTGCCCGGGCGCGGTCGGTCGGCAGGCGCGTTCGACGGTCGTCACGGCGGGTGGGGTGTCGGGCACGGGCGGCTTCCTGGGTGGTGGGCGACGGCGGTGGGCCGCTCCGGGACGGTGCCGGTGCGGTGCGGGGCGGCGGAGCGGGGCCTGTCGGGAGGCTGCCCGGCGGCGGGTCACCGGAGGGGCGCGGCGGCCACCGTCCCGAGGAGCCGGACGACGCTGTCGGTGACGGCCCGGCGGCCCGCCGTCAGGTACCGGCGGGGGTCGACGGCCCTCGGGTCGGTGTCGAGGTCGGCCCGGATCGCACCGGTCATCGCGATGCTCAGGGCCGTTCCGATGTTGACCTTCCTGATGCCGCCCCGGACGGCCCGCTGCAGGTCCTCGTCGGCGACGCCGGACGATCCGTGCAGGACCAGCGGGAGCGGGAGGCGTTCGTGCAGCGCGGCGAGCAGGTCGTGGTCGATCACGGCGTCGCGCGAGGTCATCGCGTGCGAGCTGCCGATCGCCACGGCCAGGGCGTCCACCCCGGTCTCCTCGACGTACCGCACGGCCTCGCCGGGTTCGGTGCGGGCCCCCGGGGCGTGGGCGTCCAGCGGGCCCCGGCCGTCCTTGCCGCCGACCTCGCCGAGTTCGGCCTCCAGCCACAGGCCGTGGGCGTGCGCCCACCGGGCGGCCCGCCGGGTCGCGGCGACGTTCTCCGCGTAGGGGAGGTGCGCGGCGTCGAACATCACGGAGCCGAACCCGCAGTCGGCGGCCTCCCGCAGCAGCGCTTCGTCCTTGACGTGGTCGAGGTGCAGGGCCACCGGCACCTCGCTGCTGCGGGCGGCGCTCACCGCGGCGGCGGCGAGCGGGCGCAGCCGGCCCGCGCGGAACTTCACGGCGTTCTCGCTGACTTGGAGGACGACCGGCTCGCCCACCGCCTCGGCGGCGGCGATCACGGCTTCGACCTGTTCCAGGGTGACGACGTTGAACGCGGCGACGGCGCCGCGGTGGGTGACGGCCTCGGCGACGAGTCCGCCCGTGGTGGTCAGGGGCATGGCGGTTCTTCCCTCCGAGGGGGGATGGGCGGGCGGGCCGGGCGGGGAGGACCCGGACCGGGGAGAGGCGGAAGGGGGCCCCGCGGGAGGGTGCCCGCGGGGCCCCGTCGGTCGGGGCGGGCCCGTCCTCGTGGGCGGAGGGTCAGCTGAGGGTCCAGCGCTGGAGGGCGGAGCCGGTGTCGCTCTGCTGGGTGACGGGCGCGCCGTCGGAGGTGGAGGCGGTGGTCAGCGAGAGTCCGCTGCTCTTGGAGGTGATGGCGTAGCCGCCGGTCGCGGCGGTGACCACCCAGCGCTGGTTGGTGCCGCCGGTGCAGGTCCACTGGATGATCTGCGCGCCGGCGGAGCCGGAGCCGCCGCTGACGTCCATGCAGAGGTGGGAGAGGCCGTTGACGATCTGGTAGCTGCCGTCGGGCTGTTGGGTGAAGGTCCAGTTCTGGTTGCTGCCGCCGTTGGGGCTCCAGGTGATGAGCTGGGTGCCCGCGGTCGTGGAGCTGTTCGGGTCGTCGAGGGCCTTCCCCCCGGTGGTCAGGGTGTGGGCGCCGTTGAGCTGCGGGGTGATGCTCCAGGTGAAGGTGGTCGTGCCGGTGGCGGTGCCGGAGGAGGCGGTGACCGTGACGGTGGACGGTCCGGCCGCGGTCGGGGTGCCGGAGACGAGGCCGGTGGAGCTGATCGACAGCCCGGCGGGCAGGCCGGTCGCGGTGAAGGTGAGGGCCTTGCCGGCGGTGTCGGTGGCGGTCAGCTGGAGCGAGAGCGCCGTGTTGAGGGTGCTCGACTGGTTGCCGGGGTTCACGACGGTGACGGTCTCCGCCGCCGCCCCGGTCGCGGTCAGCGTCAGGGTCTGCTCGCTCGCGGTGCGGGAGCCGCCGACGGCGTTGCCGGTGGTGTCGGTCCAGCTGCGGGTGGGGGTGGTCTCGGCGGGGCGTCCGGGGTCCGCGGAGAGGCCGAGCACCAGGCCGCTGTAGCGGTTGACCAGGCGGACGGTGCCGGTGGGGGTGTTGTCGGCGGACTTCCCGGGCACGACCCACCACTGCTGTCCGACGGTGGGGCCGCCCGCCCCGGCGGCGGTGACGGTGGGCCGGGCGCCCCAGGCGCGGCCTCCGGTGGACGCGGAGTCCACGCCGAGCAGTCGGCCGGTGGAGGAGTTGGTGATCCGGTAGGAGCCGTCGCCGTTGCCGGTGAAGGTCCACGACTCCAGGGCGGAGCCGGTGGCGGCGCCCACCGAGGTGGTGGCGGAGGAGCCGGCGACCTGGGCCAGGACGCGGCCGCCCCCGCTGCCGATCCGGTAGGCCCTGCTCTCGTCGACCGGTGCGGGGGCGGTGGCGGAGGCGCCGATGGTGACGTCGACGTACGCGCCGGAGGCGCCGTTGGCGCACCCGAAGGAGCAGTAGGAGCGGAAGCTCCTGCCGACGATCGTGCTGCTCGTCCGGTTGGCGCCGTCGAGGAACCAGCGGTACCAGGAGGCGGTGCGGTAGCTCCCGGTGTCGCCGAGCAGGAACCACTTCTGGGTGGAGAGGTCGTCGGTGGCGTAGAACTGCTGGGGCGCCGATCCGCTCTGGTCGACGGCCTGGGGCTGGCCGACGTAGAGCTTCAGGTAGGCGTCGTAGGTGATGTCCATGACGAACAGCGGCGAGGTCGGGGGCATCGTGCCGGCTGCGATCTGCTGGGCGGCGGTGCCGGTGTTGGCCGGGTCGTACTCGCCGGACGCGGGGGTGTAGCCGGTGGTGCTGCCGGAGCCGACCGGGACGATGTTGCTCTCCCGGCCGCCGACGCCGGGCTGGCTCCAGGTGCCGTCGTACCACTTCTGCCAGGAGCCGGGGGCCATCTTGGCGGAGATCGGGGCGCGGGCCGCGTGCTCGTAGAACGCCTTCCAGCCGCCGCTCTTGTCGACGATCCGCGAGCCGTAGAAGACGTAGAAGTACCCCGAGGCGGTGTCGACGTACAGCCGCTGGTCGCCGTCGCCGTAGGAGAAGGTCTGGTGCGGGAAGGCCGTGGTGTCGCCCCTGGTGGTGCTGTAGGGGGAGGTGATCACGTGGCTCTTGACGTCCCAGGTCCGGCCCTGGTCCTTGGAGACGGTGTAGTCGATGGCGTCGTAGTGCAGGCCGTCGCTGCCGAAGGGCTGGGGGGTGAACTCGTTGTGCACCAGGCCGTACCAGTCGCCGGTGTCCGGGTCGACCCACACCCCCGCGAGGTCGCAGTAGTTCTTCTGGGCGTAGCCGGAGCCGCTCGGCGCGTAGGTGGCCTCGCGGCCGGTGGGGCTGTTGTTGCAGCGCCAGGTGGTGTCGTTGTTCCTGTCGTTGCCGTTCGCGGGGTTGACGGCGTTGCTGATCGCGCTCGACCTGGTCGCGGTGTCGAAGTCGGTGCCGGTGTAGAAGTCCCAGTACCGGCGCTCGGTGGCGCCGTACAGGGCGGCTGACTGCTGGAAGTAGAAGGTGCCGTCCTTGTCGACGTACGGGGACGCCTGGGTGTCGGTCGGGTAGGGGTACGTGACCGGGGCCCCGACGGCGACGGTGTACGTGGCGGCGGGCGGGGCCGCCGAGGCCGGGGGCGTGACGGCGCCGGACAGCGTCAGGGCGGCGGCCGCGAGCACGGCCGCCAGGGCTCGGCGCGGGGGAGAGGACACGGGCACTCCTTGAGGGTGGGGGACTTCACGGTGGGAGCCGGCTCCGGTCCGACGGGCCCGCGTTCCTGCCGTCCGTGGCCCAGGGGGACGGACCGGGTCCGCCGGTGCGGGGGCACCGGGCCGATCGGGGGGCTTCCGGGCGCCGTCGGTGCGGATCCCGTCCTACGCGGCCGCCCCGGGGCGGTCCGTGTCGAGGCCGGAGCGTGCCGTTCCTGCGAGCACCTGCAGGAGACGGCGTGTTCGAAGTTGCTCTCTTGTGCGCCATTTCGAGCAACTTGAAGCAAACCGTGGCAGCAGTCCGCGCCGTAGTCAAGAGCTGCCCCGTGCGAGCGGCCGTCGCGCGGCACCGCCCGTTCCGAGGGCCGTGCCCGGGCCCGGTGCGTGTCGCGGCCGCCCGGCGAGGGAGTGAACTCCCTTCCGCCTCCGGCTGGTTGGCGGCCGGGGCCCGGCCCGTGGGGGGTCAGGCGGACCAGGTGCCGCCGTCGGTGGGCTCCGGGCGGACCGGGACGTCGGAGGGGTCCTGGAAGATGCCTTCGAGGGTCAGGTGCGCGCCGCCGCGGGCGGCGTTGGAGAGTCCGAGGGCGGAGGCGGAGACGACGACCCGCGGGGAGCCGGGGGAGATCCTCCGGTCGTCGAGGACCTGCTGGACGGACCCGACCAGGTAGCGTTCGAGGACCGCGAAGTAGCCGCCGAGGACGATCCTGGGCGGGTTGAGCACGTCCGCCAGGACGCCGAGCCCGAGGGCGAGGTCGTCCGCGACGGTGGCGAGGGCGGCGAGGGTGCGCGCGTCCCCGGCGTCGGCCCGGTCGAGCAGCTCGCCCAGCCGGTCGGCCAGGTCGACCGACAGGTCGTGGACCCGGTCGGCGGGGTCGGCGGCGGCGTCCAGGAGGGCTCCCAGCCCGACGGCCAGCTCCCAGCAGCCGGTGCGTCCGCAGGCGCAGGGCCGGTCGAGGCGGTCGAGCTTCATGTGGCCGATCTCCGAGCCGCGGATCAGTTTGCCGCCGGAGATGCTCGCCCCGCCGACGCCGATCCCGCCGGTGACGTAGACGAGTTCGCGGGTGTCGGCGTCGGGGGCGGCGAGGTACTCGGCGAGGGCGCCGGACTCGGCGTCGTTCTCGAGCAGCACGGGCGGTGCGTGGCGCCCGAGCCGCGTGCGCAGCTCGTGGACCGCCCGGACGTTGCGCCAGCCGAAGTTGCTGGCCACGGTGACCGTTCCGGAGGCGGCGTCGACGGACCCCTGGGTGACCAGGGTGATCCCGATGGTGTGCATGCCGAGGTCGGTCACCGCACTGAGGCAGTCCGCGACGAGGTCGGCGGCCTCGCGCAGGGCGGCCTGGGGGGTGAGGGCGGGGACGTCGAGGGCGCGGCGGTCCTGGTGGACGACGGTGCCGCGCAGGTCGAGGGCGAGCACGGTGAGGTGGTCGGGGCCGATCTCGGCGCCGATGCCGCAGATCCAGCGGCCGTCGAGCTCGACCATGCGGTGGGGGCGGCCGACCGCACCGGCCCGGTCCAGTTCCCCCTCGCGGACCAGGCCGCGTTGGATCAGCTCGGCCACCAGGACGGAGACGGTGGCCTTGGGCAGGCCGGTCGCGGTGGCGAGGTGGGTGCGCGACTGCGCGCCGTTCTCCCGCAGTTGGCGCAGCATCACGCCCAGGTTGGTGCGGCGCAGCGACGCCTTGTCGGCGACCTCGGGGTGGCCGGCCAGGACGGCGCCCGCGGTGCCACCCGTGCCGGGCTGCGTCTGTCGCACGTGTTCTCCTCGTTCCAGGGCCTGGTGCAGGCCGGGGTCGACTCCGGTCATGTTAGTTCATACATGGCCTGAATTAATCAAGGAGATCGTTCGGCGCCGGGCCCGGCCCGCCCTGCGTCCCGCGGCGGCCGCGGATGGTGCGATGGGTGCCCCATCTCCCTTCGCCTGCTGGGGATATGGCCCGCCCGGCCGCCGCGTCCCGCCGTTCGTCGCGTTTGTGCAACGACCCCTCGCGACCCTTGACAGCGCCGAAGGTTAATTAACACACTGGCGGAACTAACAACCCGCAGCGTTCGGCGGACCCCCACGACCGCACCGGGCCGAGCCCGCCCGCTGCAGGCAGCAGAAGAGGACCCTCCCCCATGAAGAACCGCGCGCTCAGAACCGCCACCCTCGCCGTGGCGATCGCCTCCCTGGCCGGCACGGCCGCCTGCGGCTCCGGCGGCGCCGGGGACAAGGCCGCCGGACCGGTCAGGATCGAATTCTGGGGCTGGGCCCCCGGCTACGAGAAGTCCGTCGAGCTCTTCAACTCCACCCACCCGGACGTCCAGGTCGTCTACAGCAAGATCTCGCCCGGATCCAAGGGCGGCTACACCAAGCTGCTCAGCGCCGTGAAGGCCGGCAACGCCCCCTGCGTCGGCTCGGTCGGCTTCGAGACCCTCCCCACCTTCGCCGCCGCCGGGGCCCTGCAGGACGCGACGGCCGAAGCCGCGCCCTACGCGAAGGAGTACGCCGCCTCCGCGTTCGCCCAGTCCGGGGTGGCGGGCCGCACCTACGGCCTGCCCGTGGACATCGCCCCGATGGCGCTGATCTACCGCAAGGACCTCTTCGCCAAGTACGGCATCACCGAGGCGCCGAGGACCTGGGACGAGTACGCCGCCGACGCCGCGGTCATCCACGCCGCCGACCCGAACGCCTACATCGGCTACTTCGGCAACGACGCCTACAACTTCGCCGGCCTCGCCCAGCAGGCCGGCGCCAAGTGGTTCGGCACCGGCGGCGACAAGTGGACCGTGAGCCTGGACGACCCGGCCACGAAGAAGGTCGCCGCCTTCTGGCAGGGCCTGATCGACAAGAAGCTGGTCAAGGTCGTGCCGAGCTTCGACACCGCCCTCTACAAGGGCATGGGCGAGGGCACCGTCCTCTCCGACGTCAACGCCGTCTGGGACACCCCGATCCTCGCCGACAGCGTCAAGCAGACCTCCGGCAACTGGGCGGTCGCCCCGATGCCGGTCTGGGACGCCGCCCGGCCCGCCTCCGGCAACGCCGGCGGCACCCCCAACGCCGTCCTGAAGGGCTGCAAGCACACCAAGGAAGCCGTCGAGTTCGCCCACTGGTTCGGCACCGACCCGGCCAGCGTCAGCAACCTGGTCAAGGAGACCGGCATCTACCCCGCCGCCCTCACCGGCCTGGACAACCCGGCCCTGGCCGCACCCGACCCGTTCTACGGCGGCCAGAAGATCTACGACGTGTTCAAGGCGAGCGCCGCCCAGGTCGCCCCCGGCTTCCAGTGGGGCCCGGTGATGACCAGGACCTCCGCCGCCCTCGGCGACGGCCTCGGCAAGGCCGGCGCCGGCACCACCACCCTCGACGCCGCGCTGGCCGACACCCAGGCCCAGACCCTCGCCGAGATGAAGACCCAGGGCATGGAAATCGGCTGACCATGCACCGCTCCCCGACCGCATCCCCCGCGCGCCCGCAGGAAGAGCGCACCGGGATGCCCCCGAAGCCCCACCGGGCCGCCTCCCAACCCGCCCGCCGCCGCATCGACGGCCGCCGCTGGGCCCCGCTGGGATTCCTCTCCCCGTTCGGCCTGCTCTTCCTGCTCACCTTCATCGCCCCGATCTGCTACGCCCTCTACGAGAGCCTGTTCAAGCTGCGCCGCTCCGGCCTCGGGCTCGCTCCCCCCGCCGAGGTCTTCACCGGACTGTCCAACTACGCCGACGCACTGGGCGACCGGGTCTTCACCTCCTCCGTCGTCCGGGTGCTGCTGATCGGCGCCGTGCAGGTGCCGCTGATGCTGGGCCTGGCGCTGGTGCTGGCCCTGCTGCTCGACGCCCGCCGCACGCCCGGCAAGCGGTTCTTCCGACTGGCCTTCTTCCTGCCCTACGCGGTCCCCGGGGTGATCGGCGGCCTGATGTGGTCGTTCCTCTACCAGCCGGACGTCAGTCCGATCGCCGACGCGCTGGCCCACGTCGGCCTGCACGTCGACTTCACCTCCGAGGGCGTGCTGCCCTGGTCGGTGGGCAACATGCTGACCTGGGGCTGGACCGGCTACAACATGATCGTCATCCACTCGGCGCTGAAGGCGATCCCCGGCGAGCTCACCGAGGCCGCCGAGCTCGACGGCTGCACCGGCTGGCGGCTCGCCTGGCACATCAAGGTCCCGATGGTCCGCCCCGCCCTGGTGATGAGCACGGTGTTCTCCATCATCGGCATGGCGCAGCTCTACAACGAGCCCGTCATCATGCGGGCCGTCGCCCCCAACCTGGCCGCCGACTGGACCCCGATCATGGCGGCGCAGAACGAGGTGGCCGCGAACAACTACCACGCCGCCGCGACCCGTTCGGTGATCCTGGCGCTGGTGATCTCCGTCCTCTCGTTCGGGTTCATGCGGTTCGTCAACAAGCGCGGAGCGGCACTGTGAAGGATACGACGAGGGGCCCGTCCCGGGCCGCGAACCCGGTCGGCCGGGCGGGCGTGCTCGCCGTCCTGCTGCTCGCGGCGGTCTACTCCCTGCTACCGGTGTGGTGGCTGGTCGTCTCCGCGACCAAGGGCAGCAGCGACCTCTTCTCCAGCAACGGCTTCTGGTTCGCCGGCCGGATCGAGATCGTGCAGAACGTCTCCGCCCTGCTCGGGGTCCAGGACGGCGTCTTCGGACGCTGGCTGCTCAACAGCCTGCTGTACGCGGTCGGCGGCGCGGCCGTCGCCACCCTGCTGTCCGCGATGGCCGGCTACGTGCTGGCGAAGTACGCCTTCCGCGGCCGCGAGGCGGTGTTCAACACCGTGCTGGGCGCCATCCTGATCCCTGCCCCGCTGTTCGCCCTGCCGCTCTACCTGATGTTCTCGGCCACCCACGTGGTGAACACCTTCTGGGCAGTCTTCGTCCCCAGCGTCGTCAGCCCGTTCGGCGTCTACCTGGCGCGCATCTACGCGGCGGCCGCGGTGCCCGACGAACTGCTGGAGGCCGGACGGATCGACGGCGCGGGCGAGTTCAGGATCTTCCGCTCCATCGCCCTGCGGGTCCTGCAGCCCTCGCTGGTCACCGTCTTCCTGTTCCAGTTCGTGACGATCTGGACGAACTACCTGCTGCCGTCGCTGATGCTCGCGAACGACCGCCTGCAGCCGGTCACCGTCGGCCTGGTCGCCTGGAAGGAACAGCGCGGCCAGACCGTCCCCTACAACCTCATCATCACCGGATCGCTGCTGTCGGTCGTCCCGATCGTGGTGATGTTCCTCCTGCTGCAGCGCTACTGGAAGGCCGGACTGACCTCCGGCAGCGTCAAGTAGCCCGCCCCACGCACCCGAAGAGGCAGAACGACAGATGAGTGAGCTGCGGCTGACCACCCTGACGCTGCCGACCGCACCGGTCGGCCCCGTCAACCCCCTCCCCCCGCTGTTCACCGGCGCCGACCTGCACCAGGTCGAGGACGCCGGCGAGGCGGACGAGGAGATGCGCCACAACATCGGCTACGGCCGGGTGCCCTCCGTCATGCCCTACCTCGTGCAGGACGGCTACACCCGCGACCGCTCACCCGCCGAGCACCCCGTCGCGGTGCTGGAGAACGACACCCTGCGGGCCACCTTCCTGCTCGGCGCGGGCGGCCGGCTCTGGTCCCTGGTCCACAAGCCGACCGGACGCGAACTCCTCTTCCGCAACCCGGTGTTCCAGCCCGCCAACCTCGCCCTGCGCGGTGCCTGGCTGGCCGGCGGCGTCGAGTGGAACATCGGCACCATCGGCCACGCCCCCACCACCTGCGAACCCCTGCACGCCGCCCGCCTCACCCGCCCGGACGGCACCCCGGTCCTGCGGATGTGGGAGTACGAGCGGATCCGCGGCGTCGTCTTCCAGATCGACGCCTACCTCCCCGACGACTCCCGGGTCCTGCTGGTCCACGTGCGGATCACCAACCCCCGGGACACCGCGGTGCCCATGTACTGGTGGTCGAACACCGCCGTCCCGGAGGCACCGGACGTCCGCGTGCTGGCCCCCGCGGACGCCGCCTGGCAGTTCTCCTACGACCGCCGGATCCGCCGCGTCGCGCTGCCCGCCCCGGACGGCACGGACCTCAGCCGCACCACCCTCTCCCGGGACGCGGCCGACTACTTCTTCGACGTCCCCGCCGACCGGCGGGGCTGGGTCACCGCCCTGGACGCGAGCGGCCGCGGCCTGGTGCAGGCCTCCACCGGACGACTGCGCGGCCGAAAGCTCTTCCTCTGGGGCCAGGGCGAAGGCGGCCGGCACTGGCAGGAGTGGCTGTCCGGACCGGGCAGCGGCTACCTGGAGATCCAGGCCGGCCTCGCCCGCACCCAGCTCGAACACCTGCCGATGCCCGCCGGTGCCCGCTGGTCCTGGATCGAGGCGTACGGCCTGCTGGAGGCCGACCCCGCCGCCGTCCACGGCGACGACTGGGCCGCCGCCCGGGAGGCCGCCCTGGACGGGCTGGACCGGCTCGTCCCGCAGCACGTCCTGGACGCGGAACTGGAGGCCGCCGCCCACTGGGTGGACCACCGACCGGACGAGCCGCTGCAAGCGGGGTCCGGCTGGGGAGCCCTGGAGGAACGCCGCCGGGCCCGGGCCGGCCAGAGCCCCCTGCCCGTGCCGGGCGCCCCCTTCCCCGACAGCACCCTCGGCCCCGAACAGGCCCCCTGGCTGGAACTCCTCGACCACGGACGCATCGCCACGGCCGACCCGCGGCAGGCCCCCGCCTCCTACCAGATCGACCCGGCCTGGGAGGAGCAGCTCCGCGCCGACACCGGCTGGCCGGCCCTGCTGCACCTCGGGGTGCTGCGCGCCCACGTCGGCGACCTCGACGGCGCCCGCGAGAACTGGCGGCGCTCGATCGAGGTCCGGCCCACCGCCTGGGCCTGGCGCAACCTCGCCGCGCTCGCCGCGCGCACCGGCGACCTCACCGAGGCCGCCCGGGCCTACCGCGAGGCGCTCCGGCTGGCACCCGGCCTGGTGCCGCTGGTCCTGGAGAGCGCCTGCCTGCTGATCCGGGCCGGAGCGGCGGCCGAAGCCCTGGCGCTGCTCACCGCCCTCCCCGCGGCCGACCGGGCCCTCGGCAGGGTCCGCTGGGCCGAGGCCCGCGCCGCCCTCGACTCCGGCGACCCGGAGCGCTGCGGTCGCCTCCTGCGCGAGGGCATCGAACTGGCCGACGTGCGCGAGGGCGAGAGCTCCCTGCACGAACTCTGGTTCGCGCACCAGCGGGCGACGGGCGGAGCCGCCCCGGGCCTCCCGCTGCCGCGCGCCTACGACTTCCGGATGCTCACCGCGGACAGTGCCGACTGACCGGGGCCGCGGGGTCGCAGGGGCGCACCCCGCCCCCGCCGGACACCACGGCCGCGGCCCCGCGCCAGGGGTCGCCCGGCGTGGGGCCGCGGTGGGGCGGACACGGATCTCCGGCCGTCGCAGGGGGTTGGGGGCCGGCCGGAGGGTGTCCGGGGGACGGATCGCGCCCTGGGGCCAGGACGCGATCCGCCGGTTCGGGATCCGGGTCCGGGTCAGGACCAGACGGTGAAGTCGACGGAGACGCTGGAGGTCTTGCCGGCGGCGTCGGTCACGGTGAGGGTGGCGGTGCGGAAGCCCCAGGTGGTGGGGGTGCCGGTGATGGTGCCGGTGGTGCGGTTGATGGTGAGGCCGGCGGGCAGGTTGCTGGCGCTGTAGGCGTAGGGGGTGGTGCCGCCGGTGCTGGTGAGGGGGATGCTGACCGGCGTGCCGACGTAGACGTTCTGCGAGCCGGGGTTCTTCAGTACGGGGAAGGGGAGATCCGCGGTTGCCCCGTTGCGCGGTGCTGGTCAGATGAGGCGGTCGCGGTGCGCGGTGGCGGTTTCGGGCACGAGCTCGGCGAAGCGCTCGTGGCTGCGCCGTTGGTGCTCCTCGGCCTGTTCGTCGTTCCGGTCCTCGGCGTCGCCGAGGTCCTGGTCCTCGTCGGGTTCGGCGGAGGCGTTGTGCAGGAGCCAGCAGCCGTGGATGCCGGCGAGGAGGTCTTCGAGGAGGTCGCGGGCGGGGCGTTTGGGGTCGAGGGGGGTAAGGCGGACGGCGACGTCGTCGAGGTCGGGGTCGGTTTCGCCGGTGTGTTCGGCGACGGTCTCCTCGAAGTCCTCGAGTTGGTCGCGCAGGGTGACGGGGTCCAGGAGGAGGCCGTCGGTGATGTGCATGGCGTGGCGGACGAGGGCGGTGACGGCCTCGTGCGGGGTGGCGCCGTCCTGGAGGAGGCCGAGGACGAGGGTGGGGGTCTCGTGGGGCAGGGATTCGATGGTGTCGGCTTCGAGGACCGCCTGGGCGGGTCCTCGTTGGAGGTTCCGGCGGCGACGGCGGCCGCCGTGGGGCCGACGGTGTCGGTCATGCGGCCCGGAGGGCCGAGCGTCCGTGCCGCCACGCATCCAGCAGGCGGGCCGCCAGCCGGTCCTCCAGGAAGGTGGTGGCGTCCGCGCCGAACGCCACGTCGGCTTCCAGGTGGGGTTCGTCGGCCAGGAGTCCGCCGATCACCTCGCGGCGTACGACCTGCTCGTGGACGGCGTCCGCCTCGACGTGCTCGGCGTAGAAGCGCACGGCGGCCTCGCCGGCGCCGGTGCGCCGCATCGCTGCGGCCAGTCGGCGGGAGCCGGGCGAGGAGGTGACCTCGACGCAGGCGAAGTGGCCGACCAGCGCGCCCCGCAGCGCCCGGTGCAGGCCGAACAGCGTCATCAGGTTGACGGTGGCCAGCACGTCGGCCGGCGCGGCCGGCAGGTGGCGGCCGTAGGCGGTGTCCAGCTCCAGGTCGGTCATCAGGTCGGCGAAGAGCCGGGCGTGGACGTTCTCCGCCCGGCCGGCGCCGAACTCGTCGTACTCGATGGCGACCATGGCGGCCTTGGCCCGCCCGCGCAGCCGGGGGATGACCCAGGCGTGCGGGTCGGCCTCCTTGAGGTGGTACAGCGAGCGCAGCACGGCGTACTCCCGCAGCTGCCACAACTCGCCCTCGTGCTCCAGGTAGTGGGAGACACTGCCCTCGTGATCGAGCGGCTCGACCAGCAGTTCGCCGAACACCTCGTCGACAGTGCGCCCGGGGGCGACGTCGGCGCGCAGCGCGGCGAGGAAGCGCTCCTCCAGCGCCCGGCGCAGCGGCATCAGCGCCGGGTCCCACTCGCGGTCCTCGGCCACTCCCGCGAAGCCGCGGTAGTGCAGTTCGTAGAGCAGGTAGAGGGCCAGTTGCAGGTCCTCGCCGTAGGGGTCCGCCGTCGCCGCCTCCCGCGGACCCGGCGCGGGTGCCCCCGGGGTGGTGAGGGCGGCGAGCAGGCCGGCGGACAGCGGTCCGCGCGGCGGGGGCAGGGCCGGCTCGCTGCGGCCCCGGTCGGTGGCGGCGGTAACGGTCGCGGTGGTCCTCACGCTTCTCCTTCGCTCTGCTGGTCGTGCCGCTGCGCGTCGGCCGACGCGTCCGGGGCGGGCCTGCGGCCGCGGGCACGGTGGCTGGTGTCGCACCACGGATAGGTGCGGCTGCGGCGGCAGGTGCACAGGGCGACGACGAACCGGTCGGAGACGGTGACCGTGCCGTCGTCGGCCACGACCTCCACCGGGCCTTCGATCAGCACCGGCCCGTCGCGGTCCACCGAGACCCGCCTGGGGCGGTCAGCTGCGTTCGGCACGGACGACCACCAGTTCCTCCCGGTCCTCGTCCGGGCCGATCAGGCCCTGGGCCCGCAGCCACGGCAGCCGTCCGGTGAGGACCGGCCCGAAGGGGATGTACGTGCGCTCGGTGACCGCGCAGCTCAGCCCGGCGTCCGTGAGCCGCCGCAGGGTCGTGTCGACACCGCACAGGCCGGAGTGCACCATCAGCAGCACGCCGCGCGGTTTGAGCAGCGACGGGGCGCGCGCACAGATCCGGTCGACGAGGTGGCGGCCGTCGTGGCCCGCGTCCCACGCCCGGGCCCGACCCGTGCGCGGGGGCAGCGCGGCGCTGGCCGGTACGTAGGGCGGGTTCGCCACCACCGTGTCGAAGGTCCTGCCGTGCTCGTGCGCCGACAGGTCGCCGTGCAGGACCCGCACCCGCTGCCGGGCGCGGGCCGCGTTGAGGCGGGCGGTCAGCACCGCCCGCCAGGAGATGTCGGTGGCGCGGACACGGGCGCCCATCCGGGCCGCGAGCACGGCGAGCGCACCGCTGCCGGTGCACAGGTCCAGGACGTCGGTGCCCGGGGCGACCCCCTCGGTCACGAGCGCCCGGGCCAGTAGGAAGGTGTCGGCCTGGGGTGCGTACACCCCTGGCAGCGTCCACACCGTCCCGAGGTCGACGGGGCGCGGGACAGTGGTCGTCATGTGCGGGTACCTCCAGGAAGAAGGGCGGTCAGCGGCGTGGTCGTCCCGTCGGCGCGGGGTCTCCCGGCCCCAGGGCCGCTGCGCCCGGCGCCGCCGCCGAACCGGCGATCACGGTGCGCCTGCCCACTGCCGCCGCTTCCACCCCTCCGCCGTGGAGCCCGACAGCGCCGGGGCGAGGTCGATGTGGCAGGGCCGCCTCCCGGGCTGCACGTCCGCGGCCGACCTCGGGCACCACGAACCCGGCTCCCTGCCGCTCCGTAGCGTCGGTACTCCCGTGGACGCTGTTCCACCAGGCTCCCTCACGCGGGGAACTCCCGAGGTGGGACGGCACCGGCGTCGCGCAGCGTGCGCTTCGGTCTCCCGCGCCCCGCACGGGACCGCGGGGCCCGGTGACGGGGCGCCCGCGGTCCCGTGCGGGGCGCGGGGCGCCCCGTCGAGCCGATCGGCGAGCGGAAGCCAGCCGGGGAGCAGGGCGGGGGGGGGGGGGGGGGGGGGGGGGGGGGGGGCGCGGCGCGCGCGGGGGGGCGCGCCCGGGCGGGGGGGGGGGGGGGGCGGGGGCGCCCGCGGCCGGGGGCGGGGCGCGGGGCGCCCCGCCGAGCCGAGCGGCGCGCGGACGCCAGCCGGGGCGCAGGGCGGGCCGGTGCGGACGGATCCGTCCGCACCGGCCCTCGGGCGTCATTCCCCGGCTTGGTCGCGGACCTGCCGCGCGGCATCCTGCCCGGTCTGCTTGAGGTCCTCGGCCGTGCTCTGCGCGGCCTGCCGGCCGGCGTCCGTGGTGGTGTGGACCGCCTCCTGGGCGGTGGCCCTGACGGACTCCACGGCTTCCTGAGCCGGTTCGCGCAGCTCCTCCTTGACCTCCTGCACCGTCTGGGTGGCAGCCTGCTTCAGGGGCTCGACCAACTCGTCGGCGTGTTCGCGCAGCTGCGCGCCGGCTCGCTGCTCGGTTTCGGACACCGGCAGCAGCGTCGCGGCGAGCATGCCCGCCCCGAAGGCGATGATGCCCGCCGCGATCGGGTTGCCCCGGGTCTGGCGGCGCACCTGCTCGGGCGCCTGCTGCACGGCGCCGGCCACCTGCCCGGCCCCTTCGCCGACCGTGTCGCCGATCCGGTCGGCCACCTGCCCGGCGCTGTCCCCGACCCGTCCGGCCAGCTCACCGGTGCCCTGCAGCACCCCGTGGCCGGTGTCGTTCACCGATCCCATCACGTGCTCCTTCGCACTGGTCAACCGCCGGCGCACGGCGCCCACGCGGCGCTGGGCGATCCTCCGCGGTGCCATCCGGTCGGCGAGGAGGTCGACGTTGCGGGCGAGGTGCGCCCGGCGGACCTCCACGTCGTTCCTCAGTTCGTCGGGTGTCGTGCCCATGCGGCGTCCTCCTTCAGTGTCTCGACGGTCCGTTCGGGCTTGAGGTTCACGTCCCTGAGCCGCTTGCGGCCCACGGTGTAGAGCACGGCCGCGACGGCCGCCCACAGGGCGGTGACGATCAGGGCCGCCCAGGCGATGTCGACCACGTGGGCGAAGGCGAACATCACCGTCAGGCTGACGAAGAGCACGAGCAGGTGGCCCGCGTAACCGGCGCCGGCGAGCATCCCGCCGGCCTTGCCCGCCTTGGCGGCCTCCTCCTTCAGCTCGGCCTTCGCCAGGTTGATCTCGTCGCGCACCAACCCGGTCAGGTCCTGGGCGATCTCTCCGATCACGTCGCCGACCGACGACTCCGGCCCGGGTTCCGGAGGCAGGTGCGCGCCCGTGGGCGGGCTCATCGGGTTCCGGCCGCCGGTGAGGTCCTCGCGGCCGGGGGTGCGCGGCCTCTCGTAGAGGGTGGCCACGGTTTACCTCCCCGTTCCGGGCTGCTGCCACTGGCCGCTGGGCCCGGGGTGCGCCGGGCCGCTCGGGGACACCTGGCCGTAGCCGGGAGTGACGTGCGGCGGCTGGGACTGCCCGTACGCACCGTAGGGGTCGCCGACCCCGCCCGTCGGCGGTGCGGGCCGACCGGATGCCGGGGGCATCCAGGCGTGGCTCGGCGACGACCCGGTGCCGACACCCTCCACGGGCGTGGCCGGCGTCCTGGTCACCCCGTCACCGACGGGGCCCGCGTCCGACACGGGCGTGGCCCGCGTCCCGGCGCCTCGGTCACCGGAGGCCGCGCTGACGCCCTTGCCCGCCCGGCCGACGGCGAAGCCGGCCAGTACCGCCCCGGCCAGGAACAGTCCGGGCCTGCGGCGGGCGAAACCCTGCAACTCGTCCAGCAGTCCTTCCGGCCCGCGCTCCTCGATCCGGTCGGCGGCCTGCTGCCCGCTGTCCGCCAGGCGCCGCACCACCGAGGTCGCGACCGAGTCGGCCTCGCCGTGCTCGCCCATCCGCTCCAGTTCGTGCGCCAGGGTGCGGACGTTGTCGGCGAGACGCCGGGTCTGGGTCCGGGACTGCTCCCTGAGCTGGTCGCGCAGCCCTCCGGCCAGCTGCTGGGCCTGTCCCCCCGCCTCCTGGGCGACCTTCGACGCCTGTTCCTTGACGGTGCCGGCCATGTCCGAAGCCTGCTGGCCGACGGTGGCGGCCCCCTCCGCCGCCTTCTCCTGCGCTGTCCGGGCGACTGTCGCCGCGGTGCTCTGGTCCGGACGGGCCGAACCTGTCGTGTCACTCACGAGCGGTCCTCCTCACGGTCGGCCCGGCTCTCACCGGGCGCCACCGCGCGTACCCGTCTCCTCGAAACTCACCAGGCCTGCGGAGAAGAACCGAGATCGCCTCCGGCTCCCGGCGTCCCCGCCCGGCCGGACGCGGACGTCGTGCGCCGGGACCCGGCCCTGATCGGACGCTGCTGGCCTGGGCGCCGCTGCGGTCATCGCCGTGCGGCCGACATGGTCCCGGCAGCACGGGGCAGACGTCCGGGAACGGTCCCCTTCCGCTCCTGGAGGTGCGCATGTCCGAGACCATGGTGCTGTTGCTGGCCCCCCTCGTCCTCGCAGCGGTCCTCACCGTCACCGCCCCCTCGCTGGCGCACCGCCACCGCCGCCCGCGTCCGGCCGCCCTGCGCGGCGAACGGTCCCACCACCCCCGCCACGCCCGCTCCGCCTCCTGACCCGGCCACCATCCGGCGAGAAGGTGCGCCGACCGGCCGCCGCCGACGGTGCGGCGTGCCCGCCTTCCCCGGGACCGCGCCGCCCGGGACCGCTCCGGCTGCTTCGCTCCGAACCGGCGTTGTCCAGGAGCGGCCCATGACCCCGCGGCCGGGCAGGCGTCCCCGGTGTGTCGGCTCGGTGAAATGTCCGCACCCGTAGCGGATGCGGCCGACGTGCCCCCGTACGGTGGAGTACGGGGGGCACGCCGACACGCAGAGAGGGGCGCCTCCATCGACAGCGCACCGCGGACCTTCACCGTCACCACCGGCGACAACTGGGCCGGGCCGGTCCTCCTGTGCACCGGCGAGATCGACATCCACACCGCTCCCCGGCTCGACCGCCACCTGCGCCGGGCCCTCGCGATCCGTCCCGCGCCGGCGGTCGTCCTGCTCGACCTGCAGGACGTCTTCTTCATGGACTCCACCGGCCTCAACTGCCTGCTGACCGCCCGTCTGGAGGCGAACCGGCAGGGCACCCTCCTCGCCCTGGCCCACCCCGGCCACCAGGTGGCCCGGTTGCTGGAGATCACCAGGACCGCATCGCTCTTCCCCCTCAGCGCCCTGCCGCCCCGCCCGCAAGTACCACGCTGACCCGCACGTCGCGACGGGAGCACCACCCGGCACCGCGGAGAACCGCGCACGCGTTGCGGGCCGGCCGTGCTGCCCGCCCTGCCCCGTTGCTTCATCGATGTGGGCGAGTACCGGCTGCGAACGGTTTTGCGGCGGAGTACGGCTGCTCGGCGCAGTCCAACAGGCCGCTGATCGACTTCCGCCAGGAGCACCGCGCGCACCTGGAAATCGGGTGCTACGGACGCGCTCCCGCTGTGGTGCGGTTCGCCCGGAACAGGCGCTGTCGGGGCCGTTGCCCGTGCTGCCGGACAGGCTCACCGGTCGAGATTGACAGGGGAGTTGAGTGCGCGACTCTGTGCTGGCCGCTGGCCGCTGGCCGCTGACCGCTGACCGCTGACGTTCCGCTCGGCCCGTTCGACGGCCGTCTCGTGCCCGTCTCCGCGGCGAAGGGCAAAGCCTCCAAGCTGCACGCACACCTTCGGTGCTCCCGGCTTCGCGCGGACGGGGCGGCGGCGTCCGAGGACCGGGACGCCCGCGACGACGCGGAGCGCCTCCGGGATCTGGTGCTGTCACTGGACGATCGGCGTCCTGCTCACCAGCCGAGGGACCCGTCAACGGTCGGGTCCCTCGGCTGGTTGCTGTTCGTCCTGGGGACGGGGGCGATGCGGACGGGTCGTTCAGCTGCGGCGGTGGCGGGCCGTCAGGAAGAGCACCCCGCCGGCGGTGGCCAGGGCCACGGCCAGGGCGGCGGCCAGCAGGGCGGTGGTGTGGTCGCTACCGGTCGCGGCGAGGTGCCCGGGGTGCGGGTGCGGGTGCGGGTGCGGGGTGGGCTGGGGGGTGGGGGTGGGCGGCGGGGGCGCCGGGAGGCGGTAGGTGTTGTGGACGGTGGCCCGGTAGTCCTGCTGCGGGGTGGTGACGGTGAAGTCCAGCGGGAGCGGGCTGCCGGCGGGTACGTCGGTGGTGTCGTCGTGGGTGACCAGACCGGTGGTGGTGACCTCGGCGGCGGGGTCGGCGCCGTTGTCGGGTTCGGTGACGGTGCACCGGGCGGGGTCGAGGAAGCGCAGCGGCTCGGGCAGTTGGGCGCTCTTGTCCCCGGCGGGCAGGACGACGCGGCCGAAGGCGCCGTCGTCGCAGTTCACCTCGACGACCACCGGGCCGGGGTGCAGGTCGGCCGGGCCGTCGGCGAGCTTGAGGACCTCCAGGGTGCTGGCGGGCACCAGCCGGTAGATCGCCAGGCAGGTGACGTGGGGCTTGGGAGCGGTGAGGTGGGTGGTGAGGGTGCGGGTGTCCGCGGGGGCGGAGGAGCCGTCGTCGCAGGTGAAGCTGACGAACTCCCAGCGGCCCTCGGTGGTGGTGAGGGGGCCGTTGGAACGGATGGTGTAGTCGGTCAGCGGGACGCCGGTGCGGTCGGTGGCCAGTTCGTCGACGCCGGGGGCCTTCGTGGTGGCGTCGGCGTCGATCTGGGTCGGCGTGTTGGCGTCGGGGCTGGCCAGGTAGGTGCCGTTGAAGGTGCCGGTGCCGGTGCCGCCGAGGGTGCGCAGGTAGACGGTGATGCGGCCGTCGGAGACCCAGCGGTTGGTGAAGGTGCAGTCCGCGTTGGTGTCGGCGCGCAGGTCGAGGTCGATGCTCGGGTCGGCGCCCCGGGGCAGGATGGGCCGGGCGGTGCTGTTGCAGTAGGCGCCGGTGTTCTCCCAGCGGCCGCCGGCCACCGTGGGCAGGTGCTCGGTGATGGTGTACTGCCCGGCGGGCACCGTCTCGCGGCGCACCGCGGTGGCGGAGGTGTCCACCGCGGAGGTGGAGACGGTGCCGGTGATGTCCGGATCGGCGCCGCTGGTCTCGTGGACGGTGAAGTCGAACGGGCCGCCCCAGGCGCCGGTGGTGACCTTGCGCACCGTCAGTCCGGCGGTCTGCGGCGGTTGGTCGGTGTAGGTGCAGGTGACGTTGTCCTGCGAGCCGAGGGTGATGGTGGCGTTGGCGGAGGCGAGGTCGGTGGTCCAGGTGGAGGTGGGCGTGCCGCCGCCGGGGCGTACGGCCGTGCACTCCAGTCCGGTCAGCGTCCAGCCGTCGGGGACCTGTTCGGTGACGGTGTAGGGCTTGCCGTAGCTGGCGCTGTCGGCGCGCAGGAAGGTCTGCGAGGCGGGCTGGGTGGCGGTGGGGTCGAGTTCGAAGGTGCCCGACGGGTTGTAGGTCAGGTCCGAGGCGAAGTCGAAGTCCTGGGCGATGGCGCCGACGCCGGTGATGCGCTTGGTGATGGTGATGCTGCCGCTGCCCGGCTCGGGGCTGACGTAGTACGCGAAGCAGTACTCGTGGACGGCCGGGCTGGGGAAGGCCACCGTCTCGACGTTGTCGCCATTGAGGTTGTCCACGGCGCAGCGCAGCGCGGCGAAGCCGTAGGTGCCCTTGCCGAAGGCGCCCTGCATCAGCGGGTCGCCGACCAGGCCGCCCTGGACCCACAGCGCGTTGCGTCCGGCGTTGGTGGTCTCGGTGTCGGTGAGGGTGTAGGTGACGGCGCCGTCGAGGGTGCCGCCGGAGGGCCTGCCGTCGCTGCCCAGCCGGGGGACGCCGTTGCGGGTGGGGCCGGCGGTGTTGCTGCGGTTGGTGACGGTGGACAGGTCGCCGCTCTTGCCGAAGCCGCTGCCGATGTCGAACTTCCAGCCGTTCAGCGGCCGGCAGTCGTCGTTGGCCTCCTCGATCGCGGGGTCGATCGGCTGGCCGGAGGTGTAGACGGTGTTCTTGCCCAGGTCCTGCAGGCTCTCCTGGATGTCGTTGCGGGCCAGGTTCGCCATCACCTGGCCGTAGGAGTCGCACTGGCGGGCGGCGAAGGTGATCGAGTGCACCGGCGCCGCGCTGCGCGAGACCGGCTCCGGCGCGGCGGCCGCCCGTCCCTGCGCGGAGGCGGACGCCCCCGGGCCCGTGAGCAACGCCGTCAGGGCCAGGAACACGCCGACGAGCGTCGGCCGTCGATCTCGCATGCCGCACCTTCTCCGAATCCACTGGGTCTGCGGGGACAGGCCCAGTGGAATCGAAAGCGGCGATCGTACAGCGCAGGCTGCGACTGACGCACCGCCGCAGCACCCGTTCGGGCCACCCGGGGAACTGCGGCAGCCGGGAGGAGCGGCCCCGGCCGACTCCCGCCTCCGAGCCGCGTCCGAACCTTGAGCACCTGGCAGGGAGAAGCGACGTTCCCGCAGTGGATCCAGCTCCGAACCGGCTCGCTCCGCAGAATTGGTGACAACAAGCGCTCCGTGGTGACAGGTATCGGTCTTCGGCACAGCAACAACTGAGCCGCATCGCCGCCGCCGGACGAAGCCGGAAGCGAACCTGTGCCCGATGGCGAGCCCGCCGCGACCCGGCGTGGCTCAGCGGGGCGTCGGCGGCGTACGCCGTCCAGTCGCCGGTGCTGGCCCGCTGCCACTGGACGGCCACCGCGATGTGCAGGCCGAGCATCTTCGCGAGGATCGCGGACGGCATCCCGGTGACGCGGGTGCCGTCGGCGGTGGAGGCGTTGATCTTCTGGGCGGTCATGTGCAGGTCGTCGGTGGCGATCGGGGCGATCGCGCCCGGGCAGCGGGAGGTGACGGCCCTGAGCCGGTCGAAGCAGGGCAGGCGGTCACGTCGGGCAGGTGCTGGGGCAGCCGCAGGACGTGGGGGAGGATCCAGTCCTCGTCGGGGCCGCCGGGGGTGCCCCACAGCCGCTTCGGGTCCGTGAACGCTCTCAGCGGGTCTCCTTCGTGACGTCGTGCGGGACGGTGGTCGTACCGGGCGGGGTCAGGGGGCGGGGGCCGGGCTGGGCTGGTCGGGGATCCGGCCGGTTGCCGGGGTGGTGTCGTACTGCTGGGCCTGGATCCGGTACATCCGGCCGTAGAGGGTGTCGGCGGCCATGAGCTGGGCGTGGGTGCCCTGTTCGACCAGGCGGCCGTGGTCGAGGACGGCGATGTGGTCGGCCTTGGCGGTGGCGGCGAGGCGGTGGGTGATCAGGATGACGGTGGCGCCGAGGTCGCGCAGGCGGCGGATCTGTTCGAACGCGGCGATCTCGGCAGCCGGGTCGAGCGCGCTGGTGGGCTCGTCGACGACGACCAGCGCGGGGCGGCGGCCGTCCGCGTCGGGGGTGGCCAGGCGCAGGTGGGTGCGGGCGAGCGCGATCGTCTGCCACTGGCCGCCGGAGAGGTTCACCCCGCCCTCGAAGCCCTTGGCCAGCAGGGTGCGCCAGCCGCGGGGCAGGCCGTCGAGCACCCGTTGCAGGCCCGCGTACTCCGCGGAGGCGTCCAGTCGGGCCTGCTCCAGCGGGACTTCGGGTCGGCCGAGGAGGAGGTTGGCCTCCAGGGTGAAGGCCCAGCGCTGGTAGGTCTGGTCGAGCAGCACGGTGGAGCGGAACTGCTGGTGCCGGTCCGCGCCCGCGGTGTCGACGCCGTCCCAGCGGATCCTGCCGGTCTGCGGCTGGTAGACCCCGCACAGCAGGTGGGCGAGGGTGGACTTGCCGGAGCCGTTGGCGCCGACCAGTGCGGTGACCTGCCCGCCGGGGATGGTGAGGGTGACCCGGTCGAGGGCGGGGGTCGGTTTGCCGGGGTAGGTGAAGGTGACGTCCTCGACGGTGATGGTCCTCGGTCGTTCGGGCAGCGGGGTGCCGCCGGTGGGGATGGCGCGGCGGTGGCCCTCGGTGCGCAGCCGGTCGAGGTCGCGGACGAACAGCGACTCCTCGTAGAGGGAGTTGATCCGCTCCACCAGGCCGGCGATGCCCGCGGCGCCGGTGCGGATCGCCAGGACGGCGGTGAACGCGGCGGCGAGCGGGACGGCGTGGTCCAGGACGAGCCAGCCGAGCAGGGTGAACGCGCCGACGGTGGCGAGGCCCGCCAGGGCGGCGGTGAGCGTGTCGGTGGCGGCCCGGGCGCGGGCCAGGCGGCTCTGCTCCCGCACCGAGGCGGCGGACATCCGCGCGTAGTGGTGCAGCAGGAACGGGCCACAGGCGTGGACGCGCTGCTCGGCGGCCGAGTAGGGGTGGATCAGCATGTCGGCGATGGCGGTGCTGGCCCGGTTGTGCTGGAGCATCGCCCGGGTGGAGGTGTACTGGCGGCGGGCCGTGACCACCGCGCCCCAGCCGCGCGGTGCGGTGATCAGCACCAGCATGGCGAGCAGCAGCGGGTTCAGCACGGACAGCACCCCGGCGACCGAGACCAGCGACAGCGCCCCGGTCAGCACGGCGGTGGCCTGCCCGATGATCTTCTGCAGCGACATCGCGCCCCAGCGGGCGCTGTCGACCTCGGCGAGGAACTCCGGGTCCTCGATCGCCGCGAGCTCGGAGCGGCTGACCACCTCCAGGAACTCCAGCGTCGCGAGCCGGAACACGGCGGGTTGCAGCCGCCCGGTCGCCCAGGTCGACAGCGCCGCCAGCACCGCCGATCCGGCGGCCAGCGCCCCGGCCGCCGCCACCGCGGGCACCGCCGCCCGCATCACCTGCCCGACGTCGCCCGGCGCCAGCAGCGCGGCCAGCACCCGGTTGACGGCCACCAGCGACACCGCCGCCGCGATGCCGCGCAGCACCTCGGAGACGACCAGCACCAGCAGCGCCCGCGGGCTGGCCGTCCAGGACATCCGCCCGGCCAGCAGCAGGAACCGCGGGACCTGCCGGGCCACCGCGAGGAACGACAGCTTCCCGGCGGCTTGTTCGTGCTTGGCCCAGCCGTGGCTGTAGCGCATCGGCCCGCCGAACAGCAGTTGCTCGCTGTCGGAGACCGGCGGATCCGCGGGCTCGGTCCTGCGCGTCATGGACGCCCTTTCGCATCGGAGGGTCGGGCAGCGGCGGCGGGCCGCCGCGACGTGAGGAGGGCGGTGCCGCGCCGGGTGCTACGCGCGGGCCGGTGCGTACGGTTCGGGGGCGCGGTCGAAGCCGTGGGTGGAGTAGGCCGGTCCGCCGTCCAGGTAGGCCCGTACCGCGGCCTCGGAGGTGGGGAACATCGGCGCGGGCAGCGCGGCGGCGGCGGGGTGCCAGCGCACCTCCAGGTGCTTGTCCGGCTCGGTGTTGGTCAGCCGGCCCGTGAACTCGGTGGTGGCGAAGGCGAACAGCACGAAGGAGCCGAGCCCGTCCCAGCCCTGTTCGGCGTGGATGGCGTGCACCAGGCGCAGGGCCGACGGCCGGGCGACGAGTCCGCTCTCCTCGTACAGCTCGCGGGCGGCGGCACGGGTGATCTCCTCGCCGGGTTCGACCTTCCCGCCGGGGATGGTCCAGGCGGGGCCCGGTGCCCAGCTGGGCTTGGCGTAGTGGACGAGGGCGATCCGGTCGGCGGCCGGGTCGTGGGCGATGACACCGACCGACAGCCTGCTCGTGGCGTGCGCCATGGTTCTCCTCGGAGTTGGAAGGGACGGAGGGTGGAAGAGGCGGCCGGTCGGCGACCAGGGTGGCTAGACGTCGAGGGCGGGAAGGTCGGCCAGGCCGGTGTCGCGCATGATCCGCTCGATCGTGTCCGGCAGGGCGCTGTCGGCGCCGATGACGGTCTCGATCCCGTCGGGGAGCAGGTCGCGTTCGCGGTACCAGTCGCGCAGGTGCCGCTCGGTGACGGCTGCCTGCAGCTGGGGGTCGGGCTTGGTGGCGTGCCGTCGCAGGGTCTCCTCGAAGGGGACGTCGAGGTAGTAGCAGCGGGTGGTGCCGCGGTGGTCGGCCACCAGGCGCCGGAGCATCGGGCCGTAGCGGGCGGCGGACAGGATGCCCTCGACGACGACGTGGTAGCCGGCGTCCAGCGCGTAGCGGGCGGTGGTGTCGATGAGGCCGATGTTCGCGCCGCCGTGCCGGTCGTGTTCGCGCAGTACGACCCGGCGCAGGTTGTCCTGGCCGACGACGGCCAGGCCCCGCCCGAACGCCTCCCGGAGCCCGGCCGCGATCGAGGACTTGCCCGACGCGGAGTTCCCCCGGACGACCACCAGTCGGCTCTCCGAACTCCCCACGGCCGTCGCGGACGGGGCGGCGGCCGTTCCCGTTGTCGGCCGGCCGAAGACGGACAGCGGGCGGCCGGCGGCGATCTCGGCGAGGGCGGCGGCCGTGTAGGCGACGGTCGGATCCGGCAGCGCCTCCAGCGGCCACCACTCCAGCTCCGAGCACTTGTCGGGCTCCCGGTTGGTGACCGGCCCGGTGTACGAGCGGGCGGTGAAGAACAACTGCAGCCGCCCCAGGCCGTCGTCGGCGTCCAGGTGGTGCAGGGTGTGGACGAGGTCGAGGTCCTCCTCGCGGATGTGGATGCCGAGTTCCTCCTCGGCCTCCCGGGCCATGCCGCGCAGCACCGACTCCCCGGCTTCGAGGTGGCCGGCCGGGGCGTGCCAGTGGCCTTCGGCGAACGAGGTTCCGGCACGGCGGCCCAGCAGCACCTTGCCGCCCTCGATCAGGACCAGGTGGACTCCCACCACCGAGGCGTGTGACACGGGACTTCTCCTTCCTCGGGCAGCCGCCCGCGTCCGGGCGTGGCGGAGCAGCGATCGGCCGAGTGCTCGGTCGTCGTACGTGAGTGCGCCTGCGGACGTCTCACCGTAGGCGGCGTTCCGGGCCCGTGCCGGCATGTCCCCCGAGAAGCCACACGATCCGGTGAATTGGCCAACTGGTCATATTTGAAACCCAGTTGGCGTTCGACATGGCAGCCTCCCACGAGGCACCGACAGCGCGCCCCGGGGCTGCCGAGTCCTCGTCACCGACCACGGTCTGGTGGGCGTCGCGCTCGCGGTAGGTGTCGCCGTAGTCCTGCCCGCAGCCCGAGCAGCTCTCGACGTGCAGCACGGTGGTGCCGCGGTGCCGGGGCGGTCAGCACCGGCAGCAGCGCCAGCGCCAGGAGGAGTCGCCGTGCGGTGCGGCGGTCGAGCCGGATCCTGGCCGGCCGCGTGGTGGTGCCGGAGCGCGTGGTCCTCGGTCCGGTACCGGCGTGGGACGCGGAGCATGGAAGTCCTTGCACGGGCGGGTGGGTGAGGGCCGGTCAGCGCCGGGCCGAGGCGGCTTCGAGGGTGGCGAGGGCCGCGGAGACGGTGGCCGCGAGGGTGTCGGCGACGGGTAGCCACGGCATGGCGTGGCCGAGCAGCGCGCGGTGGGTCCGCTGGACGGGGTCGGCGGGGTCGCAGCCGACGACCACCGCCCCGCCGTGGCTGGTGAACAGGTTGGCCTCGTAGCAGTTCCGTACGTGGTGGTGGCCGATCGGGTTCCAGAACAGGACGACGTCGACGCGGCGGATGTTGCGGTCCTGCCAGCCGAGCGGGGTCCACGCCGCGCAGGGGGCGGCGGCGGGGTTGCGCGAGGGGCGGGGGTTGAGGACGGTGCCCTCGAAGCCGGCGTCCTCCAGCAGGCGGACCGCCCCCGACTGCCAGTCCGGGCAGTCGACGGCCGCCCCGGCCAGGTACACCGAGGGGAGGTCGTCGGGTTCGAACGGCTCCGGCGCCTCGATGTAGCGCAGGCCGCGTCGGGCCGAGGCGGGCCCGACCGGCGGTTCGGGGGCGGCCGACGCACGGACGGTTCCGACAGGCGGGTTCAGGTGATGGAGTGTCATCTCTTCTTCGCGGGCGAGGGGTGTGCGGAGGGTGAGGGTCGGTGCAGTGCGCCGATGAAGCGCGGCAGTCGGACCAGCGGCGGCGGCGGAACTCGCGAGGTGAACGGTGCGGCGCTGAGCAGCGCACGGGTGCTGACGGTCACGCCCGGAGGGGACCGCGGCAGGTGCTGGAACGCTTGATCGGACTCGTGGGGGGCGGCCGGGAGCTCTTCGGCGAAGACCTTTCCCATCAGCGCCACCGGCCGGTGGCGGTGCGGGTGCGGCCCTGACCCGGACGGCCGCCGTGGGTGGTGCGGTCGGCTCCTGCGCGTCGGCGCAGCAGCCGGTCGACGGCCGCCGCTGCCGCGAGGGCGGGAGCGGCGGCGAGCGCGAGCCAGACGGGCTGGGCCCTCTCGCGGTGCTGTACGAGGTACAGCACGGCCGCACCGGTGGGCACGCCGAGCAGGAAGTGCACGATCGCTGCTCCCGCCCGGTTGATCGTCCGACGGGGCATCACCGCCGTTCCTCCCCGGTCCGGCCCGACACGGTCGGCTCCGGCAGCGTCTTGGCGCGGGTGCGCCGGGGGAGCAGGGGGTGCCGGGGGAGCAGGGGGTGGCGGCCCTCGTGGTGGGGCCGCAGTTCCTGGACGGCGGTAGGGGCGGCGGCCACGACGAGGACGGGACCCGCCACGAGGGCGGGTGGGAAAGCGTTCACGGCGTGCTCCCCGGGGCCGCGGGTTGCGGTGCGCCGGGCGGTGCCACGTGTACGAGGCCGGCGAGGACGGCCACGACCACGGCCTGCTCGGGGCTGTTCACGTCCAGGTGCACCTGCAGGGTGCGGATGTAGGCGTCCATGGAGTCCTGGAAGGCGCCGAGGCCGTGGCGGATCTCCGCGGTGCTGAGGCCGTCCGCCCAGCCCTGCAGGATCTCCAGCATCCGGGGCGGGATCGTGGGTGCGCAGGCGAGGGCCTTCGACTCGCGCACCGGGGCGGGGACGGTCCTCGCCGCGGTCGCCCAGGCGGTGAGCTGCAGGCGGTGGCTGGCGCCGGTCTTGCGCAGGAGGCGCTCGATGGCCTTCCGGGCGACCTCGGTGCTGCTGTAGGCGCGGGAGGTGCGGGCGATGTCGCGGGCGGTGAGTCCGGCCGCGATGTGGTTCGTGAGGGCGGCTTCCTTGAGGGTGAGGCCGCGCAGGGCTCCGGTGGGCACGGTGTCTCCTGGCCGGGTCACAGCTGGGGCGGGACGGGCGCGGTGGGTGCGGCCAGGTGGAACAGCACCCGGGGACCGAGGCGGCCCGCCACCCCGTGGTCGGGGCCGATCAGCAGGACCAGGTCGCCCGGGGCGGCGAGGGCGGCGATCTGCCGCTCGAAGCCCGGTTCGCACGGTCCGCCGCGCAGGCGGCGGACCGCTCCCTCGCCGAGCTTCTCGCGCGCGGCCCGCTCGATGGCCGCCAGCGGGTCGGTGACGTCCAGGACCCGGGTCAGCGGGGTGAGGACGGGCAGCAGCAGCGCGCTGCCCGCGCCTTCGAGCGCGCGGCCGATCTCGGCACCGTGGGCGCGGGTGCGGGCCAGGCCGTCGGGCTCCAGGACCGCGACCACCGACCCGCCGGTGGCGGCGGCCGTCCGGGCGGCGTCGGCGAGGTCGGCGGCGATCTCCTCGGGGTGGCGGGCGCGGGAGTCGACGACGGTGACGCCCTGCTCGGTCCCCAGGACGGTCAGGGAGCGCTCGACGCCGTGGAAGCGGTCCAGGCGGTCGGCGACGGCGGCCGGGTCCTCGCCCATGACCAGCGCGGTGGCGATGGCCGCGCACACGGCCAGGGCGTGGCTGCGGCCGGGCACCGGCAGCAGGTAGGTGTGGTCGTCGCCGTCGTGGCGGACGGTGACGCGGTGCGCGGTGCCGGTCCACTCGATCGGCATGACCCACACGTCCGCGCCCCGGTCGCGGCCGACGGTGTAGGCGAAGGGAGCGGGCAGGCCGCGCTCGGCGCGATCGGCCAGGCGGCCGCGCAGGTTGACGGCGCCCTTGTCCCAGAGGGGCAGGACGACCCGTTCGGCGGTCACGGCCAGGCGCTCGGCCGCGTCCAGGCCCGCCGGGTGGTCCTCGAAGTGGGGCTGGTTCGCCCCGGCGGTGAGGACCAGCGCGACGGCCGGCTCCGGTCGGCGGCGAACGAGGTGGGGCCGGGGACGGTCCTGCCAACCGAAGGGCGGCGTCGCCTCGTGCGTCCCGGCGTCCGGGCAGAAGTCCACCACCAGCCGCCCCGTGCCCGGCGACGCGGCGGCCTTCCCCGCCCGGCTGCCCCGGCCGGCGGCGGTGAGGATGAAACCGGCGCCGTCGCCGAGCGCCGCGGCCAGGGCGGCGGCGGCCGTCGCGGTGTTGTGGCTGCCGCCGACCGCCACCGTCCGCGCCCCGGTCGCGGCGGCGATCTCGGTCAGGGCCTCGGCGCGGCCCAGCACCGGCAGGCCCAGCTTCTGCGCCCGGTCCAGCTCGGGTTGCGGCTCGGCGACGACGCCCGACCACACCACGGCGCTGGCACCGGTGGGCAGGTGAGCGGCGTCGTGGCCGACGTCGACGTGCACGCCCGCGGCTCTCAGCGCGGCCACCTCCGGGCTGTTCGCGAGCCGTTCGGGCACGGTGCCGGTGACCGTGGCACCGCTGCCGACCAGCCACAGGGCCAGGCCCTGCATGCCGGGCTCGGCCACGTCCACCAGGTGCGGACGGGCCAGCAGGCCGGGCACGGCGCCGGGTCCGGCCGCCTCGGCTCCGGCAGCGGCGGGGGCGGTGGTAGCGGTGGTGGTGTTCACGAAATCCTCCGACCAGCGGGAGAAGAGAAAGGAGTACGGGTGCCGGGCGGCGGCGGGGGCGGGATCGACCCGCCACCGACCCGGCGGTCACGCCTGGCTGAAGCCGCGGGCGATCTCGGCCGGGTTCACCAGCGGTGCGTGGTGGTCCAGTTCGAGGCGGGCGAGGGCGGCCAGGTGCTCGACCAGCTGCACGCCGAACAGCTCGGCCACCGTCCGGTCCGTTTCGAACTCCCGCACCGCCGAGGCGAGATCGCGCGGCAGGCGCCGCGTCTTCGCGTCCTGGTAGGAGTCGCCGCGGGCGGGCGCGGGCGGCACCAGGTCGCCCGCGATGCCGTGCCGGATGCCGGCGAGGGCGGCGGACAGGGCGAGGTACGGGTTGGCGTCCGCGCCCGGCACCCGCACCTCCAGACGTCGGCCGCTGCCGTGTCCGACGACCCGCACCGCGCAGGAGCGGTTGTCCCACCCCCAGGTCGCCCGCCTCGGCGCGAAGCCGTGGTCGCGGGCCAGGCGCCGGTAGGAGTTGACCGTCGGCGCCCACAGCGGGCCGGTCACCGGCAGCACGTCCAGCAGCCCGGCGACCGCCTGCCGCCCCGTCCCGGACAGCAACTCCTCGCCGCCGTCGGGGGCGAACACGGAGGCGCCGCCGTCCAGTCGGTGCAGCGACAGGTGCAGGTGCAGGCCCGAGCCGGTGCCGGTGGCCGGGGCCGCCATGAACAGCGCGGACATCCCGTGCCGCTCGGCCACCGCCTTCGCCGCCGTCTTGAGCAGCAGGTGCTGCTCGCACGCCCGCTCGACCGGCCCGAAGGGGAAGGTGACCTCCACCTGGCCCGGCGCGCCCTCCAGCTTCAGCGCCTCCACCGGCAGGCCGGCCTCGGCGAGCACCCGCCGCAGCTCCCGCAGGAAGGCGGTGACGTTCCCGGGCAGGTCGAGCGCGTAGTCGAGGTTGCCGAGCGTCGCCGGGCGCGGGCGCCAGCCCGAGCGCTCGGCGTCCCGCTCACCGCCCTCGACCAGCACGAACTCGCACTCCAGCCCGACCATCGGCACCAGGCCCGTCCCGCCGAGTCCGGCCGCCTGCCGGGCGAGCACACCCGCGGGGGACAGGGGGTGCGGCCGGCCGTCCCGCAGCGGCGTCGCCCACACCAGGGCGGTGCCCGGCAGCCACGGGAGCCGCCGCGCCCGCTCCACGTGCCAGTCCAGCTCGATGTCGCCGAACCCGGACTCCCACGACCACCTCCCGCGTCCGGCGGGCGTCATGCCCAGATCGGTGCCCAGCAGGTAGCCGCACACCTCGCTGGAGACCGGCCCCCGCTCCAGGCGCGCCCGGAGCGCGGCGGCGTCGAACAGCTTGCCCTTCATCCGGCCCTGCACGTCGACCACCGCGACCATCACCGCCTCGACGCCGCCGCCGTCGATCAGATCCACCAGCGAGCCCTCCGGCCCCGGCGCGTTCACACGACCTCCTCGGACAGCTCGACCAGCACGGCGGACTGCTGCACGGGCGGCTTGTAGTCGTACCGGCCCCGCAGCCGCCACCACAGCGCCGCCAGCGCCAGTGCCGCGAGGGCCGCGACGGGCGCGTAGTTGAAGGTGTCGACGGTCACCGGGTAGGACTGCGGCAGGCACACCAGCACCGTCACCAGCGCCACCCAGCCCACCGCGATCCACCCCACCGGGCGCCCCCGGCCGCCCAGGTTCCACGGGCCGGGCCGGAACGGGCTGCCCCTGCGCAGACGCAGGTAGACCGGCACCGCGTACGCCGGAGTCATCCCCACCACGTTGACCGCGGTCACCGCCCCGTAGGCGACCGGCGACCACAGCGACGGCAGTGCCAGGACGAACGCCGCCACCACCGACAGCCACACCCCCGGCACCGGCGTACCGGTGCGCTCGGAGACCCGGCTCCACAGCCCGGATGCGGGCAGTCCCCCGTCGCGCGCGAACCCGAGCACCATCCTGGAGCTCGCCGCGGTCTCCGCGTTGCCGCAGAACAACTGCGCCACGATCACCACCAGCAGCAGCGCCTTCGCCCCGCCGACGCCGAGCGCGTCGAGGAAGACCTGCACCGGCGGCACGCCCGTCGGGGAGTCGAGGACGGCGTCGTAGTCGCCGACGGCGAGCAGCAGTCCGGCGAGCAGCACCGCGCCCGCGATCCAGGACACCCAGATCGAGCGCACGATCCCCCTCGGTGCCGAGACCGACGCCTGCGTGGTCTCCTCCGACATGTGCGCGCTCGCGTCGTACCCGCAGAAGGTGTACTGCGCCAGCAACAGGCCGAGCGCGCTGACGTAGACCGGGTTGCTCCAGCCGGTGTTGTTGACGAAGTGCGTCATCAGCCAGCCGGTGCCGCGGTGGTGGTCCGGCACCACGGCCAGCGCCCCGACGATCAGCGCGACGCCGCCGAGGTGCCACCAGACCGAGACGGAGTTGAGCACCGACACCAGCCGCACGCCCTTGAGGTTCAGCGCCGCGTGCAGCAGCAGGATCACCGCGAAGATCCCCAGCAGGCCCGGCGCCGTCGGCTCGTAGCCGAACTGCATGTTCAGGAAAGCGCCGACGAACGAGGCGGCGCCGTAGTCGATGCCGCAGATCCCGCCGATCAGCCCGAGCAGGTTCAGCCAGCCGACCACGAACCCCCAGCGGGGGCCGCCGAGGGCGTGGGCCATGTAGAACAGCGCGCCGCTGGTGGGATAGGCGGAGGTGACCTCGGCCAGCGCGGCGCCGACGAACAGCACCATCGCACCGACGCCGATCCAGCCCCAGAACATCACCGTCGGGCCGCCGGCGTTCAGACCGAACGCGAACATCGTCATGCAGCCGGACAGGATGCTGATCACGGAGAAGGAGCTGGCGAAGTTCCCGAACGCGCCCATCCGTCTCGACAGCTTGGGCTCGTAGCCGAGCCGCCGCAGGTGCTCGTCGTCGCTCGGTATCGGCGGCGCGGCGTGGGCAGGGGACATGGGAAGACAACCTCCGTGCGGGAAAGGGGAACGGTGAAGCCGGGACGGTGCGGGACGGAAGGTCAGGCCAGGGCGGTGGCGCGTCCGGCGAGAGCCTGCTGGCGGGCGGTGAGCATCAGTGCCTCGCCCTTCTCCGGTGAATCGGCGACGTGCACCCACGGAGCCTTCGACGCGAGCCGGCCCAGAGCGGTGAACACCTCGGTGGCCGCGCCCATCCGCGCCCCCGCCCACAGGGCGTGCGCGAGGTGGCTGAGGTCCGCCACCGGCCACGACCCCGGCTCCGCCGACAGCCAGCTCTCGTGAGCACGCCGGGTGTGGGAGACGTGCGGCTCCCGCAGCCACTGCCGCCGCACCAGCGCGTCCCGGTAGTGGGTGAAGCGGTACTGGTCGACCGACACGTACAGGTGCAGGGCCGCCAACGGCGAACCGGCCGGCGCCCGCGCGGCCACGGTGTGCACGAAGTCCAGGGCGGCGGCGCGGTTGCGCTGCTGCCAGTACCGGTACATCCGGTGGTGCGCCTCCCGGCTCCCCGGGTCGCGCCGGAGCGCCTCGTCGAGCAGCCCCCACGGGCCGGGCGGCAGCAGCGGATCACCCGAGAACACCCGGTGCTCGGGCCGGGTCTGGCCGTGGTCCAGCGGGGCCAGGGCGAGCAGGCACACCCACGGGACCGGGTCCCACGGGTCCGCCTCCGCTGCCGCCCAGCACGCCTCGCGGGCCGCCTGCTCCAGCTGTCCGGCTTCCGGTCGGTGGTCCTTGGCCGCCAGGAGGGCGTGCTCGACCAGCACCCGCGTCCGCAGCAGACCCAGGCCCGGGGCGGTCGGGTGCTCCCGGGCCCAGGCGGCGAGCACCGTCGACCGGGCCGCGGCCACCGCCAGCACCTGCGTCCGCGACGTCCACAGGCCCGACGCCCGCACCGTCCCGGCCAGCAGCCGCTCCGTCGACATCCACCGGCCTTCCACCAGGTCGTCCACCGCCCCCTGGAGGTCGACGTCGAACCCGGCAGGGTGGTACACCGGCCGGTACGCGGACGCGGTCATCGCAAATCCCCCTTCCTAGACGTGCTCATGACAGAGTGCTGGGTGGTGGTCAGGGCTTGGCGGTGTGCCGCCCGGGCGGTTCGGCACTCTCCGAGGTGGCGGGATGATCGCTGACTGCCCACGCCACAAACGGGTTCCGTCGCGGTTCTTCTACCGTCCCGGGGTGTTGGGCATCCGGGCACCCAGCGGCGACCTGGTGCTGGACGCAACGGTGACGGAGGGTGCCGTCGGTGCGTCGAGGAGCCCGGCGGTCAGGAACCAGCCCAGCTCGCCGAGGCCCACGGCCAACCGCTCCCATTCCTCGGGGCTGGAGGCCACCATCGATCGGGTTCGCGTCACCACGCCCCGGGCGGCACCCGCCGCGAGTGCCTCCTCCACGGCGCGCCAGCCCGTCCGCTGCTCCAGCGGGAGCTGCAATCCCGCGTCGGTGAACACCGCGGCCACCACCCACTCGCGGGTCTCCGCGTACCGGCGACAGTGGGTCTCCAGCACGCGGTCCGGGTCTCCGCCCGGAGAGGCGATGTAGATCGCCACGGGGACACGGCCCGGCGATCGAGGTGCATCCGAAGGCATGCCTCTACTGTCCCGCTTACCCCTGTCCGGACGAACCGGCGAGCCGTACGACTTTTGAAGATCGCGGAGGGGTGAAGTCGTACGGCGCGTAGGAGTCCGGTTGCGGCACGGGGGAGTTCGCGTACGGGGCGTGGGACTCCGCTGCACATCGACCGCGAACTGAACCTCAGAGGCGGGTGACCGGGCTCGGCTCCACGGCATCGAGGCCCAGCAGTCGGGCAACGCGGGCGGCGGTTCCGGGGCCGTCGGCAAGCACGGTCGTGATCCCCAGTGCCTCGGCGGGCGCCAGGTTCTGCCGGTGATCGTCCACGAACACGCAGTCGGAGCCGGCCAGGCCCATCCGTTCCAGCGTCCGCCGGTAGATCGCCGGGTCAGGCTTCGCGAGCCCCTCGATTCCGCTGATGACCCGCACGTCGAACAGGTTCCAAACCCCCGTCGACTCGTACGGGTGGTACGGGTCGAAGCCGTAGCTGTTCGACAACAGGGCGGTCACGACCCCTGCGGACCGAGCCCGTTCCACCAGTTCCACCATCTCGGCCACGGCCCGCACCCCGCTGTGGGCGCGCCCCATCAAGTTGTCGCCGGCAACGCCCATGAGCGCCGCGGTCCGAGCGTTCCACTCGGCCTGCTCCATGCGGCCCAGCTCCAGCTCCACGTACAGCGCCCGGCCCGCCGGATCGTCCTCCAGCATTCGCCGCCAGGCGTCGTCAGGCAGCCCCTCGCTGGCACACCACGCCCGGGCGGACTCGCCGATCGGGGTGGTCACGACTCCGGCGAAGTCGAGGATCAGGCCGCGGTAGGACAACGTGCGCTCCCAGGCTGAGGGATCCGGTGCTCACCGGAGGGTCGGCGAGGTCCCCAGGATCTCAGACAGCTTCCGGATCCGGGAGTTCCCGGCGCGGCTGGCCCTTTCGATGATCACTCCGGGAATCGCCTGGTGCTTGGCCCACTCCGGGTGTGCCGAGCAGACCTCCAGCAGTGTGTCCAGGGACGTGTCCCACTGGCGCGAGTCGCACTGTGCCAGCGCGATGTCCAGTTGCATCCGGTTGTGCGCTGCTTGCGTCAGTCCGGATGCGTCGAACCGCCGGGAGATGTCCAGCGCCTTGCCGGCGTTCCCCAAGGTGACGTTGATTCCCACGGCTTGGGCGCCCGCGTAGGACGGCCCGAACTGCATCCCGTTGCCGAAGACGTCGCGGCCCAGACGCGCGGCCACCGCATGGGCCTGGGAGAGGAGGTCCGCCGCACGGTCGGAGTCTCCGAGCCTGGAGGCCGCGACCGCTCCGAAGATGATGTTCTTCCCGTAGGCGGCGAGCAGGGCGGGATCCATCTCGGAGAACCGCGGCTCTGCACGCACCGCTGCGGCCTCGGCCTCCCGAAGTGCCTGCTCCACCCGGGCGTCCCGCAACAGCACCCGCGCTCGTGCGGACCCCAGCATGCTCCGTCGCACCGGGTCCGCCGCCAGGTCGGCGTGCCGGATGGCATGCCCGACCGAGGCGTACGCCAAGTCCCGTGCGCCGAGGAAGTTGGCGATCAGACCAGCCGCCCGGAAGGCGTCCGACAGCAGGCCGTTCGCTGCTGCTTCCCGGCCGGCCGGGGCCGCCTGGGCGAACCGGGCCGCCGACTGCAGGAACGGGACGACCAGCGAACCCGCCTCGGCGTAGTCCCCGCGCCAGTACACCCGCCACATCCGGTCAGCAGCCTCGACAAGATCGGCTTGCCCGGGAGAGACACCTTCAGCCGGTTCGGCGAGCACACCCGCGGCGGTGTCGTGGACCGTCCTGGAGAGTTCCCGCAGCATCGAACGACCGTCGCGCCCCATCCCCCGCCGGGGAGCCTGGTGTCCGAGGATCACGGACACGTCCGAATGCAGTGCCTCCGCGAGGCGGAGCAGCGTCGGCAGCGACACGTTCCTGTCCTGCTCGGCCTTCTGGATCGTGTGCTTCGACAGGCCGCTGCGTTCCGCCAGGCTGGTCTGGGTTTCCTTCCCGCGGAGCATCTTGATCCGCTCGCCCGTGGTGAAGTCCTGCCACTGACTCATCGCTCGTCCTCTCCACTACGTTCGGACTCGGACCGTACCCGCCAACTCCCTTGGCTGACGGGGTTTCTGCCAAAAGGGACGCTTGCGAAGCAGACTTGGCCTCGCGAAGATCCGCGCCCAAGTCAGTTGGATGCACGGAGAGTTGCACTGATGGCCGGAAGCAGGCCAGGGCAGGGGAACGAGCCTCGGGACAGCCGTCTCCAGGAGATGGACGGCGAGGTCGGTGTCGCCGGGGTGGGCCGCGGGGTGGAGGAAGCGGCGGCCGGGCTGGGAATCGTCAAGGTGCAGGACGAGGGTTCGGCGGACCGGTTCCGCCACATGAAGGTGCTCGCCCTGCACCCGCAGTTCGAGACCGTCTTCCACCTCGAGGACGGCAGGAGCCTCACCAGCGCGGAGGTGTGGATCCCCCGGCCCGGCCCGGAGCGGATCACGGTCCGGTTCCGCGGCGTCGACGTCTTCCGCACCCCCGCCCTCCACCTGCTGGACCGGCTGGAGGCGATGGGCCTCACCGTCCTCCGGGAGCCCGACCACGCCTACGTGCCCGGGTTGTCCCTCGGCCTCACCCGTACCACCGGCCACGACGTCCCCCTCGGCACGGACGGTGAACCGCTCTACTTCCAGGCGGTTCTGACCGGCCCGACGGGCTGTTACGACTACAAGCTCAAGGCCGCCTGAGCTCGACCCTGTCGAGGATCTCGGTGCTCGGCCGCAGGTGATCATGGTGGTGCGCCGGTCTCGCGGGGTGCACGATGACCGCGGGATTCTGCGGAGTGCGATGTCGGTCCGTCCCCGTCCTGGCGCCGAGGTTCGGGAGTTGACGGCGCGGACGGCCCGGGTCGGCGATCTCCAGCTTGTCTCATAGGAATATGTATTAATAACTGGCTTGAAGCATGACCGACCGTACGAAGGGCGGCACCGTGGTGCCCTCCCTGCCCGGCCGACCCCTTTTCTCGTGGTCGTCGTCCTTCCGCGACCGGTGACGGGGGCCAGGCGGCGGGCGACGACTTCATCACCGTCCGGGAGGGCGCTCCTTCGCCCGCTCTTCCTACCCGGAGCCTTCCGCAGGCCCGACCGGCACGTTGCCACCAGCCCGCGGGGCTTCTTCTGCGAGCACACCCCGGCAGGAGCCGGGTCGTGGCCCTCGCGGTTCTGACGCACCGGCAGGTGGCGGAAGGAGCTGGTCGCACGAGGCGGCGCGGCTGCTCGGCCACGGGATTCCACCGCCCACGCTGATCCCGCTCGCGCGGCCCCTGCCCGGTTCGGCGTGAGCGGCCCCGGGGGAGCTGTCGTCGCGGTGCTCGCCCGGGGACTGCTCAACCTGTCGGCGACACCGCGTCACCGGAGTCTGCGCTCTACGGCCGGCAACGGCTCGGAAGCGCGTCAGCGTCCACGGACTTCGCGCGGCCCCGACCGGAGGGGGGTGCCCTCCTGGGCTGTTCGGCTCTGCTGGGTCGACGGCCCGGTCCCGTGGTCGGCCGGTTCGGGCTCAGGCCCTGGTCAGGGTGCGGAACTCCGAGGGTGTCATGCCGGTGCGGTGGCGGAAGAAGGCGCTGAACGCGGTCGGGTGGGTGAAGCCGATGCGCTTGCCGATGGTGTTCTGCGGGAGCGAGGTGTAGATCAGCAGGCGCTTGGCCTCCAGCAGGACGCGGTCGTCGATGTACTGCTTCGCCCCGCATCCCCGTGCCTGCCTGGTCGCGCGGGTGATCGTGCGCGGGCTGTAGCCGAGTCGGGCCGCGTAGCTCTCCAGCCGGTGGGTGCGGGTGAAGTCCTCCTCGACGGCCCGGCGGAACCTGTCGAACAGTTCGTCGCTTCCTGACCGGCCCTGCCGGTGCGGGTCGACGAGGTGGGCCAGTCGCATGACGATCACCGATAGGAGGCTGCGCAGGGTCTCCAGGTGGGACTCCAGGGGCAGGCCGACCAGGTCGCGGTGTTCCGCGGCCAGGACGTCGAGGAGGCGCAGCAGGGTCTCCTGGCGCGGCGCGTCGGGCCTGATGAGGCGGGACGGCGCGTGCTCGGCCTCGCGGATCGCGCGGTGGGCGACCTCGCCGAGGAAGCCGGTGGGGAAGATCAGTGCGGTTCCGTCGCCGTCGCTGGTGGTCCTCAGCGAGTCCAGGACTTGGCCGGGGTGGATCCAGAGCCAGTCCCCGGGCTCCGCGGTGTGCGCGGTGAAGTCGAGCGAGCACGACAGGGCGCCGCTGCGCACCGCGACGAGCAGGTGGAAGGCGGGGCGGGCGGGCAGCGCCGGCAAGGGTGGAGAGGCGCCGGGCGCCGCGGTGAGGTCGCGCAGCGCGGCGACGTTCAGGCCGGGCGGCATGCCGGGCGCGGGACGGTACGGGACCGCGGGCGGGCCGTACGGCCGGTGCCCGGTGGCATCGTGTCCGTTTTTCTTCATCGTGCGGCCGAGTGTATGCCGCCCGCCCCGGTGCGCGAGGCCTAGGTTGGGAGGTGCTCCGCGGGGGTGCGAACCGCCTGAGCCGCCACCTGTCCGCCGCCTCGGGGCCGTCCGCCCCGTCGGCGTCACCTCCCCTCCTGCCCTGCCGGTTCCCGGGCTGGAAAGAAAGGGCCCTGATGACCTTCCAGTTCTCCACCCGTCACCGCGAGCACTCCCACATCCCGCCGGGAGCGGGGAGGCCGTACTTCATCGAGAAGGGCCTGGGGGACCGCGCCCACCTGTTCAACGACGTCTTCACCGTCTACGCCGGGGGCGAGCAGACCGAGAACACCTTCAACTTCTTCACCTGCGAGGGGCCGAAGGGCGAAGTCATCCCGGCGCACTCGCACGCGGACACCTACGAGGTCTTCTTCGTCACGGACGGCGCGGTGCGCCTGTTCGTGGAGGACACCGAAGGCGAACAGCACGAACGGTTGCTGACCAGCGGGGACTTCGGGTTCGTACCGAAGAACTGCCCGCACGCCTACCGCATCGAACGCCACCACAGCAAGATCGTCGGCGTGGCGGCCGGGCCGGGCGGCACCTTCGAGCGGTTCTTCGAGAACCTCGGGACGCCCACCGACGCGATCGGCCTGCCGTCCGTCCCCTTCGTGCCGGAGCCGCACAAGTTCGGCACCGTGCCGCAGCAGTACGACGTGACCTTCCTGCCCGACCACCAGTGGCGCTCCCTCGGCTAGGCCCTGTCCGGCCTAGGCCCCTCGACGGCCACGCGCGCCCGGAGCTGACGGTCCGTCGGCACCGCCACTCGACGCCGGTGGTCCGTCCCTCCGCTCCCGCCGTGCGGCCGTTTTTCTTCATACGGCCTCTCCGTCCGCTGGGAGCGGTCGCGTGTCGGGCCGCCGGTGCCCGACGCTCCTGCCGCGACCCGTCCCGCGCACGCCCGCCGAACAGGAAGGACCCCCACCATGCCGGAGGGCCGCCCCGCGCCCTTTCCGTTCCACCTGCTGGCGCCGCCCGACCCCGCCGCGCTCCCGCTGCCCCGTCCGGTCCGCCCGGCCGAGGGTGTCCGGCTGCTGCGCGACGCGCTCTACCGCCTGCCGGAGGGCTGCCGTCCCCTGACGGTGGATCTGTGGCTGCCCGAGAGCGCCCCGGAGCCGGTACCCCTCGTCGTGTTCGTGCACGGCGGGGGCTGGCGGACGGGACGCAAGGACGACCCGGGCCCCAGGCTCCGCGAGTGGGAGCCCGGCCCGTTCGCCCGGTTCGCGCAGCAGGGCTTCGCCGTCGCCTGCCCGCAGTACCGCCTCAGCGGCGAGGCCCGCTACCCCGCGCAGAGCGACGACCTCGCCGCGGCACTCGCCTGGCTCCACGCCCGCGCCGGCGAACTGGGCCTGGACACCGGGCGGACCGTGCTGTGGGGCGAGTCCGCGGGCGGGCACCTGGCGGCCCTCGCCGCACTCTCACCCCCCGCGGCCGGTACGGGCGCCACGATCACGGGCTGCGTGACCTGGTACGCCCCGACGGACCTGACGCACCTCGGCGAGGACCTCTCCGGGATCGGCCGCCCCGCCGCCGACGACTCCCGCTCGCGCGAGGCCCTCCTGCTCGGCGGCCCCCCGCACCGCAGGCAGGAAGCCGCGCGGGCCGCCAGCCCGGTCTCGCACGCGAGTCCTGCCGCGCCACCGTTCCTGCTGCTGCACGGAACGGACGACTCCCTGGTGCCCGCCCGCCAGTCCGTCCGCCTCGCCGAAGCCCTCCGGGAGCACGGCCACCGGCCGGAGCTGCGCCTGGTCCCCGGCGCGAACCACCTCTGGGTGGGCCTGAGCGACGAGGGGGTCCGGGACTGCTACGCCCGCACCCTCGACTTCGCCCGCCAGTGCACCGTCTCCCGCCGGGACTGAACCGGGACTGAACCGGCGACGCGCCGCCGGCGTCGGCGTCCGCGCTTTCGAGGCCGGGGCGGCACGGGCGACCACGGGCTCCTTGCCCGGCGACCGCTGGGCGAGGAGCCGGCGCGCCCGGGGGCGGTTACGGGGTGGCGGCGGCTGCGGCTTCGTTCGTGCCGGTGGTGGCTTCGTCGATCTGTTCGTCCTGTTTGACCTCGACGCGGGCGGCCTGCCAGCTGGAGAAGTGGCCGACGAAGTTCGCCCACACCGACATGAGTGCGATCCACAGGATCGACGTCTTGAGGCCGGTCAGCACGGTGATCGGGATCAGGACGGCCCAGACGAGGGTGGACCAGCCGTGGAAGGCCCGGAGGAAGGGTGGTCGGCCGAACAGCGCGGTGAACTTGCCCATGGGTGGCGGGCTCCCTTCCAGGCTCGGCTGACGGTGCAGCGTCGACTGCCCCGCGCCCGACCGAACATTCGTCCGCATGCCGAGTGCTGACCGAAGCTTTGCCTCTTCGCGGTCCGACGGCCCGGTCGCCCGACACCTCCCGCGCCGCGGCGCCCGCCTGCATGAACGCCCGTTCCGTCGGGCAGGCGCGGCCGCATGAACCCCCTTGCCGAAGCCGATCTCACCGCCGTGCGCCGCGCCGCCTCCTGGCACCGCCGCCCGCTGCGGCGGATCCTGCTCGCGGGACAGGAGGCAGCCGACCACGGCACGCTGTGGTGGGCCACGGCGGCCCTCGCGGCCGCGACCACCGGTCGCCCGGGCCGGCGCCGGTGGGCCGTTGAGGCGCTCGCCGCCATGCTCACCGCGCAACTGCTGTCCAACGGCATCGCCAAGCACCTGGTCCACCGCCGCCGACCACCCGCCCGCCTCCTGCGCCCCGAGGACGTGCATGCCCGCCCCGGCAGCTCCTCGTTCCCCTCCGGGCACGCCGCCGCGGCTGCGGCCTTCGCCGCCGCCACCCTCCGCCACTCGCTGCCCTGGGGCGCGGCGGCGTCGGCGGCCGCGCTCACGGTGGCCACGGCCCGCGTCCACACCGGCGCCCACTACCCCAGTGACGTCGCCGCCGGTGGCGCGCTCGGAGTGGCGGCCGCCGCGCTCACCCACCGCACCCTCTGGCGCCGCCTCCGGCCCTGAGGGGGCCGCCGACCACCCGCCCGCCTCCTGCGCCCCGGCCGGTCGCTGTGCGTTGCCGTTGCGGGTGTCCGCTAGGTGGGCCTTCGCCCCTTTCGTCGGTGGATTTGTCCAAAGCGTAGTGCTCGGCGGGTCGTTGAGTGGTCCAGGCCATTGACGCGCTACGGGCTTTTGGTGACGATGCGTGATGCCCTCCGGTGGTGGACGGCCACCGGGTCCACCCCCGCCCAGGTCCACATCCCCTTCCTCGCGCGGTGACACCGCTTCCGGCCGGTGGGCCCCTCGTTCCCCAGCACCGTGAGAAAGAGCGTCCGTCCATGCCCAGGCGCACCGCCGCGTTCCTCCTGTCCGTCCCCGCCGCTGCCGCCGTCCTGCTCACCGGGGCGGGAGGGGCCGGCGCCGATGACGGCCACGGCGGGCGGGCACCGCAGAAGCCCCCGTACAGTGCGCCGCCCGTCCTGCCGGGCGGTGCCGCCCCGGCCAAGGCCCCGTGCGCCTTCTCCGCCGCTGGGAAGACCTGGACGCCCGCCCAGGGGATCGCCTCCCTCACCCCCTCCGCCCAGGGCCGCATCAGCATCGACGTCCACGGCAAGGGCGGCACGTGCACCGTCGCGCTCGCCTCCTACCGGGCGCACGGGGCGACGTTCGCCACCTCGGGCCTGCAGCAGATCACCGACTTCGCCACCGTCACGGTCGCCGACGGCCGCACCGCCACCCTGGACGTCGCCGTCCCCGCCGCCGGGTGCTTCACGCAGATCGACCTGTACACCGGCTCCACCCGCTACGACGGCGCCACCGGGCCGGACCACGGCCCCGCCCCCCAGGGCCCGAACGGCATCGTCATCGGGGACAGGATGATCGCCTCCTGGAACGGCCCCGAGGACGGCAAGGACTGCCTGACCGTCCCGGCCTCGCCCGCCCCCGGCGCCGGCGCCTCCACCCCGGCACCCGCCGACACCCCCTCCTCCAGCGCTCCCGTCACCGCCCCGGCGCCCGCCCCCAGCGCCGGCGCCTCCACCTCGGCACCCGCCGACGCCCCCACCACCCCGCCTTCGTCGGCGTCGGCATCCGTGCCCGCCCCCGGCGGTGACAGCCACCTGGCCTCCACCGGCAGCAGCGGCACCGGCACGCTGGCCGCCACCGGGGCCGTCCTGCTGCTGGGCGGCGCGGGCGCCGTGTTCGCCGTGCGCCGACGCAACACCGCCCGCCACCGGTAACCGTCCCGCCACCGAGCCCGGCGGCGCGGCCCTCCGCCGCCCGCCGGGCCCCGCGTGCCGAGACGGCACCGCAGACGAGGAGCACAGCGCGATGCGACCCGTGCCGCCCACCGGCCGGCCGGAGCAGGACGAGACCGGCGGGGAGGTCGCCCTGGTCCGCCCCTACGCGCCCCCGGGGCCGCCGCTCGCCGACCCGGCAGCCCTCCCGCCGCCGCCCCTCGCCGCGGCCCCGGCCGACGGCCCGCACCCCGGCGGCGCCGGGCCCGCGCGCCCCTCCGCGCCGCGGGCGCGCCGCCGCCGCGGACCGCGTGCGGTCCACTGGCTGCCCGCAGCGGCAGCGGCCGTCGGCCTGCTCGCCTGGGCACTGCCGTCCGCGCCGCCGACGACCCCGGACCCGGCGGCCCGCTCCACCGACCGCCCGACCCCCGAGGCCTCCGCCCCCGCATCCCCGGGGGAGAGCGCGCCGACACGACCCGCCCAGCCTTCGGGGCCCGGCCACAGCGGATCCGCACCGGCCACCGGGCCCGCAGTCGGTGCGACGACCACCGTCACCTCCCGGCCCCTCCCGTCCGGCGCCTCCGCCGACCCGGCCGCCTTCGGCACCCCGAGCGGCCCCGGCGCCTCCGCGACCGCTCCGGCCTCCGCCACTGCGACGCCGTCCCAGCCTCCCGCTTCCACGCCGTCCCCGACCGCCGGCCCGACCCTGCGCCGGGGTGACCGGGGCCCGGAGGTGGCGCGGCTGCAGAGCCTGCTGTACCGGCAGGGCAAGACGTACGTCACCAGCAGCGGCACCTACGACAAGGCCACCGAACGCGCGGTCCGGGAGACCCAGCAGGAGTACGGCATCACCACCGACCCGCCCGGCTGCTACGGCCCCGCCACCAGGGCCGCGATCGACCACGGCTGACCGCGCCCCGCCCGCGTCCCGGTCGGGGGAGCCGGGCGCGGCGGCCCGGCGGCAGCCCGGCGGTGGTCTCAGGTGGCGGGGGTGACGACGGGTGAGCTGACGTGCTGGTAGATGACGGAGCTGCGGAAGTTGACCACCTCGCGGCGTTCGCTGAAGCGGTCCATCAGGAAGGTGTGCAACCGGTCGATGTCGGGGAGGGCGACGTGCAGCAGGAAGTCGTCGCCGCCCGCGACGACGAAGACGGACAGCACCTCGGGCAGCCCCGCCGCGTACGCCTTGAAGCTCTCGATCACCTGGCGGTTCAGCGGGCGCACCTGGAAGGCGACGAACGCCTGGACGGAGCGGTTCAGGGCGGGCAGGTCGACCGCCGCGTGGTAGCCGGTGATGACGCCGCGGTTGCGCAGCAGGCGGACCCGCTCCAGGCAGGTGGAGGGGGCGATGCCCAGGATGCGGGCGAGCTCGCGGTTGGTGATCCGCGCATCCCGCTGCAAATGGTCCACGATTCGCGCATCAAGTTCGTCCATGGCGGCCATTGTGCCCTTCTCGCCGAACATGGTTCGGCATCACGGTGACGACTCCGTTCAGCGTTCTACGTTCCGTCCGGATCGCCGGACGGAGGAGGAGCGCTGATGGAGCGGCGGGCGGGGCTGGGCGTGGGGGCGGGGGCGGCGCTGTGCGTCGGGGCGGTGCTGGGGCCGGGTGCGTTGACACTGGCGTCGGTCGCGGCGGCGGCCGCCGGCCCGGCGTCGCTGCTGGCCTGGGCGGCGCTGATCGCGCTCGCCCTGCCGACGGCGCTGACCCTCGCCGCGCTCGCCGCCCGCCACCCGGGGGCGGGCGGCGTCGCGGACTTCGCCGAGCGGGCGTTCGGGCCCACCGCGGGGGTTGCGGTGGGCTGGTGGTTCACCTGCGCGGTGCTGCTGGGCGTGCCCGCCGCGGCCCTGATCGGCGGGGCGTACACCGCCACCGCGCTCGGGGCCGGGCCCGGGACGGCGCGGACCGCCGCGCTCGCCGCCCTCGCCGCGGCGTACGCGGCCAACGGCGCCGGGGTGCGGGTCTCGGCGAAGGCACAACTGCTCCTGGTGGGCGCGCTCGTCGCGCTGCTCGGCGCGTCCCTGCTGCTCACCGCCCCGCAGGTGCGGCGCGGCGCGTTCACGCCGTTCCTGCCGCACGGCTGGCCGTCCGTCGGCACCGCCGCCGGGCTGCTGTTCTTCGCCTTCGCGGGCTGGGAGGCGGTCACCCACCTGTCGGGCGAATTCACGCGGCCCCGCCACGCCCTGCCGCGGGCCGTCCTGCTGGCGTGGACGGTCGTCGCCGTGCTGCAGTTCGGGCTCGCGGCCGTCACCGTCGGGGCCCTGGGGGAGCGGGCCGGATCGACCGTCACCCCGCTGCTGTCCCTCCTCCGAGAGCGGCTCGGGGACGGTGCCCGGCCGGTCGTGGTCGTGGTCGCCCTGCTGTTCACCTTCGGCGCCGCCAACGCCTACCTCACCTCCGGAACGGCCCTCGGCACCGAACTGGCCCAGCGCTCCGCCTTCCCCCGCCCCCTGGCGGCCCACCCGCGACGCACCCTGACCACCCTGACCGCCGGTTGCGCCACGGTGGTCCTCGCCGCGACCAGCGGTCTGACCGGCCTGGCCGCGCTGCTGCGGGCCACCTCGGCCTGCCTGGCGGCCGTCACCCTGGTCGGCCTGCTCGCCGCAGCCGTCCTGCTGCCCGCCCGCCTGCCGCGGGCGGGCGCACTCGGGTCCGCGGCGGCGACCGCGGCCGTGCTGCTGTGCTGCGGGCGCCACCTGCTGCTGCCCGCCGCGCTGGCCGCCGCCGCACTGCTCCTGCGCCGCCCGCGCCGCACCGGGCGGCCCGGTCCGGCGCGACCCGCCGGACCCCGTGCACGCACCGTCGCCACCACCGGAGGCCCACCGCGCACCGCCCCCGGGCGCCGAGCGGCACCGCCCGAGTGATCGGCCGCCCGGCCCGGTCCGCCGCGCACCGCGGTCCGCCGGTCCGCCGGGCCCGCACACCACGCATCCCTCTGCTGTCCGCAACCGAAAGGCACCCCCTGATGACCGTCACGCTCACCTGGGACGAGGCCGGCCCCGCCGACGGCCCGCCCGTCGTCCTCGTCCACGGCCACCCCTTCGACCGCACCCTGTGGGCCCCGCAGGCCAGGACGCTGGCCGAAGCCGGGTACCGCGTCCTCACCCCGGACCTGCGCGGCTACGGCCGCAGCCCGATCACCCCCGGCCCGGTGCTGCTGTCCGACCACGCCGCCGACCTCGTCGCACTGCTGGACCGCCTCGGCATCGAACGGGCCGTCATCGGCGGGGTCTCGATGGGCGGGCAGATCGCCCTCGCCCTCCAGCAGGACCACCCGCAGCGGGTGGCCGGCCTCGTCCTGTGCGGCACCACCAGCGCCCCCGACAGCGCGCGGGCCCGCGCCCTGCGCCTGGCCACGGCACAGCGGCTGCTGGACGAAGGCATGAGCGGCTACGCGCACGAGATGATCGCCACCATGTTCGCCGCGGCCGACGGCGCGCCGCCACCGGCCGCGGCCGAGGTACTGGCCGTGATGTGCGCGACCGACCCGCGCGGCGCCGCCGCGTCGCTGCGCGGCCGGGCCCAACGCCCCGACTACGGGCCGGTGCTGGCCGCCGCGACCGTCCCGGTGCTGATCCTGGTCGGCACCGAGGACGTCCACACCCCCGTCTCCGATGCCCGCGCCATGCAGCACCTGGCCCCGCACGCCCGGCTCGCCGTCATCGCCGACGCGGGCCACCTGCCCGGAGTGGAACGCCCCGCGGAGGTCGACGCCCACCTGCTCGACTTCCTGCGCACGGAGTTCCCCGACCGCCCGCAGCCCGCCCGGCGGGCCGGAACGCACCCCGTCGCCGGACCCGACCCGCGCTTCCGCGCACCCGCCACCGGGGACGAACGCACGGTGCTGCTCGGTCTCCTGGACGACCAGCGCACCACCCTCCGGCTCAAGTGCGCGGGCCTGACCGCGGAGCTGGCCGAGCGTGCCGCGCCCCCCTCCACGCTCTCCCTGCTCGGGCTGGTCCGGCACCTCGCCGACGTCGAACGCCGCTGGTTCCGGCAGGTCCTGGCCGGGCAGGACGCACCGCCCCGGTTCAGCTCGCCGGCCGATCCCGACGGCGACTTCGACGGGGCCCGCCCCGACCCGCGGTCCGTCACCGCCGCCTGGCAGGCCTGGCACGCGGAGGTGGCCTTCGCCGAACGGTTCGCCCGGGAGGCCCCGCACCTCGACGTTGAGGGCCACGACCCCTGGCGCGGACGGGTCTCCCTGCGCTGGGTCCTGGTCCACCTGGTCGAGGAGTACGCCCGGCACAACGGGCACGCCGACCTGCTGCGCGAACGCATCGACGGCACCAGGGGCCTGTGAGGAGCTGCGGCCCCCGCCGGGGACGGGCACGCCTCCCCCGCCCAGCAGTCGGTCACCGTGAACCCCGTTCCGACCTTCCTCGTGCATTTAACAACCGGACCGCGTCGGCGGAAAGGACTTCCCGGGCGCGTCTCGATGGGTGAGACCCGTTGAATGCGCCTTATGGAATCCAGAAGGGAATCTAATGAGTGTGTGATACGGGTCACATGGCCTGGCCTTCCTTGCCCGGGGCTTCGAATCATGTCTACCGTTGCCGCGAGACGTTGGACCCCCGGGGTCGACTCGAGGCATCCTGCGCATACAGGGGGATTGGCAATGCCAGATATCGGCTTGCCTCCTGCTCCCGGTGTCCCGTGGAATTCCGGAGATGCCGAGCTGGAGGACGAAGGAAACTGTACCGGCGTAATTCTCGACGAATTGACGGCGCTTCTTCGACCCTACGGAACCCTCTCCAGGTTCCACCGGTTCCTCGGTGACCGGATGGAGGAGGCGGCCGCCTCGGCGAGCATGGACCTGCTCGCACTCACCGCCCGCGACCCGGCGAGCGGCGGATCGTGGCGGTACGTGTTGGAGAGCTATGCGGCCTACCGGGCGGTGCTGGCCCACCGGCTCGCGCACGCCGCGTACCGGGCCGCCGAGCAGGTCGCCATGTCCAAGGGCCGGTCCGACCTGCGGATCCTGGCCCGGTCCATCTCCGAGGTCGCCAAGGTCGCCACCGGGGTGGAGATCCACCCCGCCGCGGAGATCGGGCAGCGCTTCGTGCTCGATCACGGCGTGGGCACGGTCATCGGCGAGACCACGGTCATCGGCGACGACTGCTACATCCTCCAGGGCGTCGTCATAGGGGCCGTCGGAATCTCCGGGAATTCCGCCGGAAAACGGCATCCGAGCATCGGGGACCGGGTGGAGATCGGCGCCTTCGCGCGGATCCTCGGGCCGGTCTCGATCGGTTCGGACTGCCTGATCAGCCCGCACGCCCTGGTTCTCACCGATGTTCCGGGGAATTCCCGGGTCCGGCTGGTCAACCAGTGCCAGGTGCAGAGCCGGAGCTCCCGGACCTCGGTGTTCGCGGTGATCCCCACCGGGCCGGACGGCCTGGAGATCCACGGCGTCGACCTCATGGACTCCCGGGTCGACCTCATCGACCGCAGCGGTGCCAGCGTCGCGGACATCTCCCTGCAGGTCGTCGAGCGGGACCACGCCCGGATGGCGGTGCGCTTCGTCGGCGACCGCATCCCGTGCCGCGAGATCCTCAGACTCACCGGAGGGGACGGCACCTGCGTGCTGCTCACCCAGATGGACTCGACCTGGCGTCGCCTCTCGCCGACCGCTGCGACCAGTGTGTGACGCGCCCCGGGAGTTTCCCTTGCCCCTGCCGCCCCCGATCGAGCCCGCCGCCGGGGTGGGCACGCCCGGCACCGTCGAGGCGGAGTCCGCGGGCTCCGCGGACGCGGTGCGTCCGGGCGGCGGCGCGATCGGCCTGGACCCGGTCGCCCGGATCGAGCCGAACGAGCCCGTCCGCCGAACCGGCTCGGGCGGAATATGAAATGGCTTCTTATGGCACTCATAAGCGACCGTCGATTTACGACCAACGTGCGTGCGAACCTTGTGGATTGACGGAATGCATTGCTAGCATCCGATTATTCGGCGGGGGCTGCGCGAGCTGCCTGCGGTGCACTTTTGGAGAGTGATCGGATGGAAACTGTTCCTCGCCCCCAGGTCGACGACGTGGAGCGGGCGGCGACCTCCAGGGCCACTCCGGGCAGCTTCCGGCTCGCGGCGACGTACCTCTTCGTCTGCCTGATCTGGGGGACCACCTGGTACGGGATGAAACTGAGCGTCGAGAGCATTCCGCCGATCACGGCGGCCGGGCTCCGCTTCTGCATCGCCTTTCCTTTCCTGGCGGTCGCGGTACTGGTGTCCCGCGGGGCGAGTTTCCGTTTCCCGACGGGAAAGAAATGGCTGCTCCCCTTCGTCAGCCTGGTCTACATCGCGATTCCGTACAGCCTGATCAACTACGGTGAGCAGCACGTCAGCTCCGGTTTCGCCTCACTGCTCTTCGCGTCGGTGACCGTTTTCCTGCTGGTGTTCTCCCGGATCATCTCGCGCATCACGGTGAGCGGACGGCAATGGGCGGGCGTCGTGGCCGGGCTGGTGTGCCTGGTGGTGCTGATCCTGCACACCAACGGCGACCTGAGCGCCGAGAACCTGCTCGCTCCCGCCGCCGTGCTGGCCGCGGCCGTGCTGCACGCGATGACCTACGCGACGCTCGCCCGCCACGCCGGCGAGATCGACGTGCTGACGGTGGAGGTGCTGCCGATCGGGTGCGGCGGGGTGTCGCTGCTGCTGCTCGGGATCCTCTCCGAGCACCCCGACTTCGGCGCGATCACCGGAGCGTCCTGGGCCGGCGTCCTCTACCTGGGCATCGTCGCCTCCGTGGTGGGCTTCGCGGCCTACTTCTACCTGCTCAAGTACGTCAACGCGGTGACACTGTCGTTCGTCTTCGTCTTCTTCCCGGTGATCGCCGTGCTGGTCTCGTCCGTCGTCGAGCACTCCGCGTTCGACCTGCTCGCGCTGCTGCTCGCCGCGGGAATGCTCGGCTCGTTCGCACTGACGAAGAAGCGCGCCGCGGACGCGGCGGGGAAGGGGAACTGACCGTGGACAACACCGTCAACGGAGCCGAGGGACTGCTCACCGAGCAGAACCTCGCGGTGATCCACCAGCACGCCATTGAAGAATTCCCGCGCGAGGCCTGCGGTTTCATCCTGGCGAGCGGGGTCCGCAGGGCCAGGAACGTCATCGACGAGCTGCACGCGGCGGACCCGGACTCCTACGAGCGCACCTCCGCCACCGGATACGCCCTCGGCATCGAGGACGCGATCTTCCTGGACGCGAGCTTCGACACGGACGATCCGGTCCTGGTGATCTACCACTCCCACCCGAACGGCCGCGCCTACTTCAGCGAAGAGGACGTGCGCCGCGCGCTGTTGGACGGCCGGCCCGTCTACCCGGGAGTGCTGCAACTGGTCGTCGGCGTCGAGGGCGGGAGCGTCCGCGAGGCCAGGCTGTTCGACTTCGCCGACGGCGCGTACCGCGAGATCTCGTACCCGGGTGCCGTTCCGGCCTGACCGGAGCGTCCCGCAACCGTCACCGTCCCCCCAAGGAGGAACCCGATCATGCCTGCTGTAGTCATGGTGAAGACCCTCGCCAACCTCGCCGGTGTGGACTCCCGGCTCGACCTGCCCGGCAGCACGGTCAACGAGGTGCTGACCCACCTGTGCAGCCACCACCACAGCCTCACCGACCACCTGCTCTACTCGAACGGGAAGTTGAAGGGGCACGTCCTGCTGTCCGTCGGCGATGAGCGGGTCGGGCTCGACCACCCGATCCGCGACGAGGACGAGCTGCGGATCCTGCTGGCGACCGCGGGTGGTTGTCGATGACCACCTCCCGCGGCGGCGGTGTCCGGGCGTCGGTCCTGGAGGCCGTCGGCAGCACGCCGCTGGTGGCCCTGGACCGGCTCGCCGCCGGCACCGGCTGCCGGATCGTGCTCAAGACGGAGCACCTCAACCCGGGGGGCAGCCACAAGGCCCGGATCGCGCTGAACATGGTCCTGGCGGCCGAGCGCGAGGGCGTCCTGGTGCGCGGTTCGGGCCAGACGATCGTCGAACCCACCGGCGGCAACACCGGGATGGGCATCGCGATGGCCGGCGCGGTCCTCGGCTACCGGGTCGTCCTGGTCATCCCGGACAACTACAGCAAGGACAAGCAGCGGGTCCTCGCCGCGATGGGCGCGGAGATCCTGCTGTCCGACAGCTCCACCGGCAACAACTCGCACGGCGAGCTGGCCAACCGGCTGGTCCTCGAGAACCCGACCTGGGTACTGCTCAACCAGGGCGCCAACCCGAACAACCCGGACGCCCACCGCAACGCCACGGCCCTGGAGATCCTCGACGACCTCGACGGCGAACCGGTGGACCACATGGTCGCCGGCATCGGAACCGGCGGCCACATCACCGGGGTCGGCGAGATCCTCCGCAAGGAGATGCCGGACCTGCGGGTGCACGGCGTGCAGCCCGAGGGCTGCGACCTGTTCGCCGGGACGTTCCGCCGGCACCGCGTCCAGGGGCTCTCGGTCGGCTACGTCCCGCCCGTCCTGAACCGCGACGTCGTGGACGACATGATCACGGTCGGCGAGAGCGAGGCCGTCGAGTGCATGAAGCTCCTGATGCGCACCGAGGGCATCGCGGCCGGCCCGTCGACCGGGGCGAACATCGCGGCCGCGCTGCGGCTGGCCCGGTCGCTGGACGGGCCCGCGACCATCCTCACCTTCGCCTACGACGGCGCCCACGACTACCTCGACCTCCTCTCCGATCCGACCGATGCGGTGGTGTCATGACGGAACAACAGGGCGGCACGACCCGGCTGGACTGGGAGGACCAGGCACTGCGCGAGTGGGAGGCGGTCGTCATCGGCAGCGACGCCGAGGGGGTCGTCCTGGACCGGTCCGCGTTCTACCCCGGCGGCGGGGGCCAACCCCCGGACCACGGCGTGCTGCTGTGGCAGGGCGTGCAGACCCGCATCGTGGGGGCCCGCTCGGGCGACGACCTCTACCTGATCCCGGCCGAAGGCGACCCCGTTCCCCCGGCGGGCACGGTGGTGCGGGCGGCGCTGGACGACGAGCGCCGCACCCTGCTGATGCGCACCCACTCGGCGCTCCACCTGCTGTCGGGCGTGGTGTACCGGGACTTCGGGGCGCTGGTCACCGGCTGCAACATGGAACCGGGCGAGGGGCGGATGGACTTCAGCCTGCACGAGATCCCCCCGGACCTCAAGGAGCGGTTGACCGAGGCGTGCACGGTGGAGATCGGCGCGGACCGCCGGATCGACGCCCGGATCCTCCCGTCCGCGGAGGCCTTCCGGATCCCCGGGCTGATCCGGACCGCCACCAACCTGCTGCCGCCGGACATCGAGGAGGTCCGGATCATCGACATCGTCGGTCTCGACACCCAGGCGGACGGCGGCACGCACGTCGCGTCCACCAAGCAGATCGGCCGGATGGAAGTCGTGAAGATCCAGGCGAAGGGCAAGGGCGGCCGCCGGGTGCGCGTCCGGATCCTGGACTGAGAGTCAACTTGCTTCACGACTTGACAGATTGACGGTGGGTCACTCCTGGCCGTGCTTATACTCGGGCGTGATCGAGGCACGTCATCTTCGGGTGTTGCACGTCGTGGCGGGCGTCGGCTCCTTCTCGGGCGCCGCACGCGCACTCGGCTGTACCCAGCCCGCTGTCAGCCAGCAGATGAAAGCGCTGGAACAGGCAGCGGGCACACCGCTGTTCGTGCGCCAGGGCCGGGAGATGTGGCTGACCGAGGCGGGCCGGGCGCTGGCCCGCCACGCCACCGGCATCCTCGCGGGGCTGTCCGCCGCCGAGGAGGAGCTGGCCGCGATCGCCGGGCTGCGCAAGGGCCGGGTCAGGCTGGCCTCCTTCCCGTCCGCCAACGCCCGGATCGTTCCCGCCGCCGTCGCCTCCATGCTCGAACTGCACCCCGGGGCGCGGGTCTCCCTGACGGAGGCGGAACCGCCGCACTCGCTCGCGCTGCTGCGCGCCGGCGACTGCGAGATCGCCCTCGCGTTCCGGTACACCGACGAGGCGGTCCGCGCAGGGCGACCCGCCGCTCCCGCGGAGGCCGAGTGGGAGGACCTGGTGGTCCAACGGCTGCTCACCGAGCGCTTGGTGGCCCTGCTCCCGGACCGGCACCGGCTGGCGGCGGGGGCCGCGCAGGGCCGCACCGTCGACCTCACGGACCTCGCCGAGGAGGCCTGGATCGCGGGCTGCCCGCGCTGCCGCAGCCACCTGGTGGACGTCTGCGAGAGGGCCGGGTTCAGCCCCCGGATCGAGTTCGCGACCGACGACGCGCAGGCCGTCGCGGGCCTGGTCGGCGCCGGGCTCGGTGTCACCGTCCTGCCCGAACTCGCCCTGCGGCCGACGCGGTTGGAGGGCGTGACGGTGGCGGAGCTGCGCTCCTCACCGGGCCGCGAGATCGCCGCGCTCACCCTCCCCGACCTGGTCCGGGTGCCCGTCATCGGAGCCATGCTGGGCAGGCTGGAGCACGCCACCAGACTGCCCTGAACTCACCAGGACGGGTGATCGGCCGAGCGTTCCGGGGCCTCGCGCACCCGCCCTGTGCTTGGCTGGCGCCATGCGGGCCGGACGGCCCGCCGACTGCCTGGAGAGCGCGCACATGGTCACGCCGTCGATCGCCGACATCTTCCGAGCCCGTCTGCTCCAGAAGCCGTACCTGTCGCCGACGCCGTTGGCCTCGTACCCGCTGCTCGACCGGAGCACCGGCATGTCCGTGCTGGTCAAGCACGAGAACCTGCAGCCGACGGGCGCGTTCAAGGTGCGCGGCGGCATCACGCTGCTGGGCGGGATGGATCCGCGGGAGCGCGCCCGGGGCGTGGTCGGCTACTCCACGGGCAACCACGCGCAGTCGCTGGCGTACGCCGCCGCGCGGTTCGGGGCGCCCTGCACGATCGTCATGCCGCAGGACTCCAACCCGGTGAAGACCGCGGCGGTGCGGCGACTCGGCGCCGACCTCGTCGAGTTCGGCGCCACCTTCGACGAGGCACGGGTGCACGCCGAGGAACTGGCCGTGGCACGTGGCATGCGGCTGGTCAGCGCGGGTGACGAGCCCGACCTGATCGCCGGGGTGGCCACCGCCTACCTGGAGATCTTCGAGCAGGAGCCGGAGCTGGACGTGGTGGTGGTGCCGGTCGGTGGTGGCAGTGGCGCGGCTGCGGCCTGCCTGGTGGCGTCGGTGGTCCGCCCGGAGTGCCGGGTGGTCGCCGTCCAGTCGCGACGGTCCCCGGCGGCCCACGACTCGTGGCACGCCGGCCGGTGTCTGCGCCGCCCGAACGAGACCGGGGCGGAGGGGCTGGCCACCGGATCGGGATTCGAGCTGCCCCAGTCGCTGATGCGCAAGTACCTGGCCGACTTCGTGCTGGTGGACGACGAGGAGATCCGGGCGGCCCAGTGGGCCCTGATCCGCGACGCCCGGACGGTCGCCGAGGCGGCCGGCGCGGCCCCGCTGGCGGCGCTGCCGGCCCTGCGCGAGAGCGTCGGCGGGGGTCGGGTGGCCGTCGTCGTCTCGGGCGGGAACGTGAGCGAGGCGGAGCTGCGGGCCTGTGTGCGCGCGTCCGTGTCCGAGGGCGGCGCGGTGGCGTAGTGCGGGGTGCGAGGCCCCGCCGAGACGGCGGACGGGCCGGTCGGCGGAGCCTTCGGAACGGTCCGATCGGACCACGCGGCACCGCGGCCGACCGCGGTCAGATGAGGCGGTCGCGGTGGGCGGTGGCGGTTTCGCGGACGAGCTGGGCGAAGCGTCGGCGGCTGCGGCGTTGGTGTTCCTCGGCGTCGCCGAGGTCCTCGTCCTCGTCGTCTTCGGGTTCGGTGGAGGCGTTGTGCAGGAGCCAGCAGCCGTGGATGCCGGTGAGGAGGTCTTCGAGGAGGTCGCGGGCGGGGCGTTTGGGGTCGAGGGGGGTGAGGCGGACGGCGACGTCGTCTAGGTCGGGGTCGGCTTCGCCGGTGTGTTCGGCGACGGTCTCCTCGAAGTCTTCCTCGAGGTCTTTCAGTTGGTCGCGCAGGGTGACGGGGTCGAGGAGGAGGCCGTCGGTGATGTGCATGGCGTGGCGGACGAGGGCGGTGACGGTCTCGTGCGGGGTGGCGCCGTCCTGGAGGAGGCCGAGGACGAGGGTGGGGGTCTCGTGGGGGAGGGATTCGATGGTGTCGGCTTCGAGGACGACCTGGGTGGGGTCCTGGCCGGAGGTTCCGGCGGCGACCTCGGCCGCGGCGGCGAGCCAGTGGGTCGCGGCGACGGCGGCGGCGGTGGGGTCGACGGTGGAGAACAGGGCGGTGGGGCCGAAGGGGTCCTGCTGGAGGAGGTGGTCGGCGGCGGCGACCTGGACGGGGGAGGCGTCCTCGCGGCTGAGGAGGACGGCCTGCTGGGCGCGACCGGTGAGGTCGCCGAGTTCGGCGTTCTCCACGGCGGCGAGTTCGAGGGCGGCTTCGGCCAGGACGGTGCTCGTCAGGGCCGCGTCCCGGAGGTGGTGGAGGGCGCGTCCGATGCGGTGGGCGGATTCGACCAGGCGGTTGTAGGAGATGAGCATGGTGCCGCCGTGGGGCAGGTGCGGTTCGGTGATCGCGCCGGGGACCTCGCCGAAGGCTTCGCGTTCCTGCTCGCGGCGCCGGGCCTCGCTGTCGGGTTCCGGGGTGCCGGCGGCGCTGGCCGGGTGGGTGTAGGTGCGCCACGCGGCGTCGGAGAGCTGGGTGAGCGAGCGGGCCAGGGCCAGCAGGGCGGAGGTGCCCGCGCCGTCCGGCAGGGTGGCGATGCGCTGGGAGAGGTCGCCCTCGCCGGTGCCCCACGAGGCGATCAGTTGACGCTGGTCGAGGTCGACGCTGTAACGCGTCATGGGCGTTGCCTCCGGTGCCTGTGCTGGGGACTGCGGGCGTCGGACAAGTCTGACGCACCGGCAGGAGGCGGGGGCGGCGAATCGCACCGGGCGGTGTGACTGTTCGAACAGGAGCCCCCACCGCGCAGCCGCTGGTGCCGCGCGGGGGGGCGTCTGCACGGGCCCGGAAGGCCGCCGCCGACCGGGCCTTGGCGGAAGGGCCCGTCGGGCGGCCGGTACACCGCTCCGGGTGAGCGCTCCCCGTCCCGTCCCGCTGCCGCCGTTACGGCGTGGTCGGCGGGAGGGTCGAGTGGTCCCCGTCGAAGCAGGCGGGCTGGTCGGGCGTCGAGGTGAAGTGGCCCGCTCCGCTGACCATGAGCAGGGTGATGCCGTGCGAACCGCCGGTGCCCCAGCCGAGTTCGGTGATGCGGTGGCACAGCGCCCGGGTCTGCTCCGGGTCGGTGTCGGGGGTGACGCGGACGTCGAGGGCCTTCCACCCGTCGGGGGTCGGGCCACTGGCCATGAAGGAGAGGGAGCCCTCGGCGACGTGCGGCAGGCAGCGGACCTCCTCCGGCAGCGGCCCCTTCCAGTTGCCCTGGTAGCTCTCGGTGGGGCTCGGTGCGGCGCCGCACGCGGGCCCGGGAGCACCGGAGACGGAGGCGGAGGTGGGGGCGGGGGCCGAAGGGGGCCCGCCGGCCTGCGGCTCGGTGGCGGTGGTGCAGCCGGTGACGGCGAAGGCTGCCACGGCGAGGGCCGCGGCGAGACGTCCGGACAATCGTCCTCCCCTGGTCGAACCCACACCGTACCGGCCGCCGCAAGTGGATTGTTCGGGCCGTCGCACGCCCCGCTCGCACGGGCCGGGGCGCGGGTTCCTCGACCTCCTCGCCGGGCCCGCCACCGCCACCGCCCCCCCGCGGAGCCGCTGTCAGTCGACGGGCAGCGGCTCCCGCGCGGCGGCCGGCTGCCCGCCGCGCGCGAGGCGCGAGTGGTGGCGGCTGTAGCCGAAGTAGACGCCCAGGGCCAGCAGCAGCCAGAGCGCGAAGAGCACGAAGGTGTCGACCGGCAGGTTCCAGATCAGGTAGAGGCAGAAGAGCATCGAGGCGACGGGCACGACGGGGTAGCCCGGCACCTTGAAGCCGCGCGGCAGGTGGGGCTCGCGCACCCGCAGCACGACCACGCCGACGGAGACCACCGCGAAGGCGACCAGCGTGCCCATGCTGGTGAGGTTGGCCAGCCAGTCCAGCGGGACGAAGGCGGCCAGCAGCGCGATGAACGCGCCGACGATCAGGGTGTTGCCGACGGGGGTGCCGCTGCGCGGGTCCACCTTGCGGAAGACGGGCGGCAGCAGGCCGTCGCGGCTCATGGAGTAGAGGATGCGGGTCTGGCCGTAGATGACGACCAGGGTGACGCTGACGATGGAGAGCACCGCACCGGCGGAGAGCAGCACGCCGGGCCAGTTCCGGCCGGTCACCTGCTGCAGGATCGCGGAGAGGCCGGCGTCCTGGCCCTCGAAGAGCGTCCACCGCTGCGCGCCGACGCCGACCAGGGCCACCAGGCAGTAGAAGGTGGTGACCACGAGCAGCGCGCCGATGATCGCCCGGGGCAGCGTCCGCTGCGGGTTCTTGACCTCCTCCCCGGCGGTGGAGACGGCGTCGAGACCGATGAAGGAGAAGAAGACCGAGGAGGCCGCCGCGCTGATCCCGGCGATGCCGAGCGGCGCGAAGGGGTGCAGGTTGGCGGAGCTGAAACCGGTGACGCCGACGACGACGAAGAGCAGCAGCACGCCGAGCTTGATCAGCACCATGACGGTGTTGACGACCGCCGACTCCTTGGCCCCGCGCATCAGCAGCAGGCAGCACAGGGCGACGAGGACGACGCCCGGCAGGTTGACGTAGCCGCCCGCGCCCGGCGGCGCGGACAGCGCGTCGGGCATGGTGAAGCCGAACAGCCGCTGCGTCAGGTCGTTGAGGTACTGGCCCCAACTGACGGCGATCGCCGCCCCCGAGACCGCGTACTCCAGCAGCAGGCAGGCGCCGACCACCCACGCCACCAGCTCGCCGAGCGTGGCGTAGGCGTAGGAGTAGGACGAGCCGGAGACCGGCACGGCCGAGGTGAGCTCGGCGTAGCAGAGCGCGGTCAGCGCGGCGGTGACCGCGCCGAAGACGAAGGAGAGGACGACGGCGGGCCCCGCCTGCGGGACGGCGGTGCTGAGGGTGAAGAAGATCCCGGTGCCGATGGTCGCGCCGACGCCGATCATCGTGAGCTGGAAGGTGCCCACGGTGCGGCGCAGCCCGCCGCCGTGGTGGTGATCGGCCTGTTCGGAGTCGGCCCGGAAGGCCGAGACCGGCTTGCGGCGCAGCAGTTGCTGTCGGAGTCCCGCGTCGTTCGGGGGCATGGCAGGTGACCTCTCGCTGGGTCTGGTGGGCAGGGTGGGCCGGGCCCCGGACGGGTGGGGTGCGGGGCACCGGGTTGCGGGCGGGTCGCGCTGCGGCACGACGCGCTACGGCAGGTCGCGCTGCGGCACGTCGCGCTACGGCAGGTCGCGCTGCATCAGGTCGGCGTAGGTCTCGCGACGGACGACGGCGCGGTGCGCGCCGTCGCGCACGAGGACGACCGGGGGGCGGCGCGCGCCGTTGTAGTTGTTGCTGAGCGCGTAGGTGTACGCGCCGGTCACCGGCACGGCGACCAGGTCGCCGACCCGCGGGTCCTGCAGCGGGACGTCGGCGCTGAGGGTGTCGCCGGACTCGCAGTGCCGCCCGACCAGGCGGCAGGGCTCGCCCTCCCCGGTGGGCCGGGTGGCGACGGCGGCCTCGAAGCGCTGCTGGTAGAGGGAGACCTCCAGGTTGTCGCCCATGCCCCCGTCGACCGCGACGAAGGTGTGGCCCCCGCCGCGCTTGACCGAGACCACCCGGTAGAGCGAGACGCCCGCCTCGGCGACCACGGAGCGACCCGGCTCGATCAGGATCCGGGCCCCGGCGGGCAGCACCCGCTTCGCGACGTCGACCATGGCGTCGAGGTACTCCTCGACCGTCGGCGGGTGGTCGCCGTAGGTGTAGCGGGAGCCGAGGCCGCCGCCCAGGTCGTAGACGGCGAACTCGCCCAGCGCGGCCACGGCCTCCACCGCCCGGGCGAAGGGCGCGGTGTCGAGGATCTGCGAACCGACGTGCACGTGGACGCCGTCCAGGCGGAGCCGGTCGCTGCCGCGCAGCCGGGCGATCGCCTCCCGCGCCTGCGGGAGGAGCAGGCCGAACTTGGAGCCGCTCTGGCCGGTGGAGACCGCCGCGTGCGTGTCGGGCCGGATGTCGGGGGTCACCCGCACCAGCACGCCCTGCTCGCCGCCGGTGGTGGCGAGGATCGCCTCCAGTTTGTCGATGTCGTCGAAGTTGTCGACCACGACCGTGCCCGCGCCCGCCTCGACCGCGAGCCGCAGCTCCTCCTCGGTCTTGGCGTTGCCGTGCACGACCAGGCCGGCCGGATCGGCTCCGGCGGCCAGCGCGAGGGTCAGCTCGCCGCCGCCCGCGACGTCGATGCCGAGCCCCTCCTCGGTGAGCAGGCGGTAGACGGCGGTGCAGGGGAAGGCCTTGGAGGCGAAGGTGGCGCGGGAGTTCGGCCAGCGGGCGGCCAGGCCGTCGGCGTAGCGGCGGGCGCGGGCCCGGATCGCGGCCTCGTCGACGATCAGCGCGGGGGTGCCGTACGCCTCGGCCAGCTCGGCCACGGGGACGCCGCCCAGGACCAGCGCGCCCGAGCTGTCCACGGCCGTCCCGGGCGGAAAGAGTCCGAGGAGTTGCTGCCCTGCCTGCGTCGCCGCCATGCCCGTTCCTTGCTGTCGTGCCGGTCCGTCTGTTCCGCCTGCTGCCACTCCCCCCGTGAGTGCTCGCCTCATGTTCGGCCCCGCGCCGACGTCAGTCATTGGCGCTTTCGCCTAAGATCAACGGATGAAGATGGCGAATCTGCCGACCCACGGTGGCACGAGCGAGGAGTTGTACGCCCTCGCCGACGCGATCGGGGCGGTCACCGGCGGGGCCGTGGCGATCGAGGACCTGGACCACCGGGTCCTCGCCTACTCGACCCTGCCCGGCCAGCAGATCGACGAGCACCGGCGCCGGGGCATCCTGGAGCGCCGGGTCCCGCACCAGCCCGAGCAGTCGGCCCACTACCGGGAGGTGCTCGCCGCCCCGGGCGTGGTCCGGCTGCCGATCCTGGACGAGTCCGAGCTGCCGCGCGCGGCGGTCGCGATCCGGGCCGGGCAGCGCCCCCTCGGCACGATCTGGGCCATCGAGGGCACGTCCCCGATCGACGACGCGGGCGAGCGCGCGATGCTCGACGGGGCCCGGCTGGCCGCCCTGCACATGCTGCGCCGCCGCAGCGCGGCCGAGCTGGACCTCCAGGCGCGCGAGGAGGCGCTGCGCGCCGCGCTCCGCGGACGGCGCTCCGCCCGCGAGGCCCGCTTCGAGCTGGGCCTGCCGGGCCGGCGTCCCCTCGCCCTGGTCGGCTTCGCGCCGCTCGCCGACCCCGGCCTGCCCGGCGACGACCTGCTGGTCCGCCTCGCCGCCGCGTCCACCCGGCACTGGCCGGCGGTGCACGCGGAGGCGTCGGTGGCGACCGTCGGCCGCACGGTCTACGTGCTGCTGCCGCTGGACGACGAGGCCTCCGCCTTCGCGACCGCGCGCCGCCTCGGCGAGCAGGCCACCGCCGTCCTCGCCCGCAGCATCGAGCCGCCGCTGCGCGCCGCCGCCTCCCGGATCGCCTCCGGTCCGGAGGAGCTGCCGGACCTGCGCGCCGAGGTGGACGACATCCTCCGGGTCACCACCGCCGACCCGGGCGCCCCGGCCTTCGCGACGCTGGGCGACACCCACGCGCGGGTCCTGCTCGCCCACGTCGCCGACGAACTGGCGCGCCGCCCCCGGCTGAGGCACCCCGGCATCGACGCCATGATGGACCACGACCGCGCCAAGGGCACCGCCTTCGCCGCCTCGGTCACGGCCTGGCTGGACGCCGTCGGCAACATCGGCGAGGCGGCGGCCCGGCTGACCATCCACCCCAACACGCTCAAGTACCGCCTGCGGCGGGCGGGCGACCTCTTCGGCCTCGACCTGGAGCACCCGGACGACCGCCTCTCCTGCTGGCTCCAGCTCCGGACGGCCCGCTGACTCCGGTCGCCGAGGGCCGGGAGCCGGTCCCCGGTCGGCCTCCCCGGGGTGAAAGTCCGCCTCGCGGGGTCAGGTTCTTCCGCTCTCGTGCCGAAGGGGTGCGTAGGCAGAAGGAGGGGTGGTCGTGGGGTACGTGCTGCTGAGCCTCGGACTGGTCTGTTCCGCGGCGGCGCTGGTCGTCTTCCTGGCTGCGGCGCGGGCGGGCAGCCGCAGCGAGGAGGACGCGGAGGACGGTCCCGGCTGAGTCGGCCGCCGGGCCCCGGGCGCCCTGTCGGGTGCTCAGGAACGGTGCGGCGTCGGATCGGTGACGGTTCGGCAGCGGAGCGTGGACCTCCGGGTCGCCGGGCGGGACGATCACGTGCATCATCACCACGGCCCGGAGGGAGCGCACCCGTGGCGCCGGCGCAGGAGGACCTGCACATCAGCGCGATCGAACTGCCGGGCCGCGTCCGGGTGGTGCGGCTGGAGGGCGAGACGGACGCGGTCCAGCAGCCGCGGCTGCGCGCGGCCATGTCGGCGGCGGTGCGCAGCGGGGTGGCGGGGGTGGTGGTCGACCTGTCCCGGTTGCGGTTCTGCGACTCCTGCGGGCTGCGGGAGTTGGTCCTGGCCCACGGCAATCCCGAGGGCGTCGTGGTGGTGCTGGCCGCGCCGACGGCGCAGTTCCTGCGGCTGGCGGAGATCACCGGCGTCGACCAGGTGGTGGCGATCCGGCCCACGGTCGCGGCGGCGCTGACGACCGCCCTGGCCGCGGCGGCGCGGCGGGGCCCGGACCTCCCGCCGCAGTGAGCGTCGCAGTGAGCGCCGCGGAGGGCTCCCGAACCCGCCGCCCCGGCCGCGCGGCCCCGGGGACGCCCACCTCGTGCCCGGCCCCGGAACCCCTCGCCCTCGGGATGAGGTGTCACGGCAGGAGGGGCGCCGGGGGTCGGTGCCCCGCGGCAGGGTCAGAGCCTGCGGAGGAACGAACCGAGGGACTTCGCCGCGGCGTCGGCCAGGTCGGTGAGGGCCCGGCCGAGCTGGTCCAGCTCGGGGGAGAGGGAGCCCGTCCCCTGCCGGTCCTCGGTCTCGGTCTCGCCCTCGGTCTCGGCGGACTCGCCCCGGTAGCCGACCGCTCCCTCGTCGACGCGCTGGGACCAGCCGAGGAAGGAACTGCCGTCCTCCGTCAGCCCGATGGAGGCCGAGCAGGCCCGCTGGTCGGTCCAGGCGAGGCGGTCGAAGGGGGTGTCCTCGCCCACGGCGAGGTGGAACGTGAGCGGGCCGCCCGGGTGCCAGCGGCCGCCCCAGCCGGCCTCGGTGGAGAAGGTGCGGGTGGCGGCCGGGTCGGCGTCGCCGGGGAAGGACTGACGGTCGGTCAGGGTTCCGCGCAGTTCGTACCAGTGGCCGTCGGCGTCGCGGGCGTGGCCGTGGAAGGTGGTCAGCTCCAGCGCGAACACGACGGACGCCTCCGCGCCGGACCGCACCCGCCAGTCGAGTCGGGCCGGCATCGCCCCCTCGCCGGAGTCGAGGTGCAGCCGCCAGGGGGCGGCGGGCTCCCACGCCTGCGCGCCCGGGGCCCGGCGGTCCGTGCGGTAGGTCAGCAGCGAGCGGCCCGTGGAGTCGGCGAGCCAGGCGCGTTCGGCCTGGTCGCGGTCCCAGACGGGCTCGGCCAGCACCCGGTACAGCCACAGGCGCGAGCGGGCGTCGGCGGAGCTGCGGAGCGTCAGGGTGTTGGTCGCGCCCGGGACGAGCAGGTCGGCGGGGACGGCGAGGACCAACTGCTGCGGGAGGTCCCCGCCGCCGGGTATGCGGTGGTCGCCGACGATCGCCCTGGAGTTGACGGCGACGTGGAGCGGCGCGAAGCCGGGCCGGGGGCCCAGCTTGGAGACGAGGGCGCGGATCTTCACCGTGAGCTCGTCCGTCACGCCCTCCGGCGGGACGTGGAACTCGACGGTGACCGTGGCCCCGGCGTCGAGCGCGAGGTGGTCGCGGGCGAAGTCGGCCCGCTCGGCGGTGACCACGGCGTTGCCGGTCCGGGGGACGGCGGTGGAGAAGTCGACGAAGACGGGCTGCACGTGGGCTCCTCGAGGCGGCCGCGGGGCACGGGTGGTTGGACTCCGGATGATGCCACGGCCCGGTGACGCCCGGCCGCCGCGGGCGGACAGTGCCACGTCCCGGGCGGCCGTCAGGACGGCAGCAGGCACGGCTGCCGGGGCGCGGCGCGGCGAGGACACCGGGTTCGGTCCTGGAGGTGGGGCCGACCGCGCCCCGAGGCGGACCCACCTCGCGGTCCCCGTCCCTTCGCCGACCGCAGCGTCGGGCGTGGCGTCGGGCGTGGTGGGCCACCCTCACCCGGTCCTCCGGGCCGTCCGCCTGCCGCTCCGGTACGTCTTGGTCCACCCGTGGTGGTGTTCGCGGTGGGGGCGGGTCCGGCGCGAGGTCAGGGGGTAGTGGTGGCGGTCAGGCCATCTCGACGTAGCGGTGGACGCGGTCGAAGCGCAGGTCCGCCGCATCCTGGCGGCGGATCACCCAGTGGGCCACGCCGGAGTCCAGTTCCGGGACGTCGTCGCCGCACCGCCAGGTGGCCAGCAGGACCCAGTCGTCGGTGTCCCCGGGGGTGCGGGCGTCGTGGACGGGGTCGTTCTGCGGCGAGACCGGGCGGCCGCCGAGTTGGAGGGTCCAGGGCGGGCGGTGGCCGCCCAGCCGCTCCCAGGCGGTGTCGAGCTCGTCGGCGAGTTCGGACTGCTCGTCCTCCGGGAAGTCCCCCCAGCGGTCGAGGGCGAAGCTCTCCGGCATCGGTGCGCTCGGCTGGTGCCAGGCGGTGCGCAGTTCGCGCGGCGGGTACGGTTCGTGCGAGCCGTCCTCGGCGGGGCGCGGGGCGGTCGGGGTCCCGGCGGGGACGTACAGCACCGCGTCGGCCGCCTGCCGTCCGGGGCCGCGGACCTCGGTGCCGGAGAAGAGCAGCAGGTGGCCGTCGGCGGGCAGCGGGAGGCCGGTCGCGCCGGGCGGCAGGGCCGCGAGGTCGACGGAGGCCACGAGGGGCTCGGACGGCCTCGGCACGCCGTCCGGCAGCAGGGGGTCGCCGCCGATCCGGGCCACGAGGGGGCCGTCCCCGCCCTCCGCCAGGTAGACCGCCGGGCGGAGGGCGCGGATCCACTCCTCCACCTCCTCCGGCGGCAGGTCCTGGGCGGCCGCCTCGGCCCGGAAGCGGTCGATCCTGTTCGTGTGCGCGTCAGTCATCTGATCATCCTAGTAGCCCCGTGAGCGGGCCCCGGTGCTGCCAACTGGCTTGCGGACGGGGCGGCTTGGCGTGAGAGGCCGTGCCCTGCGCCGGGGCCGGGCCGGGGCGGGCCGGGCCGGGTGGACGCGGGGGAACGGATCGTCGAGAGGGCGTGGCTCGGACGTCAGTGCGCCGGTCCGCGCCGAACCGGGCCGACACGATCGGTGCGGGCTGCGGTGCGGGTGCGGTGACACGGCCGAGCACGTTCCGCTCCTGGTGACCCTCGGCTGGGTGAGCGGCGGAGAAGCGCACGTGAGCGAGATCGTCCACGGCCGCGCCCACCTCGGCGACGAGTGCCGGGCGCGGATCCGGGAAGGGCTCTGGAGCGTCCTGCAGGCGGGCCTGGCCGGCACCGCGGACGAGGCCGGGACGGCCGCCGACGTCCTGGAGCGGAGCGAGATCCACGAGGCCCGGTCGGCCTTCCACCAGGACCTACTCCGTCGGCGGGCCCGGGCCGGGACGAAACGCGGGCGTTGACGGCGCCGGGGCTCCGGCGGTGTCGAGGGCCTGGTGGGGGAGGCCTGTCGCGGCGCAGACGGGGTAGGCGGGTGCCGAACGCCGGAGCGGAGCGAGAGGAGCGGGTCGATGAGGCCGGACGTGGTGGCGCCCGCCCCGCCCGGTGCGACCGGGCGGGGCGGCGGGAGTTCAGGGCCTCGCGGGAGTTCAGTGCCCCGCGCTGATCGCGGGCGTGTCGATCTGCGGTTCCGGCTGCGGCTCCGGGCGAGGGCGGGCGACCGGTGCCACCAGGCCCAGGACGGCGGCGGTGCCGGTGAGGGCCGCCAGCCGGACGAGCCGCGGGGAGGGCTTCTCCAGGTGGAAGGTGCCGCCGGCGTCGGTGATCCGCCGCCGGGCGCGCAGGAGGGCGCCGAGCCCGGCGCAGTCGCAGAAGGACAGGTCGGAAGCCTCGATGATCATGATGCGGGGTCGGCCCAGGAAGGCCGTTCGGACGGCGGCTTCGAGGTCGGGGACGGTGTCCAGGTCGAGCTCGCCGGACAGGTGCAGGTGCGCGACGGTCGCGTGAACGGTGACTGCTGCGGTCAGCTGCGTCGGTGGTGCCGGTTGTTCGGCCATGCAGGCCTCCCTTCACCGGGCGGTGCGCGCAGCACTGCCCGGGACCGCGAGTTGCGGTCCCTCCACCCTAGAGGCAACATTTGCTCTTCGACAACATTCCATGTCCGGCAACGATTTTCGGGTCGTCGCCCGGGGTCGGTGCGGCGGGGCCCGGCGGCTCAGGCCGTCAGCGGGGTCGGCGCGACCTCGGCGCCTCCCGTGGGGCCTCCCACGGCGTCTCCCGCGGCGCGGCGGGCCGCGCTGGTCCGGAAGGCGTTCAGCCCCGTCAGCAGCGCACCGCGCTCGGCCGGGGACATCCCGTCGAGCACCGCCGCGAGTGCCTGCTCACGCGCGGTGCGCAGGTCGGCCAGGAAGGCCAGCCCGGTCGGCGTCAGGTGCAGCTCCAGCTCGCGTCGGCTGGTGGTGCTGGCCGTGCGCTGGACCAGCCCGGCCGCCTCCAGGCGGTCGCACAGCCGACTGACCGACGAGGGACGCGAGTCCAGGATCTCGCTGAGCGTGCGGAGGTTGATGCCGTCGCTCTCCGCCAGCACGTAGAGGACGCGCAGCTGGGAGACGGACACCGGCCTGGATTCCAGCTCGCGCCCGCCGCCCCAGAGCACCTCCAGCAGTTCCACCACCGACGACACGGTCGCCGCGCCGTCGGCGCGGTGCGGGAGCGGGGGGACGAGGACCATGGGTCCATCCTGACACCCCCCTCCAAACCCACCACAACCCGTCGGCACGATCGAACACGGATCGATCGGCGCCGCAGAGGAGAAGGAGCACCCAGGTGACGGAGAACCTGTCCGCGGTGGAGCGCGCCCTGCGCACCGCCGCCCCGTACGCACTGCTGGACGCGGTGCGGGAGAACCTCGTCCGGCTGTACGGCGCGTCGAGGGTCGAACTGCAGCTCGCCGACTACAGCCTGACCGTGCTCCAACGGGTCACCGACCTGCCGCACACCGCCCGGCCGGTCCCGGTGCACACCAGCGCCCCCGGACGGGCCTTCGGCTCCCAGCAGCCCTTCACCGAGACCGGCCCGGACGGTAGACCGGCGGTGCTGCACCTGCCGGTGACCGTGCGCGGCGACCGCCTCGGCGTCCTGAGCCTCGACGTGGACGGCGTCCACCTCACGCCGCAGCGGCAGGAGGAGCTCCGCGAGATCGCCGAGATGCTCGGCCACCACCTCGTGGTCGCCGAGCGGGACACCGACCTCTACCTCCAGGCCCGCCGCAAGAACCGCCTCACCCTGGCCGCCGAGATGCAGTGGCAACTGCTGCCGGCCCGGGCCTGCGCCCGGGAGGAGTACGCCATCGGCGCCCAGCTGGAACCCGCCTACGCCATCCGCGGCGACAACTTCGACTGGTCCGCCACCGAGGACCGGCTCACCCTGACCATCACCAACGGCATGGGGGAGGGCATCGACGCCTCGCTGCTCACCAACCTCGCCGTCAACGCGCTGCGCAACGCGCGCCGGGCCGGCGTCGACATCGCCGACCAGGCCGCGCTGGCCGACCAGGCCGTGTACGGGCAGTACCGGGGCGAGGCGTACGTCTCCGTGCTGCTGCTGGAGTTCCACCTGGACACCGGCCTGGTCGAGATCGTCGACGCGGGCTCCCCGCAACTGCTCCGGCTGCGGGACGGCGCCGTCCGGCACATCCCCTTCGAGGCGCAACTGCCGCTCGGCCTGGCCGACGGCACCCCGTACCGGGCGCAGCGCATCCGGGTGGAGCGTGGCGACCGGCTGGTCTTCGTCAGCGACGGCGTGCACGCCGCCGCCTCGACCTCCGGCGAGGAGTACGGCGCGGCCAGGCTGCCCCGCGCCATCCAGGAGACCCGGCTGCTGCCCGCCGCCGAGGTGCCCCGGGCGATCCTGACCGCCCTCGCCGCCCACCGCGGCGACGACGCCCGGGACGACGCCCTCGTCGTCTGCCTCGACTGGACCGGCCGACACCCCGCCCCGGCCGACGCCCCGCCCGCCTGACGCCCCGCCCGGCTGATGCCCGGGGCTGGCGGCCGCAGGGGAGCGTGGCGGAGCAGCCCGGAAGGGGGCTCGGCCGGTCCCGGGACGCGCAACCGTGGTGCCGTCCCGTGCAGTTGCTCCGTCGGTGGTGCCGGGTCGACTCGGCGTGCGGCGTCCGGAGGGTCCGGATCCGGTCCGTTCTGCTGGCTGAAACATTCGAAAAACTGTCGCAACTCCCAGGGTCCAATGGCCTGTTGGCTCGGTTACGCTACCGCAGTCCGCCGGGTGGAGCCGGGCCCGGCGGGCTTCGAAAATTTTCGGAACAGCTTGAGGAGAGGGCCGTACGTGAAAACCACCGCACTGCGCCGATGGGCGACGACCACCGTGGCCGTGGCCGCCACCGTGACCCTCACCGTGACGGCCGCCGCGTTCGGCGGGGCCCTGGCCGACCGCGTCGGGGCCGGAGCACCCGCCACCGCCCAGCAGGCCTCCGCGGCGGACGGAGCGGCCGCGGCGGGGCCCGGGCACGAGCACTGGGTGGACACCTGGACCTCGATGCCGCAGCTGACCGAGCCGGGCAACATGCCGCCGGCCCCGTACACCCAGGACGGCGCGGTGTTCGCCGACACCACGCTGCGGCAGACCGTGCACGTCACCCTCGGCGGCCGCACCCTGCGGCTGCACCTCAGCAACGCGTTCGGCGGCACCGCCCTGCCCGTGACGGCCGTCTCGGTGGCCCGCCCGGCCGACGGCCGCTCCGGGGCGCGGGCGATCGTGCCCGGCAGCGCGCGGCCGGTGACGTTCGGCGGGCGCCCCGGGGTCACCGTGCCGGTCGGCGCGCAGATGGTCGCCGACCCGCTGGACTTCCCGGTCGCCGCGGGCGAGACCCTCACCGTCACGATGTACCTGGCCACCGGCCAGCACTCGACGAACATCACCTCGCACCCCGGTTCGCGCACCACCTCGTACATGCTGCGCGGCGACCACCTCGACGACGCCGACCTGGACGGCGCGGCCTCGGTCAACCACTGGTACTTCCTGAGCGCCGTCGAGGTGCAGGCCCCGGCCACCGACCGGGCGACCGTCGTCCTGGGCGACTCCCTCGCGGACGGCCGCGGCTCCACCGACAACGGCGACAACCGCTGGCCCGACCGGCTGCGGGCCCGGCTGGCCCGGCGCGCCGACACCGCGGGCACCGCGGTGCTCAACCAGGCCGCGGGCGGCAACCGGGTCCTCAACGACGGGCTGGGCCCCAACGCCCTGTCCCGGCTGGACCGCGACGTGTTCGCGCAGCCCGGCGTCACCTCGCTGATCGTCTCCGAGGGCGTCAACGACCTCGGCACCGCCGACGCCACGGCGGCGGCCCAGCAGGCCGTCACCGCGGACCTGATCGACGCGTACCGGCAGATCGTGCTGCGCGCCCACGCGCAGGGCATCCGCGTCTACGGCGCCACCCTCACGCCCTTCGGCGGGAGCCAGTACGACGACGCCGCGGGGCTGCGGGAGGCGTCGCGGCAGGCGGTCAACGACTGGATCCGCACCAGCGGGCAGTTCGACGCGGTGCTGGACTTCGACCGCGCGGCCGGTGACCCGCAGGCTCCCCGGCGGCTCCGCTCCGACCTGGACGTCGGCGACCACCTGCACTTCAACCCCACCGGCTACCAGGCCCTCGCCGACGCCGTCCCGCTCCGCCTCTTCGGCCCCGGGGCCCGCTGACGGAGGGCGAGGGCGGCTGGCGGGACGGGCGCACGCGCGGCGGCTGGTATGACTGGACCATGCAGGAAGAGACCGCACGCTCCGCGATCGACACGTTCATCTCCGCGTTCAACGCCCCGGAGGACAGCCATGTGACCGCCCTGCTCTCCCGGGCCCTGACCTCGGACGTGGTCTTCTGGGGGCCGTTGGGCCGCAGCGAGGGGATCGCGGCGGTCGAGCGCTTCGTGCTGGACCTCCGCCGCCACCCGGCGGGGGCCGGCACGATGGCGCGCTGCTCGGAGGTGGACGTGCCGGGCGAGTGGGCCCGGTACCGGTGGACCTTCGCCACGCCGGACGGGGGCCTCCGGCTGGCCGGGACGGACGTCGTCCACCTGCGGCGCGGCCTCATCGACCAGGTCGTCGTCTTCGCGGGGGAGATCGCGCCGCTCGCCCCCTGAGCCGCCCTCCTCGGTTCGGGGGACGGCTCGGGGGGCGAGCGGGTGAGGAGGCGTCAGGAGCCCGCCTTGCGCTTGTTGTAGACGTCGAAGCCGACCGCGGCGAGCAGCACCAGGCCCTTGATCACCTGCTGGTAGTCGGTGCCGATGCCGACCAGCGACATGCCGTTGTTGAGGACGCCGAGCACCAGGCCGCCGATGATCGCGCCGAGCACGGTGCCGACGCCGCCGGAGGCCGAGGCGCCGCCGATGAACGCGGCGGCGATCGCCTCCAGTTCGAAGTTGATGCCGGCCTGCGGCGTCCCGGCGTTGAGGCGGGCGGCGAAGACCAGCCCGGCCAGGGCGGCCAGCACGCCCATGGTGACGAAGGCGAGGAAGACCACCCGCTTGCTCTTCACGCCCGACAGCTTGGCCGCCGCCTCGTTGCCGCCGATGGCGTAGGTGTGCCGCCCGATGATCGAGTTGCGCATCAGGTACCCGAAGCCGAACAGCAGCACGGCCAGGATCAGCAGCACGATCGGGAAGCCGTGGTAGCTGGCCAGCAGCAGCGTGAAGACCACCACCGCGGCGGTCACGGCCGCCAGCTTCGCCAGGAAGAGCCCCGTCGGCAGGAGTTCCAGGCCGTACGAGGCGGCCTGGCGGCGGCCGCGGACCTCCTGCAGGAGCGCGACGGCGAGGACGGCGGCGCCCAGCAGCAGGGTCAGGTTGTGGTAGTTGGTGTGCGGCCCGACCTCGGGCAGGAAACCGCTGCCGATCTTCTGGAAGCCCTTGGGGAACGGGGCGATCGACTGGCCCTGCAGCATGATCTGGGTGCCGCCGCGGAAGACCAGCATGCCCGCCAGCGTCACGATGAACGACGGGATGCCGACGTAGGAGATCCAGAAGCCCTGCCAGGCACCGGCCGCCGCGCCGATCAGCAGGCAGGCGACCAGCGCCACCGGCCAGGGCAGGTGGTGCCTGACCATCATGACGGCCGCCGCCGCGCCGGTGAAGGCGGCCAGCGAGCCGACCGACAGGTCGATGTGCCCGGCGATGATGACGATCATCATGCCGATGGCCAGGATCAGGATGTAACTGTTCTGCTGGATCAGGTTGGTGACGTTCAGCGGCTGGAGCAGGATGCCGTCCGTCCAGATCTGGAACAGCACCACGATCAGCGCGAGGGCGACCAGCATGCCGTACTGGCGCACGTTGCCGCGCAGCGCCCGGGCGAGGACGTCGCGGACGGGCGTCCGCCCGGCCGCCTCGGGGGCGGCCTTCCTGGTCTGGGGGGTGGTCCCGGTCTGGGCCATGCGTTACACCTGCTCGTTCTGGATCGCGGCGCTCACGGTCATGAGGCGCATGAGGGATTCCTGGGTGGCGTCCGCCCGCCGCACCTCACCGGTCAGCCGTCCCTCGGCCATGGTGTAGATGCGGTCGCACAGGCCCAGCAGTTCGGGGAGTTCGGAGGAGATGACCAGCACCGCCTTGCCCTGGGCGGCCAGGTCGGCGATCACGGTGTAGATCTCCGCCTTGGCGCCGACGTCGATGCCGCGGGTCGGCTCGTCGAGGATCAGCACCTCGGGCTCGGCGAAGATCCACTTGCTGAGGACGACCTTCTGCTGGTTGCCGCCGCTGAGCTTGCCGGTCTCCATGAACACCGAGGGGGCCTTGATGTTCATGGACGCGCGGAAGCGCTCGGCGACCCGGGTCTCCTCGTGCTCGTTGATCCAGCCGCGGCGGGAGACCTTGCCGAGCGCGCCCAGCGAGATGTTGCGGCTGATGTCGTCCGCGAGGTTGAGGCCGAGCTGCTTGCGGTCCTCGGTGACGTACGCGATGCCGTGGCCGATCGCCTCGGAGACGGTGCGGGTGCGCACCTCCCGGCCGTTGACCAGCACCCGGCCGCCGGTCCACCGCCCGTAGGAGCGGCCGAAGACGCTCATCGCCAGCTCGGTGCGGCCGGCCCCCATCAGCCCGGCGATGCCGACGATCTCGCCGCGCCGCACGTGCAGCGAGACGCCGTCGACCACGTTGCGGTGGTGGTCGATCGGGTGCTGGACCGTCCAGTCCTCGACGGCCAGCGCGACCTCGCCGACCTCCGGGGTGCGCTCGGGGTAGCGGTGCTCCAGGTCGCGGCCGACCATGCCGCGGATGATCCGGTCCTCGGAGATGCCCTCGGCGCCGACGGCGAGCGTCTCGATGGTGCGCCCGTCGCGCAGGATGGTGACGGAGTCGGCGACCTTGGCGATCTCGTTCAGCTTGTGCGAGATGAGGATGCAGGCGATGCCCTGCGCCTTGAGCTCCAGGATCAGCTCCAGCAGCTTGCGGCTGTCCTCGTCGTTCAGCGCGGCGGTCGGCTCGTCCAGGATGAGGAGTTCGACCTCCTTGGCGAGCGCCTTGGCGATCTCGACCAGCTGCTGCTTGCCCACGCCGAGGTCGGCGACCCGGGTCTGCGGGTGCTCGTGCAGGCCGACGCGGCGCAGCAGCTCACCGGCGTGGGTGAGCGTCCGGTGCCAGCTGATGATCCCGCGGCGGGCGTGCTCGTTGCCGAGGAAGACGTTCTCCGCGATGGACAGGTACGGCACCAGGGCGAGTTCCTGGTGGATGATGACGATCCCGCGCCGCTCGCTGGCGCGGATGTCCCGGAACCGGCAGGGCTCGCCCTTGAACAGGATCTCGCCCTCGTAGGAGCCGTGCGGGTAGACCCCGCTCAGCACCTTCATCAGGGTGGACTTGCCCGCGCCGTTCTCGCCGCAGATCGCGTGGACCTCGCCGGCGGCGACGGTGAGGTTGACGTCCGACAGCGCTCTGACCCCGGGGAAGGTCTTGGTGATCGCGCGCATCTCTAGGACGGGTCCGGCCATGGTGCTTTCCGTTTCGGCTGGGGGCGGGGGGGGGGGGGGGGGGGGGGGGGGGGGGGGCCCGCGGGGCCCCCCGGCCCCCCGCCCCCCCCCGGGCCCGCCCGCCGCCCCCCCCCCCCCCCCCCCCCCCCCCCCCCCCCCCCCCCCCCCCCCCCCCCCCCCCCCCCCCCCCCCCCCGGCTGGTGCGGGCGGTGCGGGTACCCGCGGGCGCTACTTGAGCTGGTCCGCGGTGTACTGGCCGCCGTCGACGAGCACCTTCTGGTAGTTGTCCTTGTCCACGCTCACGGGCTGGAGCAGGTAGGCCGGGACGACCTTGGCGCCGTTGTCGTACTGGGTGGTGTCGTTGGTCTCGGGCTTGCCGCCGGTGAGCAGGGCGTCGCCCATCTGGACGGCGACCTTGGCGAGTTGGCGGGTGTCCTTGTAGACGGTCTGGGTCTGCTCCCCGGCGATGATGGACTTCACCGAGGCCAGCTCGGCGTCCTGGCCGGTGACGATCGGCAGCGGCTTGCCCGCGCCGCCGTAGCCGACGCCCTTGAGGGAGGACAGGATACCGATGGAGATGCCGTCGTACGGGGAGAGCACCGCGTCCACCCGGGCCGAGGTGTAGGACTTGCTCAGCAGGTTGTCCATCCGGGACTGCGCGAGCCCGCCGTCCCACCGCAGGGTGGCCACCTGGTTGAACGCGGTCTGACCGCTCTGCACGACCAGCTTCTTGCTGTCGATGTACGGCTTGAGGACGCTCATCGCGCCGTCGAAGAAGAAGCCGGCGTTGTTGTCGTCCGGGGAGCCCGCGAACAGCTCGACGTTGAACGGGCCCTTGCCGTCCTTGAGGCCCAACTTGTCGGCGATGTACGTGCCCTGGAGGACGCCCACCTTGAAGTTGTCGAACGTCGCGTAGTAGTCGACGTTCTTGGTGCCGCGGATCAGCCGGTCGTAGGAGATCACCGGGATGTGCGCGTCGGCGGCCTTCTGCAGCACGTCGGTGAGGGAGGAGCCGTCGATGGCCGCGACCACCAGCAGCTTGGCGCCCTTGGTGATCATGTTCTCGACCTGCGAGACCTGGTTCTCCACGACGTTGTCGCCGAACTGCAGGTCGGTCTTGTAGCCCTTGGCCTGGAACTCCTTGACCATGTTGTTGCCGTCGTTGATCCAGCGCTCGGACGACTTGGTCGGCATGGCGATGCCCACCAGGCCGCCCTTGGAGTCGCCCTTGGTCGCGCCGTCGCCGACGCCGTTCGCACTCTGGCCGCACCCGGCCAGGGTCAGCGCCAGGGCGCCTGCGGCGAGGGCCGTCGAAAGCTTGCGCACAATTCCTCCATGGGGGCGCCCGGGCCCGGACCGGCCACGGTGACGACGGAGGGCCGGGCGTGGCGACGAGCGGGTGGGCAGGGTCGGGGTGGGACCGGTCGGCGGTCGGACGGCGCGCCTCCCCCGGGGTGGGGGAGGGGGCGTCGGCCCGGGGCGGGGAGGGCCCCGGGCTCGGTGCGCGCGGTCCGCCGCTGTCCGGCGTCCTCAGAGTGTTAGCGCTAACAGAAGCAGCGTCAAGGGTCCGCGCAACACTGTCGAACGTGGCGCCGCTCGCTGGTGGAGGCTTTGTGTACGAGGCTTGACGAAGCGATTGTTAGCGCTAACAATCTGGGGGGCGCACGAGGTCCGCACACGTCCGCGCCCCGTTCCACCGAGGGGGCGGAACGGGGCGGCGGCGGACGGGACGGGCGGCCGGTGGGCCGGGCGGCCAGCGGGTCAGGCGGTGGCGGGCGAGGCGGGCAGCACGTGGGCGCCGGACCGGTCGGTGCTCAGGCACAGCGAGCAGACGACGGCGTCGTGGGCGGCGCAGGCGGCCAGGTCGGGGCGCTCGTAGGGCCGGTGGCAGACGTGGCAGTCGAGGGTGACCGCGCTCGGGTTGCCCTCGGCGTCCAGCAGCGGCTCGTCGATGCCGTCGTCCGTCCGGCGCAGGTAGTACCGGCCCCTGGTGGCGACGGCCGTCAGCGGGGTGAGGACGAACGCGATCAGCGCGGCGGCGACCGGGGAGTACGGCTGGAGGGTGTCGCCGAAGGCGTGGAAGTACATCGCGATCGACAGGCCCGAGGCGGCGGTGAAGGCGACGACGCCGACCGGGTTGACGGCGTACAGCATGCCGCGGCGGAACTCGGGGCGGAGCGGGGAGATCCGCAGCAGGTGCTTGTTGACGCCGATGTCGGTGGCCACGGTGACCACCCAGGCGATCGCGCAGTTCGAGTAGAAGCCCAGGACGCTGTTGAGGAAGCTGAACATGTCGGCCTCCATCAGGACCAGCGCGATGCCCAGGTTGACCAGGACGAAGACCATCCGCCCCGGGTAGCGGCGGGTGACCCGGGTGAAGGAGTTCGTCCAGGCCAGCGAGCCGGAGTAGGCGTTCGTCACGTTGATCTTGATCTGGCTGACCACCACGAGCGCCACGGCCAGCGGGACCACCAGCCAGGACGGCAACATCGCGTCGAAGGCGCCCTTGAACTGGCGGATCGGCTCCGGCGCCAGGCCCGGCCCGACCGCGGAGAGGATGCGCACGGCGAGGAAGACGCCGATCACCTGCTTCAGCGCGCCGACCACCACCCAACCCGGACCGGCCATGACCACCGCGGTCCACCACCCGCGCCGGTTCTCCGCCGTCCGGGGCGGCATGAAGCGCAGGTAGTCGATCTGCTCGCCGATCTGCGCGATCAGCGACAGGCAGACCCCGGCGCCCAGCAGCACGGACGCGGTGTTGACGCCCCCCTCGCCGTCGGTGCCCGCGTAGGACAGGAAGCGGTCCACGCTGCCGGGGTCGGTCCAGACCAGGTACGCCAGCGGGGAGACCATCAGGACCAGCCAGACCGGGGTGGTCCAGACCTGGAGCCTGCTCAGCGCCTTCATGCCGTAGGCGACCAGCGGGATCACCATCAGGGTGGAGAGCAGGTAGCCCAGCCAGAGCGGCAGGCCGAACCCCAGTTTCAGCCCCTGCGCCATGATCGAGCCTTCCAGGGCGAAGAAGACGAAGGTGAAGCTGGCGAAGATGACGCCGGTCAGCGCCGAGCCGTAGTAGCCGAAGCCGGAGCCCCGGGTGATCAGGTCCAGGTCGATGTTGTAGCGGGCGCCGTAGTACGCCAGCGGGTAGCCGGTCACGAAGATGACCGCGGCGGCCACGGCGATCGCCACCAGCGCGTTGCCGGTGCCGTGGACCAGGCCGATGCCGGCGCCGATCGAGAAGTCGGCCATGTAGGCGATGCCGCCGAGGGCCGTGGTGGCCACCACCATCGGGGTCCAGCGGCGGTAGGTGCGGGGCGCGAAGCGGAGGGTGTAGTCCTCCAGGGTCTCCTCGGCGGCCCGGCCGGTGGCGGTCGGTGCCGGGGCGGTGGTGGCGGCCGGTGTCGTGGTGGCCGGTGCGGTGGTGGCCGGTGCCGCCGACCGCGGAGGGCCGGGCTCGACGGTTCTCACCGGGTTCGGTTCGACGCTCATGCGGTGCCTCCTTGCCGTGCGGAAGGTGCGGAAGGGGGACGGGCGCGGGCCTGCGGGCGTGCGGGTGTGCCGTACGAGGGGTGCCGGCCGAGCAGGGGGCGGGGGCCGGGCGCGGGGGGTCAGCCGCCGTCCCTGATCGCGCCGTCGGAGCGCAGCCGCGTCAGCGCCTCCCGCACCGGTGTCCGGGAGACCCCGAACCGCCCCGCGAGCCGCTCCTGGGTGAGGCGCTCGCGGTGCGGGGGGTGCGGTGCGTCCGGAGGTGCGTACGGCCCGGTGTCCATGGCGGGAGACGCTAGGCAGCGGCCGTTTCCCCCGGGGACCTCCCGCGTGAAGCCGAGGTTTCGAAACCCCGCCGGTCCGGGGCCGGTTCAGGCCCGGAGGGTGGCGAGCCAGTCGGTCAGCAGCCGGTTGACCTCGGCGGGACGCTCCTGCTGGATCCAGTGGCCGCAGCCGTCCAGGAGGTGGCAGGAGGTCAGGCCGGGGAGGGTGGTGGGGAAGGCGGCGACGGCGTCGGACATCCAGGTGGTGGAGGCGTCCAGGGCCCCGCCGACGAACAGGGACGGCTGGCCGATCGGGGCGCCGCGGTGCGGGGCGAGGTCCGCCCAGTCCCGGTCCAGGTTGCGGTAGCGGTTGAGGGCGCCGGTGAATCCCGTGCGTTCGAACTCCCCGGTGTAGACGTCGAGTTCGGCCTCGCCCAGCCAGGCCGGGCGGACGTCCGCGGGGAAGCGGTCGCGCAGTCGGCCGCCGGGGGTGACGAAGTGCGGGTCGGGCTGGTCCGGGGCGGGCATGGTGTCGGCGGACAGCGCCGCGTAGAAGCCCGCGAGCCAGCCCCGGACGTCGGGCTCGATCTCCGCCTCGGCGCGGCCGGGCTCCTGGAAGTAGGAGACGTAGAACTCCTGCCCCGGGCCGCCGATCCGGCCGAACACCTCGGTGGGGCGGGACCCGCCGGGCGGTGCGTAGGGGACGCTCAGCAGGCCCACGGCCCGGAACACCCCGGGGTGGAGCAGGGCGGAGGTGGCGGCGATGGTGGACCCCCAGTCGTGGCCGACGATCACCGCCTCCCGCTCGCCGAGGGTGCGCACGACGGCGAGGTTGTCCGCCACCAGGTCGAGCATCCGGTAGGCCTCGACCGCCTCCGGCCGGGAGGATCGGCCGTAGCCGCGCACGTCGATCGCCACCGCCCGGTGACCGGCCGCGGCGAGGGCCGGGAGCTGGTGGCGCCAGGAGTACCAGGACTCCGGGAAGCCGTGCACGAGCAGGACGAGCGGGCCGGTGCCCTGCTCGACCAGGTGCAGGCGCCCGGCCGGGGTCCGGACGGTGCGGTGGCGGGGTGCGGCGGTCGGTTCGGGCTGCACGGGCTGCTCCTCGGTGCGCGGCGGACGGGACGCGGTGTCCCGTCGATCCTGCGGCGCGGCACCCGTCCGGCGCGACGACCGTTGCCGATCTGGCAAACTCGCAGCACAGGGTGGTGCGACGGGGCAGCGGCGCGGAGGAGGACGCAGGTGGCAGCCGACGGAACGGCGGACGCGATGGGGCCCCGGCTGCGGGCCGCGCGCGAACGCCGCGGCGTGACGCTCACCGCCGTCGGCCGCGCCACGGGCATCTCCGTCAGCACGCTGTCCCGGATCGAGACCGGCCGGCGCAGGCCCACCCTGGAGGTGCTGCTGCGCCTGGCCGAGGAGTACGAGGTCTCGCTGGACGAACTGGCCGGTCGGGCCCCCGCCCCCGCGGCCGGGCCGCCCGCCAGGGCGCCGCTGAGCTTCGGCGACGAGAAGGCGGTGCTCCCGCTGACCCGGTACGTCGGCGGCCTGCACGCCCACAAGCACGTCCTGCCCGCCCTCGACGGTCCGCCGGCGCGGCCTCGCCAGGTCTCCCACGGCGGCCACGAGTGGCTGTGCGTCCTGTACGGGCGGCTGTGGCTCGCGCTCGCCGACCGCGACCTCGTCCTGACCCCCGGCGAGGTCGCCGAGTTCGACACCCGGACCCCGCACGGAGTGGCCAACGCCGGTCCCGGCGGCCCGGTGGAGTACCTGGTCCTGTTCGGGCCGCAGGGCGAGCGGTTGCGCCCGCGCACCCCTGCCGTCCACCCGCCGCCCGCCCCGCCGGCAGGGCCGGTGCCGCCCACCGCGTCCGCACCCCGCGCGGAGCGGGCCTGACCGCGGCTCAGGCGTTCGCGGTGGGTTCAGACGTTCGTGGTGGCGAAGGGGCCCGTGGGGCCGAAGGCGAGTCGGGCGAAGTTCTCGGCGATGCGGCGGTGGCCCGCGGCGTCGGGGTGGACCTCGTCGGGCAGCGGGAGCTCGGCGTAGTCCGCCTCCCCGTAGAGCTCGCGCCCGTCGAGGTGGTGCAGGTTCGGGTCCTCGGCCGCCCGTGCCGCGACGATCCGGGCGAGTTCCGCGCGGACGGTGGTCAGGGTCAGGCGTCCGGCGGCGCGTTCGGCCGGGTCGCCGGTGGCCTTGAACTTCAGCGTGCCGTCGGCGAAGTCGGGCATGAGGGGGCCGGGGGTGTCCTCCTGGACCGGGCACAGGACGGGCGAGACGACCAGGAGCGGCGTGGTCGGGTGCCCCTCGCGCACGGTGTCGAGGAACCCGTGCACCGCGGGGGTGAAGGCGCGCAGGCGCATCGCGTCGGTGTTGACCAGGTTGATGCCGATCTTCAGGCTGATCAGGTCCGCGGGGGTGTCCCGCACGGCGCGGGCGGTGAACGGGTCGAGCAGCGCGCCGCCGCCGAAGCCCAGGTTGACCAGTTCCACCCCGCCCCGGGCCGCGGCCAGGGCCGGCCAGACGGCGGTGGGGTGGGTGGCGTTGGAGCCGTGGCTGATGGAGCTGCCGTGGTGCAGCCAGACCCGGCGGCCGCGGTCGGGCGCGGGGGTGACGGGGGCGTCGGTGCGCAGGGCGACCAGTTCGGTGGTCTCGTTGTGCGGGAGCCAGATCTCGACCTCCTTGTCGTGCGCGGGCAGGCCGGTGAAGCGGGCGGTGCCGACCGGGCCCTCGAGCAGTTCGGAGGTCTGGGCGGTCAGGTCGGTGACCAGGCGGACGTTGCCGCCGGGCACGGTGGCCTGGGCGGCGAGGCGGCCGTCGACCAGCAGGTCGTAGACGCCGTCCGCGGGGGCCGGGAAGCCCCGGTAGGCGCGCTTGGTGGGCAGCGTGTCCAGCTCGACGACGGTCGCGGCGGTGCGGAAGACCAGCCGCACGCCGGACGGCTGGGCCTCCGCCAGGGCCAGCTGCTCGTCCGGTATCTGCCGGCGCGCCGCGGCGGGCAGCCGGTGCGGGAGCAGGCCGTGCGCGGTCGGCTCCAGGTCGAGGAAGCCGCGCAGCAGCTCCGCGGTGACGGGGGTGGTGGTCAGGGCGTGGGCGGTGCTCTCGGTGCTCATGGTTCCCAGCTGGTCGATCGGGGTGCAGGGGGTGTGTCCGGACGCGCCGGGGCGCCGGGGCGCCGGGGCGCCGGGGTGCGGCGGTGCGGGGGTGTGGCCCTGCCGGTCAGGGGGTGCCGTGCAGGCGCAGCAGGGCGTCGAGGGAGTCCAGCATCCAGAGCCAGGACGCCTGCGGGTCGGGGGCGCTGTGGCTGAAACCGCCGGCCAGTTCCAGGCTGATGTAGCCGTGGAAGACGCTCCCCAGCAGCCGTACCGCGTGGGTCTGGTCCGGTTCCGCCAGGTGGTAGGCGCGCAGCAGGGCGCGCGTCATCCGGGCGTGGCGGACGCCCGCGCTGGCGGCCGCGGTCGCGGAGTCGAGCCGGAGCCGGGTGGCGTCGTAGCGGCCGGGGTGCTCCCGGGCGTACTCGCGGTAGGCGTCCGCGAAGGCGGCCAGGGCGTCCTTCCCGGCGCGCCCGGCGAGGGCCTCGGAGGCCCGGTCGGCGAGCTCCTCCAGGGCGAACAGGGCGATCCGGACCTTGAGGTCCTGCGAGCTCTTCACGTGCGAGTACAGGCTCGCGGTCTTCACGTCGAACCGCCGGGCGAGCGCCGCGACGGTCACCTGGTCGAAGCCGACCTCGTCGGCGAGCTCCGCACCCGCCCGGGTCAGCCGCTCCGGGGTCAGTCCTGCGCGAGCCATGGTCGTCCTTCCGTCGAAGCTACGTCCAGTATGAACTTGCCTATATCGTATAGGCAAATCGGTGAGTGGTGTACGTGGGTGCCGTTCTCCGCGCCCGGGGTTCCCCGGTCCGCTGCGGGTCTGGGGCGGTGTCGGGCATGATCGACGACCACGCCTCCGAACGCGCCGACCGGATCTCCCTCGACCGGGGCCGCACCGCGCACCTGCGGCTGCCCGCCGACCGGCCCGACGGCCGCCCCGTCCCGGCCGCGGTGCTGCTGCACCCGTACGGCGTCTGGGACCGCGACGCCCACCTGCCCCCCGAGGCCTCCGGGAACGGGCCGGTCCGGCTCTTCGCCGACCTCGGCGCCGCCCTGACCGCCGCCGGGACGGGCGCCCTCTGCTACGACGCCCGCTTCCTCACCGAGGAGCGGCACGGCGGCGCGGGCTCGCCCCGGTTCACCTTCACCGGGCTGGTCGACGACGCCGTCCGGGCGGTCGAGCAGGTGCGCGCCCACCCGGCGGTGGACGCCGACCGGGTGGTGCTGCTGGGCGTCTCGATGGGCGCCGAGGTCGCGCTGGCCGCCGCCGAACGCCTCGGCGGCGAGAGCCACTTGGTCCTCGTCGCGCCCAGCGCCGAGGCCCGCCCGGTGTTCCAGCGCTGGATGGGCCTGGACCGGCGGCTGGAGTGGCTGGCCGCGGGCTTCACCACCGCCGACGGCACCGTCGACCTCGCCGCCGCGCTGGCCGACACCACCGGCCGCAGCGGCTGGTGGGAGCCGTTCGACCTGGTCGAGCGCTTCGGCCCGCACGCCGACCTCGAAGTGCTGCGCGCCGAACTGGCGCTGGAGTACGACGCCTGGGAGGACGCGGCGCTCGCCGGGGACGAGGAGTCGGCGCCCGCCTCGTTCTGGCGCGACTGGTTCGCCCAGCCCGCCCCGTACCGCCGCCTGGCCGGGATCACCGGCCGGCTCGCCGTCCACGTGGGCGCCGAGGACTGGACCACCCCCACCCGGCAGGCCCACCTGCTGCACCGGGCGGCGCTGGCGCGCGGCCTGCGCTCGCAACTGCACGTCCACCCGCGGCTGGGCCACCTGATGTCGCCCCGCCGCGCGGACGGCCTGCGCACCTACGGCCCGTTCGACCCGGACTTCCAGCGGGCCCTGGTCGCCTCGGTCGACGAGGTGCTCCGCTCCGGCCCGGCGCACTGAACCCGCCCGAGGAGGCCGTCGGCTCCACCGCCGCGCGGCCACCCCAACGGCCCCTCCGGGTACCGGCCCACTGCGCCGGGTCGGCCACCGCCGTCAGAGGCGGTGCCGCACCCAGACGTTCGGTTCGACGTACACGGCGCAATCACGTTCCAGGTGGCAGTGGACGGGTGCGAGCGCGCCGGGCACGACGACCTCGCCGGGCCGGTCGAAGGGGAGACCGGTCCAGTCACGCCACTCGGCGAGGGATCCGGCGATGGTCATCGACACCGGTGCCACCTTCTCGATCACCGCTCCCGCACGGACGTGGACACGCAGCCACGGGTCGTGCGGAAGCCCGTCCTCCTCCCGCGTCCGGAAGGCGTACTCGCTCATCGGCGTGCCCGGCTCGTGATGCTTGGCGCTGGGCCGGACGGGAGCGACGACTTCGGCGAATCCGCAGTCGCGGGCGTTCTCGCGCAGGGCCGTGAGCAGACGCCCGGACAGGCCGCGGCCCTGGAGATCGGGGCGGACGGCGATCTCGATCGCGCTGACCGTGTCCGGCACCTCGCCGCGGCGGTGGTCGGCGAAAGCCCGGAGCAGCACCTCGTCCCAACCGCGCGGGGGCAGCCCACCGTCGCGCTCGGGGCCGGCCAGTCGGAACGGGACGCTGAGCGCGCGGCCGACCAACGCGCCGACGCCGTCCGTGGCGACCAGGACGTGGTCGCGGAACACCTCGGGAATCCGGCCGACACAGGCGCTGCTGACGGGGTCCTGCAGCATGAAGGTGGGCCAGCTGTCAGGCATGTCCCAGAGGGCGTCGGCCAGTTCGGGTCGCTCGGCCAGGGTGCTGACGTTCACGCGGTCCATGCGGGAAGGGTAGGGCACGCGTGGTTCGACCGCTGATCATTTCCGAACGGGCCGACGGCGGGCGTGACGTTCACGGTGCCTCATCCGCCGACCGTCGCACCCCGCCGGGCAACCCGGCTGCGGCGGCGCTGCCCCGGACGCACGTCCGCTGCGTCGACGGCCCCTCGCGGGTGCGGGTGCGGGTGCGGGAGTTGCGCGGCGGCCACGACTGCGTGGGCACCGTGCCGGGGGAGCCGGCCGAGCTGCTGCTCCGGGCCGCGGTGCGACCGTTCTGAAGCGCGGTCGGGCCGGAGCGGCGTCGGGGCGAGGGCGCTGCGCATCCCCCGTGAGAGCTACCGGGGCCGTCCCGGCGCGGGTGATTCGTGGCGGGCGGCGGCTTCCTAGCGTGGTGGTCGGGTCGGAACGGTCCGGCCGCGACAGGGGAGGGCACCATGGGGACTGCTGCACCGGACAGCACCGCTTCGGCTCCGGAGGCGAGCGGGACGGGTGAGGCGCGCGGGGCGCACAGGACAGGCGGGGCGAGCGGGGCGCGGGACGGGCGGCTCGGCCGGGTCGGCCGGGTCGTACGGTCGCCGCTCGGCTGGATGGCGACGGGGATGCTCGGCGTCGGCCTGGTCTCGGGCCTGACGGCGACCGGGCCCGGTCCGGTGCCGGTGCTGGGGGCGGTCGCGGCGGTGGCCGCGTACCGGCTGATCGGGCGGCGGGTGGCCCGGCGTCCGGTGCCGGAGGTCGCCCGGCGCGGGGCCGGGCGGGAGCTGCTGCTCGGCGGCGGGATCGGCCTGGGGTTCGTCCTCGTCGCCACCTTCCTGATCACGGTGCTCGGGGGCTACTCGTTCTCCTGGAAGGGCGGCGGCGTCCTGTCGCTGGTGGGGAGCGCGGCCGCGGTGCAGATCGGGGCCGCGGTCAGCGAGGAGCTGCTGTTCCGCGGCCTCGCCCTGCAGGCCCTGGAGCAGGTGTGGGGCAGCCGGGCGGCCCTCGCGGTGACCTCGCTGTTCTTCGGGGTGGCGCACCTGGGCACACCGGGGGCGACCGCGTGGGGCGGGCTGTCGATCGCGCTGGAGGCGGGTGCCCTGCTCGGGGCCGCGTTTCTGTGGCGGCGTAGCATCTGGTTCGTCGTGGGCCTGCACTTCGCCTGGAACACCGCGGAGCAACTGCTCGGCATCCCGGTCTCCGGGCACGCCCCCGAGGGCCTGTTCACCGTCGCCACCCACGGTTCGACCTTCCTGACCGGCGGCGGGTTCGGCCTCGAGGCGTCGGTGGTGCCCGTCCTGATCGCACTGGCCCTGGCGGCCCGGATGCTCGTCCTCGCCCGTCGCGACGGCGGAATCAAGTCCCGTCGGCGCGCCGGGCGTTGAGCACGGAACTGCGAAGGGGACGTACATGACGCGACGTCAGATGGCTTGGTGGCGCGGGCACTTGGAGAGTTTGCAGCGGCGGGTCGCCCTGCCCGGGGGCGCCTTGCCCGGGGGCGTCCCGCTCGGGGACGGCGTCCTGGCGCCGGCGCTGGCCCTGGCGGCCTTCGTGCCGACCCTGAGCGGCATCGGTGCGCAGATCGGCGACCTGCCCGAGCGGCCCGCGAGCGCGCTGGGGGTCGGGCTGGTGCTGGCCCAGGCCCTCCCGCTGGCGGTGCGCCGCAGGTGGCCCGCGGCCTGCCTGGCCGTGGTCGGGGTCGCGTTCGCGGTGCACCAGGCGCTGGGCTTCGCGACGACCTTCGCCAGCGTCGGGCTGTACCTGGCGCTGTACTCCGCCGGGGCCCACCAGCCCCGCCGCCGCCCCGTGTCGGCCGTCGCGGTGGCCGCGGGCTACGCCGCGCTGGCCGTCGTCCTGCACCGCCTCGGCTCCCCGCAGTCCGTGCCGGACTACCTGGCGTTCTTCCTGGTGCTGGCCGCGGCCGCGCTGCTGGGCGGCGCGGTGCGCACCCGGCGGACGGACGAGGCGCGGCGGCGGCGGACGGCCGCCGAGGCCGCCACCGCCGCCGAACGGGCCCGGATCGCCCGCGAGTTGCACGACGTGGTCACCCACCACGTGACGGCCATGGTGGTCCAGGCCGACGCGGCGCAGTTCCTGGTCGGCTCGGCGCCGGAGCGCGCCACGGAGGCGATGGCGGCGGTCAGCGACACCGGACGCCGGGCGCTGACCGAACTCCGGTACCTGCTGGGCGTCCTGGAGGCGACCGGTGAGGCGGCGGCCGGCCGCTCCGCGGCCGGTGGCCCCGCCGCCGATGACCCCGCGGCCGTGGACCGGGCCCCGACCCTGGGCCGGGTGGGCGACCTGGTCGAGCGGGCCCGACGGGCGGGCCAGCCGGTCGAGTTCACCCGGCAGGGCGAGCGCCGCCCGCACGGCGTGGACGTGGAACTGGCCGCGTACCGGGTGGTGCAGGAGGCCCTCACCAACGCGCTCAAGTACGCGGCCGGACGGCCGACCCGGGTCCTGCTCCGCTACGGCGCGGCGGACCTCGGAATCGAGGTGGCCACGGACGGACCCGCCTCCGCCTCCGCCGTCGCTGCTCGCGGGGCGGCCCGCGGGGCGGCCCACGGGGGTGGACGCGGGCTGGCGGGGCTGCGCGAACGGGTGCGGATGCTGGGTGGTGAACTGGAGTCAGGACCCGGGCCCGCAGGCGGTTTCACGGTCCGGGCCACCATCCCGTCCGACCCCGCCAGGAGTGACCACCGTGACTGAAGCGCCGCCCCCGATCCGGGTGCTCGTCTGCGACGACCAGGCGCTGGTGCGGACCGGCTACGTCACCATCTTCTCCGCGCAGCCCGACATGGAGGTCGTCGGGGAGGCCGAGAACGGCCACGAGGCGGTCCGGGCGGCCCGGGAACTGCGCCCGGACGTGGTCGTGATGGACATCCGGATGCCCCTGCTCGACGGCATCGAGGCGACCCGGCGACTGGCCGGACCGGAGGTGGAGGGCGCGCCGAAGGTCCTCGTCGTCACCACCTTCAACGTCGACGCCCACGTCTACGACGCGCTGCGCGCCGGGGCCAGCGGCTTCCTGCTCAAGGACGCGCCGCCGCTGGAACTCGTCAACGGCATCCGCACCGTGGCCCGCGGCGAGGCCCTGCTGGCGCCCGCCGTCACCCGCCACCTGATCGGCCACTTCGCCCGGCACCTGCGCCCGGCCGCCACCTCCCGGGCGGCCGGGCAGGACGTGGTGCGCGCGCTGACCCCCCGCGAGCTGGAGGTGTTCCGGCTGATCGCCGAGGGGTCGTCGAACGCGGAGATCGCCGCGGCGCTGTTCATCACGCCCGAGACGGTCAAGACCTACGTGTCGCGCATCCTGGCGAAGCTCGGCCTGCGCGACCGCGTCCAGGCGGTCGTCCTGGCCCACCGGGCCGGACTGGTGCCGGGCGCGCAGTGAGCCGCCCCCGTCGGGAGCAACCTGCTTTCCCCCCAAGGGACTTGATCGTTTTCAGGCTTTCAGGCCACCGGTTTACACGCCCTTGACAGGCCGTTACCTTGAGGCGTGGGAGCGCTCCCAGAAATTCCCCCGCTCATGGCATGAGCACGGCTTTTCCCCGATCAGACGGCCCGCCCGGCCGGGACGGCACGGGCGGGCCCCCTCCACCGAGGTGGTGAAAGTTTCATGTCACGACGTAAGACCCCCACCATCGTCGCGGCTCTCGCCAGCGCGGTCGCGACGGTCTGTGCGCTGCTGCTGGGCCTGCCCACGGCGCAGGCGCACGGCCTGGCGATCATGCCCGGCTCGCGCACGTACCTGTGCTACCAGGACGGGATCACCGGAACCGGCGCCCTGACGCCGACCAACCCCGCCTGCCAGGCGGCCGTCGCGCAGGGCGGCACCACGCCGCTCTACAACTGGTTCGCCGTGCTGGACTCCAACGCGGGCGGCCGCGGCCAGGGGTACGTCCCGGACGGCACCCTGTGCAGCGCCGGGAACAAGTCCCCGTACGACTTCGCCGCGTACAACGCCCCCCGCGACGACTGGCCCAAGACGCACCTGACCTCCGGCGCCACGATCGAGCTCGACTACTCCAACTGGGCTGCGCACCCCGGGGAGTTCCGGGTCTACCTGACCAAGCAGGGCTGGTCCCCCACCACCCCGCTGGCCTGGGCCGACCTGAGCCTGATCAGCACCGTCGCCAACCCGCCGCAGGTGGGCAGCCCCGGCACCGACGGCGGCCACTACTACTGGAACCAGGCCCTCCCGGCGGGCCGTAGCGGCGCCGCCCTGATGTTCATCCAGTGGGTGCGGTCGGACAGCCAGGAGAACTTCTTCTCCTGCTCCGACCTGGTCTTCGACGGCGGCCACGGCGAGGTGACGGGCATCCACCAGCCGACCTCCTCGCCGAGCCCGAGCCGGTCCGCGAGCCCCAGCCCGAGTGCCAGCGCCAGCCCGAGCACGTCGGCGAGCGCCTCGCCGTCGTCGAGCCCGTCGTCGAGCCCCTCTTCGAGCCCGTCGCCGAGCCCGTCGTCCAGCGGCTCCATGCCGAGCAGCGGCTGCATGGCCACCTACAGCGTCGTCAGCTCCTGGGGCGGCGGCTTCCAGGGGTCGGTCGAGGTGATGAACCACAACTCCACGCCGGTCAGCTCCTGGACGCTGAAGTGGCAGACGGGCGCGGGCACCACCATCACCAACCTGTGGAACGGGACGCTGACCACCTCCGGCAGTGACGTGACGGTCAAGAACGTCGCCTACAACGGCACCATCGGCGCCAACTCCAGCACCACCTTCGGCTTCACCGCCAACTCCACCGGCAACAACTTCCCGACCGGCTCCATCTCCTGCACCGCCTCGTGACCCCGCGCCCCGGGTCGGGGCCGCCGCGCACTTCGCGACGGTCCCGGCCCGGGGCCCGCACGAACCACAGAACGCACCGACGACGCAAGGAGGTTCGACATGGTGCGAAGCAACGGGCGGGTGCACGGCGGGCGGCGCGCCCCGGTGGCGGTGTTCGCCGTGCTCGCGGTGGTCCTCGGGGTGCTGGCCGGGCTCGGACAGCACCCGACTCCGGCCTGGGGCGCGGGCAGCGCCGCCTGCCAGGTCTCCTGGACGAACAACGAGTGGACCGGCGGCTTCACCGCGCAGGTGTCCGTCACCAACTCGGGCGCTGCGGTCAGCAGTTGGAAGCTGACCTGGACGTTCCCGGCCGGTCAGCAGGTCACCTCGGCCTGGAACGCGCAGGTGAGCCAGAGCGGCAGCGCCGTCACGGCGAGCAGCCTGAGCTACAACGGAGCGGTCGGCAGCGGTGGTTCGGTGTCCTTCGGGATGCAGGGCACCTGGTCGGGCAGCAACCCCGTTCCCGGCGACTTCGCCTTCAACGGGGCGTCCTGCCAAGGGGGTTCGACCTCCTCGCCCACTCCGACCCCGACCCCGAGCCCGAGTTCGAGCCCGTCCGCGAGCCCGAGCCCGTCGGCGTCCCCGAGCCCGTCGGCGTCCCCGAGTCCGTCCGCGAGCACGAGTCCCACGTTCAGCCCCAGCCCGAGCGCGAGTTCGACCGGGGGCGGGGGCACCGGCTGCTCCGGGGCGGTGGTCTGCTCGGGCTTCGAGGACCAGAACGGCAGTGCCCTGACCGGTGACTGGAAGATCGCCGCCCCCGACTGCGCGGGCGCGGGCACGGTGACGGTCGACACCTCGGTGGTCCACGGCGGCAGCCGGTCGCTGCGGGTCAACGGCCAAGCCGGTTACTGCAACCACGTGTTCGCGGCCACCACGAAGAACGTGTCCTCCGTCGGCCCGGTGGTCTACGCCCGCTACTGGGTGCGGCACACCACCGCTCTTCCGGCCGACCACATCGCGATGGTCACCATGGAGGACGCGAACAACGGCAACAAGCACCTGCGCCTGGGCGGCCAGAACGGCGCCCTGCAGTGGAACCGCGAGTCCGACGACGCCACGCTGCCCGCGCAGAGCCCGGTCGGCGTCTCGCAGAGCCTGCCGCTGCCGGTGAACCAGTGGGTCTGCGTCCGCTTCGCCGTCGACACCACCAGGCAGTCCATGGACACCTGGCTGAACGACCAACTGGTGCCCGGCCTGCACGACGACGGCGTCCCCACCGCCGACATCGACCAGCAGTGGCTCAGCCGCACCACCGCCCCCCGGCCGGTCACCCTGGACCTCGGCTGGGAGGCGTACGGGAACGGCTCCGACACGCTCTGGTACGACGACGTGGCCCTGGGGTCCTCGCCGATCGCCTGCTGAGCGAGGGGAGTCGAGGCCCTGGGTCGAGCCGGGCGCCGCGCACCCCCGCAGCGGGGGCGCGCGGCGCCCGGCTCGGGCCCGGACCGGCGAACGCTCCCGTGGGCGGAGCGTGAGGTCGGGGCGCACCGGTTTCCCGTGCGGCATCGACGGAATCGCCGCCCACCGATGCGCGGATCCCGCACGGCGCGAGAGCGGGGGAATTCCGAAGCGGTCCGGAAAATCATCCGACGAGCAGTAATTCCCATGGATAAATGGGAACTTGAATGATTTTCAAATGTGCGCGGTAAGGCTGCTTCCAGTACTCTCGGTCCGAACGAATCGCAAGAGGCGAGCCGATTCGACGATCCGGCGTGCGCGGCGGCGACCGAAGGTGGGCGAGTTCGATGAACGGTGCGGCGGCCGAACCGGAGTGGGACAACCCCTTCCTGGCCGGCTTCGCCGACTGCCGGGCCGTGCCGACGGGCTCCGCCTTCCACGCCTCGCCGCTCGGCACCAACGGCGCCGCGCACGAAAGACTGCAGGGGCCACTGACGGTGGCGTGCGGGCCGCCGACGGTGGCGTTCGGGTCGCGCCGGGCGGTGGAACTCCCGGCGGGCATGGAGAAGAACGTCGACGAACTGTGCGACCGTTTCGCGCAGGCGCTCTCCGGCGGCGTGACCGCTGATTTCCGGGCCCTGGCCGGCTACCCACCGCCGGTCGCGGCGGTGGGCGAACTGATCGGCGTGCCCCGGGCCGACCGGGAGCAGTTCCACCCCCTCGTCCGCCGTACCCGCCCCTCCCGAAGGACGTGCCCGTGAACTTCCTGCACCGCGAACGCGCCGAACTGGAAGCGCTCATGCCCGGGTTGGACCGGGCGCTGGCCCGCCACCCGCTGGCCGAACTGGAGCGCACGCCCAGCCCGGCGATCGCCGCGTTCAAGGAGGCGGGCGGCCCGGGGCTGCTGGTGCCCGCCGCGTACTCCGGCGCGGGCGCGAGCGCGCTGCAGGCCGTCCGGGTGCAGCGGGCGGTCGGCGCCCGCTGCCCCTCGCTGGCGGTGGCCACCACCATGCACCACTTCTCGGTCGCGGGCCTGGTCGAGGCCGCGAAGTACGGGGACGGCCTGGAGGGGGCGCTGCTGGAGTCGGTCGCCAAGCGGCGGCTGCTGGTGGCCTCCGCGTTCGCCGAGGGCCGGGCCGGGCAGAACATCCTCGCCCCGCACCTGGCCGCCGAGCGCCGCGGCGGGCGGATCGTGCTGAACGGCAGCAAGATGCCCTGCAGCCTCTCCCGCTCGATGGACCTGCTGACCGCCTCGGTCGCGCTGACCGGCCCGGACGGCGTCGACCGGCTGGCGGTGGCGCTGATCCCCGCCGACACCCCCGGCATCACCGTCCACCCGTTCTGGGGCACCCACCTGCTGGCCGGTGCCGAGAGCGACGAAGTCCGGCTCACCGACGTCGAGTTGGACCCGTCCATGGTGGTCCCCACCGAGGTCACCGCGGACGCCGTGCCGGACGCCCTGAACGTCGCGGGCTTCCTCTGGTTCGAACTGCTGCTGACCGCAGGCTACTTGGGCGTGGCCAGCGCCCTGGTCGAACGGGCCCTGCAACGCCCCGGCGGCGACGCGGACGATCCGACGGCCCACCTCGTCCCTGTCGAGGCCGCGATGCTCGCCGTGGAGGCCGTCGCCCGGGCGATGGCGGACGAACCCCTGGACGAGGCGCTGCTGGTGCGCGCCCTGACCGCCCGCTACGCCGCGCAGGACGCCATCGCCGAGACCACCCGCACCTGCCTGGCCGCGCTCGGCGGCATGGCCTTCATCACCTCCCCGGACGGCTCCTACCTGGCCGCCGCCGCCACCGGCCTGACCTTCCACCCGCCCGCCCGCACCAGGATGGCCCGCCCGCTGCGGGAGCACCTGGACGGCCGCCCGCTGCGGATCGGCTGACCGGTGCGCCCCGGAGACGGCCCCTACCGGGTCGAAGTGCTGCGCAGCGTCGCGGAGTTGCCACCCGGACTGTGGGAGCGGCTGGCCCCGGCCGACGACCCGATGTGGTCCCGGGAGGTGTTCGCCGCACTGGAACGCAGCCGGGTCGGACCCGCCGGGTACGCCTACCTGCTGCTGCGCCGGGGCGGCGAGCCCGTCGCCGTGCTGCCGCTGTGCCTCTTCCCCGACCTGCAGGTGGACCGGATCCTCGGCCCGCGCGAGCGCCGCCTGCTCGCCCCGCTGCGCCGCCGCGCACCCCGCCTGCTGCGGGTGCCGATGCTGCTGTGCGGCAACCTGCTCGGCCAGGGCCGCCTGCTCGCCGCGCGGCCGCCGGACCACCGGGCCGGGCGGCTGCTGGTCGCGGCCGTCCTGGAGCTGGCCCGACGCGAACGGCTGGGCACCGTGGTCTTCAAGGACTTCACCGGGCCCGACCTCGCCCCGCTGCGCATCCCGCTGACGGAGGCCGGGTTCTTCCTCGCCCCCGCCCTGCCCGACACCGAACTCGCCCTGCCCACCGACTCGTTCGACCGTTACCTGGCTGCCCTCCCGGCCAAGCCGCGACGCAACGCCCGGGCCAAGATCCGCCGCTTCGAAGCCCAAGCAGGCCTGGAGATCGAGGAGTTGGCCGAGTTCGGCCACCTGCTGCCGCAACTGCTGCCGCTCTACCGGCAGGTGATGGACCGGGCCGACCAGACGCTGGACGTGCTGGACCACGCCTTCCTGGCCGCCGTCGCGGCCGACCCCGGCAGCCGCCTGCTGGCCTGCTTCGACGGCAGTGGGCAACAGGAGCACGGACAGCGGGAGTTGGTCGGCTTCCTGCTCTGCCTGTTCGCCGGGAGAGGCGCCACCGGCGCCCGGATCGGCTTGGACTACCGCCTCGCGCACCGGGCCGCGCTGTACCACAACCTGCACTACGCGGCCGTCCGGCTGGCGATGGCCACCGGCTGCGGGCACATCCGCTTCGCCCAGACCGCGTACCTCCCGAAGACCGAGATGGGCTGCGCCCTGGTCGAGCAGTGGCACGCGATGACCCACCTGCGGCCGCTGCCCCGCGCCGTGCTGCGGCGCCTGCTCCCGCCCGCCCTGGCCGCCGCCCGCGCCGAGGCACTGGGCCCGGCCGACCGTCCGGCCGCCCGCTCCCGCGCCGACCGGCGCCCCGCCGCCCGCCGCCCCGACACCCCCGCCACCGCCCGCCGTTCCGAGGAGAGGCCGTCCCGTGCCGCACGTTGAAGTGGAGTTGCCCGTCGCCGCGCCGCCCGAGGAGGCCTGGCCGGTGGTGGTGGACGTCCTCGGCTACCCCGCCTGCATGGAGAGCGTGGACGCGGTCGAACTGGTCGAGCAGCCCGACGAGCGGCACCGCACCACCGCCTGGTCGGTCCGGCTGCAGGGCTCCGTGCTGCGCTGGACCGAGACCGAGCTGATCGACCACGCCGCACGCCGCTTCGACTTCGAGCAACTCACCGGCGACCTGGGCGCGTTCAGCGGCCACTGGGCGGTGCGGGCCGCACCCGGCGGCGGCAGCACCGTCGCCCTGCACGTCGACTTCGACCTCGGCATCCCGCTGCTCGCCGAGATGCTCAACCCGGTCGCGGCGGACGCCCTGCGGGACAGCGCCGCGCAGATGCTCGCCGCCCTCGAACAGCGGATGCTCCTGCGGGGAGCCGCCCGGTGACCACCACCCTCCCGAACCCGGCGACGGACACCGACGCGGGCCTCGCCTTCGACCGGCTGCGCCGCCACTGCTCCCCGAAGCTCGCCCTGACCGGTGGCTTCGCCGGGCGCGGCGCTGTCGAGTCGGTCGCCGAGGGCTGCCGGGTGACGCTCTCCGACGGCCGCACCGCGCTGGACTTCGGCTCCTACGCCGTCACCCTGCTCGGCCACCGCCACCCCGCCGTCACCGCCGCCGTCCGCGCCCAGCTGGACGCCATGCCGACCTCGACCCGCAGCCTGGCCAACCCGGTCGCCGCCGTGGCCGCCGCCCGGCTCAGCGGCTACCTCGGCGACGCGCTCCCCAAGGTCCACTTCGGCCTGAACGGCGCCGACGTGGTCGAAGTCGCGGTCAAACTGGCCCGGTTGGCGACCGGCCGCCCCCGGGTGCTGGCCGTCCGCGGCGCCTTCCACGGCAAGTCGCTGGGCGCCCTCGCGCTCACCCACAGCCCGCTGTACCGGCGCGGCCTGCTCGGCAGCGAGGTCGACGTCGTGCACGTCGACGCCGAGGACCCGGCGGCGGTCGGCCGGGAGACCGCGGGCGGCCGGGTGGCCGCGATCGTCTTCGAACCCGTGCAGGGCGAGAACGGCGCACTGCCGCTGCCCACCGAGGTGCTCCGGCAGTGGTGCGCGGACGCGGCCCGCGACGGCGCCTTCGTGATCGCCGACGAGATCCAGTGCGGCCTGCGCCGCTGCGGCGAACGCTCGGTCGCCCTGGCCGACGGCCTGCCCGTCGACGGGGTGCTGCTCGGCAAACCACTGGGCGGCGGCGTCGTCCCGCTCTCCGCCCTGCTGTGCTCCGAGCGCCTGTACGCGCCGCTGGCTGCCGACCCGTTCCTGCACTCGACCACCTTCGGCGGCCACCCGCTGAGCTGCGCCGCCGTACCCGCCGCCCTCGACGCCATCGAACAACTCGCGGACCAAGGAAGCGAGTTGGCCGCACAACTGGACGCCCTGCTGGTCGGCCTGCGGGAGCGCCACCCCGAGGTGGTGCGGGCCGTGCCCGGCCGCGGACTGCTGCGCGGCCTCGACTGCGTCTCCCCGCAGGCCGCGGGCGCCACGGTGCTCGAACTCGCCGCCACCGGCCTGCTGGTCTCGCCCTGCCTGAGCCGCCCCACCACCGTCCGGCTGCTTCCGCCGCTGCTCACCACCCCGGCCCAACTCGCCGAAGCCGCAAGCATCCTGGACGCCGCACTGGGCGCCGCCGAACGGACCGTGCGGACTGTCACCGTAGGAACCACCGAAGGAGCGCACCCGGGTGCCCACGCGTGAGGAACTCGCCGCCACCGTCCGGACGGTCGTCTCCGACGTCCTCGGCACCGACCCCGAGGAGCTGCACGAACGGACCTCCCTGGGCCAGGAGTTCGGCATCGACAGCCTCGAACTCATGGAGGTCGGCGCCCGGTTGGAACGCACCCTGCGCCTGCGGATCGACCCCGACGACCTCCTCTCGGCCCGCGACCTCGGCCACGCCGTCGACCTGCTGCACGCCCGGCTCGCCGACCCCGCCGCCGCCGACCCGGCCGGTCGCACCGCCGACGCGGTGATCACCCTGACGCGCGCCCCGGGCGGCCCCGCGTGAGCGCGCGGCACCGGCACCCCTCGGGCGGCCACCGGGTCGCCGTCACCGGCATCGGCCTCAAGTCACCCGCGGGCCACACCCTCGACCAGGTGTACGCCGCGGTGCTGGCCGGCCGCTCCACCGCCACCCGGGTGGAACGGCTGGTGGAGGCCGACCTGCCGGTCCACTTCGCCTGCCTGGTACCGGAGTTCGACCCGGAGGCGTACCTCAGCCGCCGCGAGGCCCGGCAGATCGACCGCCCCGCGCAACTGCTGCTGTGCGCCGCCGACGACGCCCTCGCCGACGCCGCCCTGCCCGCGGAGGCGCCCCGCGACCGGATCGGCGTGCAGATCGGCACCGGCATCGGCGGCCTGTCCAGCATGGAGGCCGCCACCGCGGGCTACGTCGACCGCCCCCGCGACCTGCCCGTGCACACCGTCCCGCGGACGATGGCCAACTCGCCCGCCTGCCGGGTCGCGCTGCGCCACGGCTTCCAGGGCGTCTGCACCACCTACTCCAGCGCCTGCGCCAGCGGCGGCACCGCCCTCGGCGAGGCCGCCCGCCGGATCCGGCACGGCGAACTGGACGTCGCGGTGGCCGGCGGCGTCGACGCGGCCGTCAGCACCGTGGTGATGGGAGCCTTCGCCCGGATGCGCGCGCTGTCCCTGCGCAACGACCGGCCCGCCCTGGCCAGCCGCCCGTTCGACGCCGACCGGGACGGCTTCGTGATGGGGGAGGGCGCCGCCGTCCTGGTCCTGGAGCGCTGGGAGTCGGCCCGCGCCCGCGGCGCCCGCATCCACGGCGAGATCGCGGGCTACGCCGAGAACTGCGACGCCTTCCACATCGCCGCCCCGCACGAGGACGGCGAGGTCGCCGCCCGCTGCATGCAGCGGGCCGTCGCCGACGCCGGGCTCTCGCTCGCGGACATCGGCCACATCAGCGCCCACGGCACCTCCACCGTTCCCGGCGACCGCGCCGAGGCCCGTGCCGTCGACCGCTGCTACCGGGGCCAGCCCCCGCCGCTCACCGCCGTCAAGGGCGTCACCGGCCACCTGATCGGCGCCGCCGGGGCCCTCGCCGCCGCCCTCGCCCTGCACTGCGCGGCCCGCGGCGTCGTCCCGCCGATCGCCAACCTGCGCCGCAGCCCCGAAGCCGACCTGGTCGACCTCGTCCACGGCGCCCCGCGCCCCGTCGCCCCCGCGCCCGTCCTGGTCAACGCCTTCGGGTTCGGCGGCCAGAACGCCTGCCTGGTGCTCGCGCCCCCCACCTGACCGCTTCCGAGGGAGCCACCCCATGCGCGTCCTGCTCACCGGGGCGACCGGTGTCGTCGGCACCGAACTCGCCCACCACCTGCGCGCCGCCGCCCCCGAACACGGCCGTCGGCTCGACCTCGTCCCCGTCGCCCGCCGCGGCGAGGGCGTCGTGCACTGGCGGATGGGCACCGAACCGCCGCCCGCCGCCCTCGCCGGGCACTGGGACGTCATCGTGCACGCCGCCGCCAGCACCCGCTGGACGCTCGGCCGCGACGAGGCCACCGCCGCCAACCTCGACCCGCTGCGCGCCGTCCTCGCCCTCGCCGACCGCGACACCCACCTCGTCCAGGTCTCCACCGCGTACGTCGGCGGCGACCGCAACCCGGAGGACCTGCGCGGCAGCGGGTTCGCGGGCTACCGCAACGGCTACGAGTGGTCCAAGGCGCGCTGCGAGGAGATCGCCCGCGAGCAGCACCGCGGCCCGCTCACCCTGGTCCGCCCGCCGCTGGTGGTCGGCCGCCGCCGCACCGGCGGGATCGCCCGCTTCTCCGGCCCCTACACGATGCTGCAGGCCCTGGTCTCCGGCACCGCCGCCGTGGTCGTCGGCGACCCGGCCGGCCACGCCGAGATCAGCCCCGTCGACGAGGTCGCCGCCGCGCTGACCTCCGCCGTCCTGTCCGCGCCCCCCGAGCGGCCCCGCACCGAGGTGATCGCCGCCGGGCCGGACAGCCTCGACCTCGACGCCCTGCTCGACGTCATCCTCGGCACCCTCAACGCCTTCCGCGCCGCGCACGGCGCCGCGCCCCTGGACCGGCCGCCGCTGGTCCCGACCGAGAGCTGGAACCGCTTCTTCCTCCCGCTCGCCGAACGGCACCTCACGCCCGTCCAGCAGCAGGCCGTCAAGCTCCTCGCGATGTTCCAGAGCTACACCAGCATGCGCCGCCCCTTCACGCCGACCTGGAAGGTCCCGGACCCGGCCGCCGCGATGGCCGCCTCCGTCCGCCACTGGGCCGAACGCCGCCCCCGCCTCGCCCTGGCCCGCCCCGAACCCTGGACGCTCCTCGGCCCCGGCCGCTGAACGCACCCGCCGGTGCGCTGGGCGGCCGAGGCCTCGGGGGGAGTCGCCGATCAGGCGTTGGTGCAGCTGACGGTGGGCCAGGTGGTGGAGCCGTTCTTCATGATGGTCATGCCCCAGTTGTTGCCGGAGCCGTTGGGGGTGGCGACCAGGGTCTGGGCGTCGGGGTAGCTGGCGTTGATGTTCCAGGTGGCGCTGACCTTCTCGGGGGAGGGCACCTTGACGGTGACCTTCCAGGTGCTGGAGCCGGTGACCGAGACGTTCAGGTTGTAGCGGTCGCTCCAGGAGTCGCCCGCGGAGAGCGTCGCGGTGCAGCTGCCGGTGCCGCCGCCGCCCGTGCCGCCGCCACCGGTGGAGGAGCCCAGGGTGATGTTGGAGTTGCCGCTGCTCTGGTAGCCCTCGGTGGCCAGGATCTCGTAGTTCATGGTGCCGAGGTTCATGCCGTGCTGGGCCCAGGCGTCGAAGTGGTTGCCGACGGTGATGGTGCCGCCGGTGCGCTTCGACTGGCGGACGCTCCAGTACTGGTTGAAGGTCTTGTTGCCCTCGATGGAGGGGGCGTTGTAGCGGGTGGTCTCGTAGATGTCGTAGGTGCCGCCGTCGGTGGTGACGGTGCCCTTGTAGGTGCCGGTGGGCTTGTAGGAGCCGTAGTTCTCGACCACGTAGTACTCGACCAGCGGGTTGGTGGTCCAGCCGTAGAGCGACAGGTAGGCGTTGCCGTTGGTGCTCCAGGTGCCGGAGTACGTCACGGGGTTGCGGGAGCCGGTGCTCCAGCCCTTGCCGGCCACGAAGTTGCCGACGTTGGTCCAGGAGGTGCTGTAGTTGCCGCCGCCGTTCAGCGACATCGAGGAGGAGCCGTTGCCGTCGCTCCAGAACGAGTAGAAGTACCCGCCGTCGTTGCCGGTCTGGTTGTTGGTGATGGTCGCGGCGTCGGCGGTGCCGGGCAGCAGCACGACGGCGGCCAGGGCGAGCGGCAGGACGCGAGCCTTGTGACGGAGCTTCATGGGGGGTCCGTTCTGTGGGTGGGTGGGGGAACGGGGGTGGGGCCCGGCGACAGTGTTGGGGGGCGCCCGAGGGGCTGTCAACACTTTCGACAGAGTTTCCGAATGCGTCGGCTGTCAGTGAGTTGAGCCCTCGTCAGGGAAACTGCTGATCAGCGCCCCTATGACCGGGCGGAGGGATGGGCAGTCGAACGCCAGGCCTGCGCATTCGATGGCGCACGGCGGCGCAGTGCGGCACAATTTTCGATCAGAGCGCTTCGAAAGTTTCGCAACCGAGGAGGGGCAGGACGGGCCGCCGGGCGGCCGCCGGGGCCGCGGAATGCGCACCCGACAGGTGGGGGTGCGCGACCGTCGCGGCCCGCGAAATACGTGCACGACCTATGGTTTCCGCTTTTCCCGGGCACCCCGGGAAAAGCGATTTCCGGCTGCCCGGAACCGGCTTCAGCTGGTGCTGCAGCTGACGGTGGGCCAGGTGGTGGAGCCGTTCTTCATGATGGTCATGCCCCAGTTGTTGCCGGAGCCGTTGGGGGTGGCGACCAGGGTCTGGGCGTCCGGGTAGCTGGCGTTGATGTTCCAGGTGGAGCTGACCTTCTCCGGGGAGGGCACCTTGACGGTGACCTTCCAGGTGCTGGAGCCGGTGACCGAGACGTTCAGGTTGTAGCGGTCGCTCCAGGACTGGCCCGCGGAGAGCGTCGCGGTGCAACTCCCGCCCCCCGTACCGCCGGTGCTGCCGCCGGTGCCGCCGCCGGTGGTGCCGCCCGTGCCGCCGGTGCCGCCGTCGGTGGGGGCCACCGCGTGGCCGGTCTGCGGGGAGATCATGCCCGCGCACAGGCCGCGGGAGGCCAGGTTCTGGGCGATCTGCGGGATGGCCGCGAGGGTGTTGGCGGGCCACTCGTGCATCAGGATGACCTGGCCGTTGGTGAGGCGGCCGACGGCCTGGACGATCGCGGCGGTGGTGGCGCCGTTCCAGTCCTGCGAGTCGACGTCCCAGATCACCTCGGTCAGGCCGTACTTGGCCTCGACGCTCTTCAGCGTCGAGTTGGTCTCGCCGTACGGCGGGCGGAACAGCTTCGGGGTGCCGCCGCCCGCGTTGGCGATGGCGGTCTGGGTGTTGCCGACCTCGGAGTCGATCTGGGCCTGGCTCTCCTGGATCAGGTGGGGGTGGGTGTAGCTGTGGTTGCCGACCCACATCCCGGCCGCCACCTCGGCCCGGACCTGGGCCGGGTAGGCGGCCGCGTACTGGCCCTCGTTGAACATGGTGGCCCGCAGCCCGTTCTGCTGGAGGGCGTTGAGCAGGGCGGGGGTGTGGTCGTTGGAGGGGCCGTCGTCGAAGGTGAGTCCGACGTAGCCGCTGCAGCCGGCCGCCCGGGCCGGGGTGGGGTCGGCGGCGGTCAGGGCCAGGCCGGTCGCCAGGGTGGCGGCGGCGGCCAGGGCCGCGACCAGCGGGCGCGGCGAGAGGTTGCTGAAGCGCATGGGGGTGCGACTCCTCGTGGTTCGCAGGGGAGCCCGGGAGGCGGATGGAACCGGCGACCCGGCTCGGGGAAGTCGGCGACGGCCGACTGCGACGAGTTTTGACCCGGACACTTCGAGTGTCAACGCCCCGGTAGAAACTTTCTGGCAACATTCGAAAAATCGCGGCAATGGCGGCCGGAAACGACGGCCGCGTTCCGTACGGGGACACCGAGTGCGGACCGATCGGGTTTCGGAGCGTGGCGGCGGGTCAACTGCCGTGCGGGAAGCCTGGATCGGCCGTCGGCGGGTTCCGCGTCGTTGCGGGCCGACGGCCGATCGGCCCGTCCGCTGCCCGCCCGCACCTCGGTCGAGGTCCGGGCGGGCAACGGACGGGTACCGCGGACCGGGCGGCGAAGCGGGGAGCCTCCCGGGCGGCGGAGCGGCGGTGCGGTGCGGTACGGTGCGGCGCGGCGCCGACGGTGGGTCAGGCGCGGTCGGCGCTCAGCCCGTTGGTGAAGGCGTTGCCGAACTTCCCTTCCGGGTCGAGTTCCTGACGCAGCGCCAGGAAGTCGTCCAGCCGCTCGTAGTTGGCGGCGGCGGCCCGCGGGCCGTGCGTCACCTTGCCCCAGTGCGGTCGGCCGCCCAGCGGCAGCAGGGCGCGCTCCACGGCGGCGAGCACCGGGGCGACGGCGTCCGGCTCCGACTTCCAGGTGAAGTGGAAGGCCACCGAGTCGCGCCCGTACGCGGGGCTGAGCCACAGCTCGTCCGCGGCCACCGTGCGCACCTCGGAGATGTGCAGCACCGGCGCCAACCGGGCGCCCAGGGCCCGGAGTTCGGCGATCGCCGCAGGCGCGGCCGGGCGCGGCAGCAGGTACTCGGACTGCAGCTCGGCGCCGCTGCTCGGGGTGAACTCCGGGCGGAAGTGCGGCAGTCGCTCGTGCCACGGGCCGGGGGCGCCGAGCTGGGCCGTGCAGTGGTCGGTGGGCATGCCCGGCACCGGGTGCTGCGGGGCGTCGGCCGGCCGGGCGCCGGGGACGGTCGCGGCGGGGGTGCCGTCGTCGAGCTGCTTGACCCAGACCCGGCCGGTGTCCGAGCCCCAGTCGGTGAACAGGCTGACGCTCCACCCGGCGGCGTGCACCTCGTCCAGGTGCGCCGCGTACTGCGCCAGCGGCAGGCCGAGGTGGACGTACTGGCGCAGGGCGAAGGCGGGCACCACGTCCAGGGTGAGCGCGGTGACGACGCCGAGCGCGCCCAGGTGCACCACCGCGCCGGGGTGCGAGGTGGTGCGCAGTTCGCCGTCGGCGCCGACCACCTCCAGCGAGCGGACGGCGGCCGCGAGCGAGCGGCGTCCGTCGCCCGAGCCGTGGGTGCCGGTGGCGGTGGCCCCGGCGACCGAGATGTGCGGCAGCGAGGCCAGGTTCTCCAGCGCGAGGCCCGCCGCCTGGAGGGCGACCGCGAGTTCCGCGTAGCGGGTGCCGGCGGAGACGGTGACGCTGCGGGCGTCCGGGGCGATCTCGATCCGGGTCGGCAGGCCGTCCAGCAGCACCAGGTCGCCGGTGGTGTCGGCGACCGGGCTGAAGGAGTGGCCGCTGCCCAGCGCCCGGACGCGCTCGCTGCGGCGGACCAGCTCCTGCAGTTCCTCCACGGTGCGCGGCCGGTGCACGGCGCGGGCGCCGAAGACCAGGTTCCCCGCCCAGTTGGCGAGCGGGTCGGTGCCGGTCGGGTCGGTGCCCAGCGGGTCGGTGGTCGTCATCGGTGCACCTCCAGGGGTCGGTGCGGGGCGCCCGGACGTACGGCCGTTCCCATTTGCAATGGCGGACTACAAATTAGTCCGCCGAGGTCGGCAGGGCAAGGGGCGAGACGCTGAAAGTTTCGAAAACCCCACCCCGGCCCACCCGTGACCGGCTCAGCGCGGCCCGGGCGCGACGGTGCTGGAGCGCACCACCAGGGTGGTGGAGAGCTCCAGCCGGGTCGGGGCGGCGCCGACCTCCCCGTTGCGCAGGGCGAGGATCAGCCGGGCGGCCTGCTCGGCCATCTCGCGCAGCGGCTGGCGGACGGTGGTCAGCGCGGGGCTGGTCCACTGGGCGATGTCCAGGTCGTCGTAGCCGACCACGGACAGGTCCTCGGGGACGCGCAGGCCGCGGACCCGGGCCGCCTCCATCACGCCGAGCGCCTGCAGGTCGCTGCCCGCGAAGATCGCGGTGGGCCGGTCGGGGAGCTCCAGCAGCCGCTTGGCGCGGGCGAAGCCGCCCTCGGTGTGGAAGTCGCCGAAGGCGATCAGCTCGGGGTCGATCTCCATCCCGGCCATCGACATCGCGGAGCGGTAGCCGTCGAGCCGGGCGAGCGAGCAGAGGGTGTCCTCGGGGCCGGTGACGATGCCGATCCGCCGGTGGCCGAGCTCGATCAGGTGCCGGGTGGCGGCCAGGCCGCCGGCCCAGTTCGCGGAGCCGACCGAGGGCACGTCCGGGTCGGGGTTGCCGGCCGGGTCGATGACCACGAACGGGATGGAGCGGGCCCGGAGTTGGCGCTTGAGCTCGGGCGGGAGGCTGGAGAAGACCAGCACCACGCCGAGCGGCCGCCGCCGCAGCACCGCGTCTATCCAGCCGGGCCCGGGGGCGTGCCGGGAGCCGCTGTGGGCGACCACCACCGCGGCCCCGTGCTCGTTGGCGACGGTCTCGACGCCGCGCAGCAGCTCCATCGCCCAGAGGCTGTCGAGCTCGTGGAAGACGATCTCGATCAGCGGCGCCTCGCCGCCGTTGCGGGCGGCGCGCTGGTAGTCGTGTTCCCGCAACACGCGCTCGACCCGGTTCCGGGTGGACGCCGAGACGTCGGTACGCCCGTTGAGGACCTTCGAAACCGTCGAAACCGAGACTTCGGCTTCTCGCGCGATGTCCGCGAGGGTGACCCGTCCCAGTTCATCGCCCTTTTCCATGGACGCAGCATAGGGCACGGCCGCCGTGGGCCAACCCCGGATCACGCTTCAGTAACCCTCGGCGCGAGGGGTTGACCCGCAACATGCTCGCAACTTAGCGTCCCGGCCAGGCAGTTATTTCGGGACTCGGCTCGAAACTTTAGGAGACCCCCAGATGAAGAGACGCGCTTTCGCTGTGGCCCTCGGCCTCTCCCTGGCGACCGTGGGCGTGACCGCCTGCAGCAGCAGCGGGTCCTCCGCCGGCGGCGGCTCCAACACGATCCACGTGCTGGTCTACGGCGACGCCAGCAACAAGGTCGAGAAGCAGATCGTCGAGACCTTCAACAAGACCTCGAAGGTCAAGGTCGTGCTGGACACCATCCCCGGTGCGGACTACCAGTCCAAGCTGAACACGATCATCAACACGCCGCAGGCGCCGGACATCTTCTTCAACTGGGGCGGCGGCAGCATCCAGCCGTACGTCAAGGCCGACCTGCTCCTCCCGCTGGACGACATGATCGCCGCGGACCCGGGCCTGAAGGGCAACTTCCTCTCCTCCGTCTTCAACACCGCGGTGATCGACGGCAAGTCCTACGGCATCCCGATGCGCGGCACCCAGCCGGTGCTGCTGTTCAACAACAAGAAGGTGCTGGCGGACGCGGGCCTGAGCGTCCCGAAGACCTGGGACGAGCTGCTCAACGCCGTCACCGTGCTCAAGGGCAAGGGCATCACCCCGTTCGCGCTCGGCGGCGGCGACCAGTGGCCGACCCTGATGTGGTACGAGTACGTCTTCGACCGGGTCGCGGGCCCCGAACTGTTCCAGAAGGCGCTGTCCGGTGACAAGACCGCCTGGGAGAGCCCGGAGTCGAAGAAGGCGCTGGGCATGCTCAAGCAGCTGGTCGACGCCGGTGCGTTCGGCACGAACTTCGACTCGGTGAAGTTCACCGACGGCGGCTCCCCGGCCCTGCTGGCCAAGGGCAAGGCGGCCTTCGAGCTGATGGGCTCCTGGGCGTACGCCACCCAGCAGGACGCCAGCCCGGACTTCGCCAAGAACGACCTCGGCTACAGCAACTTCCCGTCCGTTCCCGGCGGCAAGGGCGACCCGGCGGACCTGGTCGGCAACACCAACAACTTCTACTCGGTGCTGAAGAAGACCAAGCACCCCAAGGAAGCCGCCGAGTTCCTCAAGCTCATGTACTCGGACGAGTTCGTGAAGGCCCAGCTCGCCATCGGCAACCTGCCGACCACCACCAACACCGAGCAGTTCCTCGACACCTCGGCCAGCCCCGAGTACTCGAAGTACCAGTACAACCTGGTCAAGGCCGCGCCCTCGTTCCAGCTCTCCTGGGACCAGGCGTACCCGCCGGCCGCCGCCACGCCCATCCACACCGCCGTGCAGCAGTTCTTCAGCGGCAAGCTCGACGTGGACGGCTTCATCAAGGCCATGCAGGCCTTGCCCGCCTCCTGAGACGAATCCCCATGAGTACTTCCTCCGTAGGGTCCGGGCCCGGCCGCCGCGCGCGCGCCGGGCGCCGGGCCGGCGTCGGGGTGACCCGCCCGGGCCTGGTCTGGGCGGTGCCCGCCACCGTCTTCTTCCTGCTGTTCGCGATCCTGCCGCTGGTGCTGGTCGCGGTGCTGTCCTTCACCAGCTGGGACGGCGTCGGCGCGCCCACCTTCAACGGCCTGGACAACTGGACCAAGCTGCTGCACGACCCGGTGATGACGCAGAGCATCTGGCTGACCCTGGTGCTGACCGTGGCCGGCGTCGTGGTGCAGACCCCGGTCAGCATCCTGCTGGGCGTGTGGGCGGCCGGGCACCAGCGCAACCGCGCCGTGCTGTCCGCGATCTTCTTCATCCCGCTGCTGCTGTCCGCCACCGCGATATCGGTGGTCTGGCGCGCCATCCTCGACCCCAACTTCGGCGTCCCCTCGCAGATGGAGTGGCTGTTCGGGGACGGCAACCTGATGGGCTCGCAGAGCGGCGCCATCGCCGTGCTGACCTTCGTCGGCATGTGGCAGTGGACGCCGATGCACGCCCTGCTCTACCAGGGCGGCGCCCGGGCGATCCCGCAGGTGCTCTACCAGGCCGCGGCGATCGACGGCGCGGGCAAGGTCCGGCAGTTCCTGCACATCACCCTGCCGCAGCTGCGCAACACCATGATCACCTCGGTGATCCTGATGCTGGTCGGCGGCCTCACCACCTTCGACACCGTGCTGATCCTGACCCAGGGCGGCCCGGGCACCGACACCACCAACAGCGCCTTCTACATGTACCAGCAGGCCTTCAAGAGCTTCGACTTCGGCTCCGGCTCGGCCATCGCCCTGGTCCTCGTGGTGGTCGCCACCCTGATCTCGCTCGCCGTCGTCCGCCTCTCCGGCTACGACAAGATGCGCGGCACGACGGAGGGACTGTGATGCGCAGGCGTCCCAACTACCTCGCCGGGCTCGGCTCGCTGGTCTGGCTGGTCGTCGTCGGCTTCCCGCTGTACGTCCTGCTGATCTCGACGTTCCGCACCCGCGCCAGCTACTCCTCCGAGGGTCCGCTCAGCTTCCCCGAGCACCTGACCCTGAAGAACTACGTCGACGACTTCTCCAACGGCTTCGGTCAGGACTTCCTCAACACCGTGATCGTCACGGCGAGCGTGGTCGCGATCGTGCTGCTCGTCGTGCCCCCGCTGGCCTACGCGATCGTCCGGGCCCAGGGCAGGACCATCAGCACGGTCTTCCGGATCTTCCTGCTGGGCCTGGCGATCCCCGCCCAGGCCGTGATCGTCCCGATGTTCTACGTCATCAGCAAGGCCGGCCTGTACGACCACCTGATCGGCGTCATCCTGCCCACCGCGGCGTTCTGCCTGCCGGTGTGCACGCTGGTGCTGACCGGCGCGATGCGCGACATCAACAACGAGCTGTACGAAGCCATGGCGATGGACGGCGCCACCCCGTGGCGGGTGTTCTGGCAGATGGTGGTGCCGCTCTCCAAGGGCGGTCTGTCCTCCATCGTGGTCTTCTCGGCGCTCCAGGCGTGGAACGGCTTCCTGTTCCCGCTGATCCTCACCCAGTCGGAGAGCAGCAAGGTCATCACCCTCGGCCTGTACAACTTCCAGACCGAGCACGGCGTCGACGTGCCCGGCCTGCTCAGCGCCGTCGTGCTGTCGATGCTCCCGATCTTCATCGTCTACCTGTTCGCCCGTCGCGCCTTGGTCCAGGGCCTCATGGGCGTCGGAGGAAAGTGACCGACAAGATGAACCTGGCCGTTCCTACCGAAGCCCCCGCCACCGCGGCGCCCCGCTGGCGCGACCGCACGCTGACCCCGGCGGAGCGCGCGGACGCCCTGATCGCCGAGATGACCCTGCCCGAGAAGCTCGGCCAGCTGGTCGGCCTCTGGGTCGGCGCCTCCGACGAGGGCGGCGACGTCGCCCCGCACCAGCACGACATGGAGGAGCCGCCCGACCTGGACGAGCTGCTCCCGAACGGACTGGGCCAGCTGACCCGCCCGTTCGGCACCCGCCCGGTCGACCCGGCGCTCGGCGCGCTCTCGCTGGCCCGCAGCCAGCAGCGGATCGCCGCCGCGAACCGCTTCGGCATCCCCGCCCTCGCCCACGAGGAGTGCCTGGCCGGCTTCGCCGCCTGGGGCGCCACCGCCTACCCGGTGCCGCTCTCCTGGGGCGCCACCTTCGACCCCGACCTGATCCGCGAGATGGCCGCCGCGATCGGCCGCGACATGCGGGCCGTCGGCGTCCACCAGGGCCTGGCCCCCGTCCTCGACGTGGTCCGCGACGGCCGCTGGGGCCGGGTCGAGGAGACCATCGGCGAGGACCCGTACCTGATCGGCACCGTGGCCACCGCCTACGTGCAGGGCCTGGAGTCGGCGGGCGTCATCGCCACCCTCAAGCACTTCGCCGGGTACTCCGCCTCCCGCGCCGGGCGCAACCTCGCCCCCGTCGGCATGGGTACCCGCGAACGCGCCGACGTCATCCTGCCGCCCTTCGAGATGGCCGTCCGCGAGGGCCGCCCGCGCTCCGTCATGCACGCCTACACCGACACCGACGGCATCCCCTCCGCCGCCGACGGCGAGCTGCTGACCGGGCTGCTGCGCGACACCTGGGGCTTCGACGGCACCGTGGTCGCCGACTACTTCGGCATCGCCTTCCTCAAGGTGCTGCACGGCGTCGCCGGGGACTGGGCCGAAGCCGCCGCCCTCGCCCTGGCCAGCGGCGTCGACGTCGAGCTCCCCACCGTCAAGACCTTCGGCGAACCCCTGCTGCGGGCCGTCGAGGACGGCACCGTCCCCGAGGCGCTGATCGACGGGGCGCTGCGCCGCGTCCTGGCCCAGAAGGCCGAACTCGGCCTGCTGGACGAGGACTGGGACGCCGTCCCCGCCGCCCTGGCCGGACGTTCGCTGGAGGACCCGGCCGCGCTGCGCGGCAGCGTCGACCTGGACCGCCCGGAGAACCGCGCCCTCGCCCGCGAGATCGCCGAGCGGGCCGTGGTCCTGCTCAGCAACGACGGCACCCTCCCGCTGCGCTCCCCCCGGCGGATCGCGCTGATCGGCCCCAACGCCGACACCCCGACCTCCGTCCTGGGCTGCTACGCCTTCCCGGTGCACGTCGGCAGCCAGCACCCCGAGGTCCCCGTCGGCATCGAACTGCCCACGCTGCGCCAGGCGCTGGCCGCCGAGTTCCCCGGCAGCGAGATCTGGACGGTCGCCGGGACCGACGTCGACGGCACCGACACCTCCGGGTTCGCCGAGGCGATCGACACCGCCCGCCGCGCCGACGTGGTGGTCCTCGCCCTCGGCGACCGGGCCGGACTGTTCGGCCGCGGCACCAGCGGCGAGGGCTGCGACGTGGAGTCCCTCGACCTGCCGGGCGTGCAGCAGCAGCTGCTCGACGCCCTGCTGGACGTCGGGACGCCGGTCGTCCCGGTGCTGCTGGCCGGGCGTCCCTACGCGCTGGGGCGCGCCGTCACCGAGGCCGCCGCCCTGGTGCAGACCTTCTTCCCCGGCGAGGCCGGGACCGAGGCGGTCGCCGGGGTGCTCAGCGGCCGGGTCAACCCGTCCGGCCGCCTGCCCGTCAGCGTCCCGGCCCGGCCCGGTGTCCAGCCCTCCACCTACCTGGCCGCCCGCCTGGCCGGCCCGAGCGAGGTCTCCAGCACCGACCCGACCCCGGCGTTCGGCTTCGGCCACGGCATCGGCTACACCACCTTCGACTGGACCGACCTCCAGGTCGAACGGGGCACCGCCGAGACCGACGGCACGCTCGCCCTCTCCTTCGCCCTGCGCAACACCGGCGAGCGGACCGGCACCGAGACCGTGCAGCTCTACCTGCACGACCCCGTCGCCAGCGTGGTCCAGCCCGTCCAGCGCCTGATCGGCTACCGGCGGGTCACCCTGGAGCCCGGCGAGCAGACCCGCGTGCTGATCGACGTCCCCGCCGACCTCGCCTCCTTCACCGGACGCGACGGCCGCCGGATCGTCGAACCCGGCGCCCTGGAACTGCGGGTGGCCGCCTCCAGCACCACCGCCCACCTCACCGCCACCGTCCACCTCACCGGCCCGGTCCGCCCCCTGGACCACACCCGCCGCCTCCACGCGGACATCCGCACCGCCTGACCCGCCCCACCCCGACGGCCGCGCCCCCTCCCGCCCCCGCGGGCAGGGGGCGCGGCCGTCGTGCGTCCCGGCGTCGTTCCGGAACCACGTCCGGAGCCACGCCCGGAGCCACGTCCGGGGGCACCGAGGGGCCGTCAGGGGCACGGTGTGGTGCGGGGGCAGGGGCCCGCTCCCCGGGCGGGGGCGACCCCGTGGCGGGCCCGGTACGGCGGCGGTGGCGGGCGTCCGGGCCCGGCCCCGACGGCGTCCGGGCCGGGAAACGGGCCGGGAAACGGGCCGGCCCGCAGGGGCTCCCCGTGGGGGTGGGGGCTCCTGCGGGCCGGCTGTTCGGTGGGGTGTTAGAGGGCGTTAAGTCCGTTTTTGGTAGAGGCCTCGTCGGGGCTGGATAAGCGTGCCTTGGCGGACGAGTCTGCCCAGACGGTTCCGGGTGACGTT